>RFQA01000189.1 GCA_009925925.1 Betaproteobacteria bacterium
AGTCTTCGGCACTGCGGGCCATGGGGCCAGCCTGATCCAGACTAGACGCAAACGCCACCATGCCGTAGCGGGAAGCGCGGCCGTAGGTGGGTTTGATTCCAGTGATGCCGCAAAACGCGGCCGGTTGGCGGATGGAGCCGCCGGTGTCGGTACCTGTTGCAGCGGGCGCCAGGCGGGCTGCGACCACGGCCGCGCTGCCGCCGGAGGAACCGCCCGGAATACGAGAGGTGTCCCACGGGTTGCGCACTGGCGCGACGGTGTCACTACCCACGGCCGCAACCGCCGTGTTCTCGTTGCTGGAACCCATGGCGAACTCGTCGCAGTTCACTTTGCCCAGGGTCACTGCACCTGCGTCGGCCAGCTTGCGCACCACGGTGGCATCAAACGGTGAGCGGTAGCCCTTGAGCATGCGGGAGCCGGCGGTGGTGGCGAAGTCGCGGGTCACAAAGATGTCTTTGTGGGCCAATGGCAGTCCTTCCAGTGCACCAGCGGTTCCGGCGGCAATGCGTGCGTCGGCGGCCTTCGCCTGCGCCAGCGTGGCTTCTGCGTTGAGGTCTACGAATGCCGCAAGGTTGGCATGGGCTTGGCTGCGGGCTAAAAAATGCTGGGCCAATTCTGTGGCCGAAACTTGTTTGTCTGCAATCGCTTGCACCAGTTCCTGAACACTCAGGTCGTGCGGCGCGCGGGTGGATAGGGGGGTTGTCATAGCTTTACGTGGCTTTACTCAATGACCTTGGGAACCAGGAACAGGCCGCGCTCGACGGCGGGGGCACTGCGCTGGTTGGCTTCACGGTTGTCGGGCTCGGAGACGGCGTCATCCCGCAAGCGCAAGGTGATGTCCTGGATGGCGGCTACCGGGTGTGCCAGGGGTTGAACACCCGTGGTGTCCACAGCCCGCATGGCCTCGACGATCCCAAAAAAACCGTTCAATTGTGTGAGCACGCGCTCACTTTCATCGGGCTGCAATTCAAGGCGCGCCAAGTTGGCAATGCGGGCGATGTCGGAAGATGTCAGTGACATGGGTGTAGAAGAGTTGAAACCAAGGGTAATTCGTGTGAAACCACGGTTTCCCCTGAGAGTTATTCACAGGCGATGGGTTATTATCCTAGCTTTGGCTGAGAGACCGGAAAACCCCGGACTTTGACGTCAAGCTTACGATTTCAAATTGTTAAAACCGGTGATGCAGCGCCGAAGCGTGCTGTGTGCCTGAGAGGATATGTAATGTTTGGAGCTTTCCGTCAGTATTTTTCTACTGACCTGGCGATTGACCTCGGTACCGCCAACACCCTGATTTTTGTGCGTGACAAGGGCATCGTTCTCGACGAACCCTCCGTCGTCGCCATCCGCCACGAAGGCGGCCCCCAAGGCAAGAAAACCATCCAGGCCGTAGGCCGCGAAGCCAAGGCCATGTTGGGCAAAGTGCCCGGCAACATCGAAGCGATCCGCCCGATGAAAGACGGCGTGATTGCCGACTTCACGGTGACTGAGCAGATGCTCAAGCAGTTCATCAAGATGGTGCACCCCCGCGGCGTGTTCAAGCCCAGCCCCCGCATCATCATTTGCGTGCCTTGCGGCTCCACCCAAGTGGAACGTCGTGCTATCCGTGAATCCGCACTTGGCGCAGGCGCCAGCGACGTATACCTGATTGAAGAACCCATGGCAGCGGCCATCGGTGCTGGTTTGCCGGTGGCTGAGGCCAGCGGCTCCATGGTGGTGGACATCGGTGGTGGTACCACCGAAGTGGGCGTGATCTCCCTGGGCGGCATGGTCTACAAGGGCTCGGTCCGTGTTGGCGGCGACAAGTTTGACGAAGCCATCATCAACTACATCCGCCGCAACTACGGCATGTTGATCGGCGAGCCCACTGCAGAAGCCATCAAGAAGCAAATTGGTTCTGCATTTCCCGGCTCTGAAGTCAAGGAAATGGAAGTCCGCGGTCGCAACCTTTCTGAAGGTGTGCCACGCAGCTTCACCATCTCCTCCAACGAAATCCTGGAAGCACTGACCGACCCGTTGAACAACATCGTGTCCGCCGTCAAGAACGCCTTGGAACAAACCCCGCCTGAATTGGGTGCCGACATTGCCGACCGCGGCATGATGCTGACCGGCGGTGGCGCCTTGTTGCGCGACCTGGACCGTTTGCTGGCCGAGGAAACCGGTTTGCCGGTGTTGGTCGCTGAAGACCCGCTGACCTGCGTGGTGCGCGGTTGCGGTATTGCACTGGAGCAGATGGAACGTTTGGGCTCCATTTTCACCAGCGAATAAACGCTTCGAGTTACTGAACGCCGGACGCAGCGATGCCACTCGGTACGCTGGACAGAGATCCTCCCCCCTTCTTCCGCCAGGGCCCTTCGGCCCTGTCCAAGCTGGCCGTCTGCAGTGCCTTGGCACTGCTTTTGATGGTGGCCGATGCGCGCTTCAAGGTCATGCAACCTTTGCGTGTTGCATTGGCCGCCGTGCTGTACCCGGTGCAGTGGCTGGCGTTGCAACCCGTGGAACTGGCGGGGCGCATGGGTAATTATTTTTCCACGCTCGCCACCGCAGAGACAGCCCAGGAAGAAGCACGCCGCAAACTCAGCGTCCAGTCGCAGCGGGCCAACCAGGTGGAGCAGCTGGAGTTGGAAAACCAACGCTTGCGCAAGTTGCTGGACCTGTCACAACGCCTGACCACCGATTTCCGTGCTGCACAGGTGATCTACGAAGCTGCAGACCCTTACACCCGCAAAGTGATCATTGACAAGGGCTTGATGCACCACATGGTGGTTGGTTCTCCGGTGCTGGACGAAGCAGGTGTGATCGGACAAATCACCAATGTGTATCCCCTCGTGAGCGAAGTGACCCTGATCACCGACCGCGACCATGCCATCCCCGTGTTGAACGTGCGCACGGGCGCGCGGGGCGTCGCCTTTGGTGATACGTCGACCCATGCCGATGCTTTGGAGCTGCGCTACATGGCGGCCAATGCAGACGTTGCCGTAGGCGACCTGTTGACCACCAGTGGTGTGGACGGTGTGTACCCCCCGGGCTTGCCGGTAGCCCGTGTGGAGAAAGTGGAGCGCAAAGTGGATGCCGTGTTCGCCCGCATTTACTGCGTCCCGCTCGGTCTGGTGTCTGGCGCCGAACACGTGATTGTGTTGGACCCTCTGGGAGACAAGGTACCTGCGCGCCCCGTTCCAGAATTGCCGGTACCTGCTGCCAAGTCACGGGGGGCGCGACCATGATCATGCGTCCGGGTCAACAATTGTTGTTGCCGGCCAGGCCTCTGTTCATCTGGAGCAGCTTGCTGGCCGCGCTCTTGCTGAACATGTTGTTGAACATGGGCTTGTGGGGGCGTGCCGCGTGGACGCCGGACATGCTCGCCCTCGTGTTGGTGTTCTGGACGGTCCACCAACCCTTGCGCATCGGCATTGTCGCTGCCTTCTTTTTCGGTTTGCTGATGGACGTGCACCAGGGTGCATTGCTCGGTCAACACGCCATGTCCTACACCGTGCTCAGCTTTTTGGCGATCACGGTGCATCGCCGTTTGTTGTGGTTTACCGTGCCCTCTCAAGCTGCGCAGGTATTGCCTTTGTTTGTGGCTGCGCACGCTTTGGAGTTGCTGTTGCGCATCTCCGGTGGAGGTGCTTTCCCCGGCTGGTCATTGCTGTTGGCGCCGGTGTTGGAGGCCGCTCTGTGGCCTGTGGCCAGCGTGGTGCTCTTGGCGCCACAGCGCCGGGCTCCGGACCCCGATGAAAACCGCCCTTTGTAAGGCGCAGGCTGCATGACCGAGTTACGCAACGTCCAGGCGGATCTGGCGCGCTTCCGGACCCGGGTGTTCGTGGTCAGCGTGCTGGTGCTGGTGTGCTTCTTCCTGTTGTTTGCCCGCTTGGTGTATCTGCAGATCTTCCGTCACGACGATTTGCGCGCCCAGGCGGAAAGCAACCGTACCTCCATTGTCCCTATCGTGCCTAACCGGGGCCTGATCGTGGACCGTAACGGCATCGTGCTGGCCACCAATTACTCCGCATACACACTAGAAATCACCCCCTCCAAAAGCGGCGGCGTGGAAGAAACCTTGGATGAGCTTTCCAAGGTGGTAGACATCACGCCCCGCGACCGCCGGCGGTTCAAAAAGCTGATGGAAGAGTCCAAGAGCTTTGAATCCCTGCCGATCCGTACCCGATTGACGGACACCGAAGTAGCGCGCTTTGCCGCGCAGCGATTCCGTTTTCCCGGCGTGGAGATCAAGGCCCGACTGTTCCGCAACTACCCGTACGGGGATCTCGCCAGTCACGTGATCGGGTACATCGGCCGCATCAACCGTGCGGAAAAAGAGAAGATTGACGACAGTGAAGATCAAGCCAACTACCGTGGCACCGAATACATCGGCAAGCTGGGGGTAGAGCAAAGCTTTGAGTCGGTGCTTCATGGCATCACCGGGGTGGAGCGCATTGAAACCTCTGCAGGTGGCCGCGCAGTACGCAAGCTGGCCAGTAACCCTTCCACCCCCGGCAACGTGGTGGTGCTGTCCATCGACATCAAGCTGCAAAAGTTGATCGAGGACATGTTCGGCACCCGTCGTGGCGCCTTGGTGGCCTTGGACCCTAAGACTGGCGAAGTGCTGGCCTTTGTGAGCAAACCCACGTTCGATTCCAACCTGTTCGTGGAAGGCATTGACCAAGAAAACTGGCAAATGCTCAATGAGTCTATCGACAAGCCCTTGTTGAATCGTGCCTTGCGCGGAACCTATCCGCCGGGCTCGACCTACAAGCCGTTCATGGCCATGGCTGCTCTGGAAACCGGCACCCGTACACCGCAGACCCTGATCAACGACCCGGGCTTCTACATGTTCGGTGGCAACCGCTTTGGTAGTCCGGAAAACGAGCGCGGCGGCATTATGGACATGCGCCGCGCGATTGTGGAGTCCAGCAACGTTTACTTCTACTCTCTGGCCAATGAGTTGGGCGTAGACACCATGCATGACTTCATGGCGCCACTGGGCTTCGGCCAAATCACTGGCATTGATATCAATGGTGAAGTGCGCGGCGTACTCCCCAGCCAGGAGTGGAAACGCAAGTATTACAAGCGCCCGGAACAGCAAAAATGGTACGCCGGCGAGACGATTTCATTGGGTATTGGTCAGGGCTACAACAGCTTCACGATGCTACAGATTGCCCAGGCGGTGTCTACCCTGGCAAACAACGGCGTCAAGCACAAACCGCAACTCGTCACTGCGACGCAGGACGCCACGACCCGGGTGCGTACACCCGTGGCGCCTGAGCCGCCCATTGACCTCGCCTTCAAGCCGGAAAACCTCAAGGTGGTCAAAGACGCCATGGTGGGTGTGACACAGGGCGGTACCGGTACGCGCGTGTTCGCGGGGGCTGGTTATGTGAGCGGTGGCAAAACCGGGACGGCGCAGGCGGTGAGTCTGGGCAAAAATCAGAAGTACAACGCCTCCACCATGGAAGAGCACCAGCGTGATCATTCGTTGTACATCGCTTTCGCTCCGGCTGACGATCCCAAGATCGCCCTGGCAGTGATTGTGGAGAACGCGGGCTTTGGTGCGGCGTCGGCCGCTCCCATTGCGCGACGCACCTTCGACTACTGGTTGCTGGGCCAGTATCCCAGCGAGGAAGACATGGCGGCAGTGAGTCAGGGCAAAGCCACCGCGCCCATCGGCAAGCCCCGCGTAGCTGCCGAGCTGCCGTGGCCACCTCCGCGCTAACGTGTCTTACATGCCTCGTAAAAATGCGTCGTAAGCGGTCTTGAGGATTAGCGCGGAGACGACGGCGATGAACACCGAGCGTACAAACCCTGTACCGTGCTTCAGCGCCAAGTGGGTACCTGCAAGGCTGCCGATGACATTGGCCACGGCCATCACGAGCACGTAGTGCCACCACACGTGCCCGGTCACGGTAAACAGCACAAGTGCCGCTGAGTTGGAGGCGGTGTTGAGTAGTTTGGCGCCTGCGGAAGCATGCAAGAAGTCATAACCCAGCACCCGGACCAACAGAAACACAAAAAAGCTACCGGTGCCGGGGCCGAAAAATCCGTCGTAAAAGCCGATGCCACCCCCGATGGCACAGGCCATGAGCACTTCCTTGCGACCGCTGAATTGCGGCAGGTGGTGGCGGCCCAGTTCTTTTTTCGCCAAGGTGTAACCCAGCACCAGGACAAGAATGAAGGGCAGCGCCTTGCGCAGGTACTGTGGCGAGATCTGGGTCACCAGCCACGCACCTGAAAGCGCAGCTGCAAAACACACCAGCGTGGCGGGAAGCAAGGCCCGCCAGGGCAGGCTCACCTGACGGTTGTAGCGCACAGCGGCGAAAGCCGTGCCCGCTACCGCGGCCCCCTTATTGGTACCAAACAGGGTCGCCGGATGGGCTGTGGGAAACAAGGCAAACAAGGCCGGCGTCAGGATCAAACCACCCCCGCCCACAATCGAATCAATAAATCCGGCAAGTCCGGAGGCGAGCGAGGCGATGAGCAATTCCATGCAAGGATTGTCGCATCCGCCTATCGGAGCTTTCTGCTATGAATTCAGGAGCTGTCCGCGCACATATGGCGGGCGCCAGCCAGGGATTTGTCTCTGAAAATAAAAAAGCACCGGGGGTGCCGGTGCTTTTGTGAAGCTGCATCGTTATGTGCAGAGTTATTGGTTGTGTTCTTAGCCGTCTCCTCGGCGTCGTTTCAAGTCCGGCCTTGTGGGCCTCGCAGTTGCTGTTCGGTTCAGCGTTGGCTGGAACTGTATCCGCCCTCGCGGCGGTCCGACATCAGGACAAACCCTTCATTGGCGCAGCTCGGCATCCTCGGCAATCCATTGCGCAGCCTTCTCCGCAATCATCAAAGTGGGTGAATTGGTGTTGCCACTGGTAATGAGGGGCATCACACCCGCATCGACCACCCGCAAGCCGGCCACGCCCCGCACTTTGAGGCGGCTGTCCACCACGGCCATGGGGTCGT
>RFQA01000190.1 GCA_009925925.1 Betaproteobacteria bacterium
AAGATCTGGTGGGTAAAGCCGAGGGTGCCCACGGGCCTCGCAAAAGTCCCAACCACATTTTCAACTGGCAGGCGGGTGACAAAGAGGCGACTGACGCAGCCTTTGCCAGTGCTGCCGTCACCGTCAAGCAAGACATGCACTATCCGCGCGTGCACCCTTGCCCGCTGGAGACTTGCGGCTGCGTGGCCTCGTTCGATCCGGTACGTGGCGAGCTCACCACTTGGATTACGAGCCAGGCGCCCCATGTGGTACGCACGGTGGTGTCCATGCTCTCTGGCATTCCAGAGTCCAAGGTCCGTATTATTTCTCCGGACATTGGCGGTGGTTTTGGTAACAAGGTGCCTATCTATCCCGGCTACGTGTGTGCCATCGTCGCCTCCATCGTGCTTGGGCGGCCGGTCAAATGGGTGGAAGACCGTATCGAAAATCTGTCGAGCACCGGTTTTGCCCGTGATTACCACATGACCGGCGAATTGGCCGCCACCGCGGACGGCAAAATTTTGGCCTTGCGAACCCACGTTACCGCAGACCACGGCGCGTTTGACGCCTGTGCCGATCCCTCCAAGTTCCCGGCGGGCATGTTCCATATTTGTTCCGGGTCTTACGACATTGCTGCCGCGCATTGCTCGGTGGATGGCGTGTACACCAACAAAGCACCCGGTGGGGTGGCGTACCGATGTTCTTTCCGCGTGACCGAGGCGGTGTATCTGGTGGAGCGCATGGTCGATGTGTTGGCGCAAAAACTTGGCATGGACAAAGCCGAGATTCGCAGCAAAAACTTCATCAAGCGCGAGCAGTTCCCGTACCAATCGGCGTTTGGTTTTGAGTACGACTCGGGCGACTATCAGACTGCGTTGGACAAAGTGCTCGACGCTGTCGACTACAAAGCACTGCGCGCTGAACAAGCCGCCAAACGCGCTGACCCCAATTGCCCCACGCTGATGGGTATTGGCCTGGTGACGTTTACCGAAGTGGTCGGTGCGGGTCCTAGCAAAATTTGCGATATTTTGGGCGTGGGCATGTTTGACTCTTGTGAGATTCGCGTACACCCCACCGGGAGTGCGATAGCCCGCATGGGAACCATCTCGCAAGGCCAGGCGCACCAAACCACCTACGCGCAGATCATTGCCACTGAGCTCGGTATTTCATCGGAAGTGATTCAAGTGGAAGAGGGTGATACGCATACGGCGCCCTACGGACTGGGCACCTACGGCTCGCGTTCCACACCCGTGGCCGGTGCCGCCATCGCTATGGCGGCTAGAAAAATCCATGCCAAGGCCAAGACCATTGCCGCGCATTTGATGGAAGTGAGCGAGGCGGATCTGGAGTGGGAAATCGATCGCTTCAAGGTCAAGGGCAATGATGCCAAGTTCAAAACCATGACTGAAATTGCCTGGGCTGCTTACCACCAGCCACCGGCCGGTCTGGAGCCCGGCCTAGAGGCCGTGCATTACTATGACCCACCGAACTTCACCTATCCCTTTGGCATTTACTTGTGCGTGGTCGATATCGACAAGGCCACGGGTGAGACCAAGGTTCGTCGCTTCTATGCGCTCGACGACTGCGGCACCCGCATCAACCCGATGGTGATTGAGGGGCAGATTCACGGTGGTCTGACCGAAGGTTTTGCCGTGGCCATGGGCCAGCTGCTGTCGTTTGACAAGCAAGGCAACATCCAGGGCAACTCACTGATGGATTACTTTCTGCCCACCGCGGTGGAGACACCCCATTGGGAGACCGACTACACCGTGACCCCATCCCCCCACCACCCGATTGGCGCCAAGGGGGTGGCGGAGTCTCCTCATGTGGGCAGCATTCCTACCTTTACCAGTGCCATGGTTGATGCATTTGCGCATTTAGGTGTGACCCACTTCAATATGCCGCACACCGCTTACCGCGTGTGGCAGCAGCTCAAGCAAGCTGGAATTGCGAGCTGATTGACATGTTCCTTGGGGCGGGTGTGCTGTGGTGCATCCGCCCTCTTGTTTTGTGAGTTCGAGATAGAAAGCACGTATGGAAGTCGTCCTAGACAAACAATACCCGGTAGCGTCCAGCGTGGAAGCCGCGTGGCAAGTACTCTCCAATATGAATGAGCTGGCCACATGCATGCCCGGCGCGCAAATCACAGAGGAAATTGACGCAACCCATTACAAAGGGGCTGTCAAAGTCAAGGTCGGTCCTGCAGTCGCGGCATTTGCCGGCACCATCGAAATTTTGACGCTGGATATCGAAGCCCGCACTTTGAAGATGATGGGCAAAGGTGCAGACAAAGGCGGCTCATCCGCGTCCATGGAGCTCACGGCGTCGCTGGTGCCAACTGATGGTGGGAACTGCACTTTGCAGGGCCACGCCGAGGTGATCGTGAATGGAAAGTTTGCCCAGTTTGGCGGTCGCATGATGACCTCGGTGTCTGACATGATCCTCGCGCAGTTTGCTGAGGTTTTCTCGCAAAAAGCACAGGTGATTCAGGCGGGCATGGTTCCGGTCGCTGACACCGATATAAGTTCATCTGGTACAACCTCGCCCGCGGCAGTCGCACCCGCACCAGTTGCGCCTGTGGTCGCCAAAGAGTTCAATGCACTGGGCTTTGTCTGGCTCATGATCAAAAACTTTATTGGTGGACTCTTCGGTCGCAAGTCCTGAGTTTGAATTCTTTATATTGTTGCCCGGGCTTTATGACCTCAGCCGTTCCCGATACTCCCGAGGGTTTGCGAGAGCAACTTTTCAAGGCGGGCTACATTGCCGATGAAGACTTGGCAAGCCTGGTCTGGATGGGCCTTGCGCTGGAGCGCCCATTGCTACTTGAGGGTGAGGCCGGCGTCGGCAAGACTGCCATTGCCAGCGCATGCGCGCGGGCACTTGACCGTCCACTATTGCGACTGCAGTGTTACGAAGGCCTCGACTTGAGTCAGGCGGTGTACGAGTGGAATTACAGCCGGCAATTGCTTGAAATTCGCCTTGCAGAAGCCGGGCAGGGTGACCGTGCGGCGCTACGCGACGATCTCTTTTCCGAGGCATTTCTGCTGGAGCGCCCGCTGCTGGCCGCGATTCGGTCGCCGCAGCCTTGTGTCCTGCTGATTGACGAGATTGACCGCGCCGACGAAGCCTTTGAAGCATTTTTGCTGGAGATGCTTTCCGAGTATCAGGTCACGGTGCCCGAAATTGGTACATTAAAGGCCATCAGCAAGCCTTTGGTCGTGCTGACCAGCAATGGCACTCGTGATCTGTCAGACGCACTGCGCCGGCGCTGCCTGTTTCACTATGTCGATTTCCCCACGTTGGCGCGTGAGACCCAGATCGTGCGCACACTGGTACCCGAGGCCGCTGGACGCCTGGTGGAAGAAACCGTAGCGTTTGTGCAACGCCTGCGAAAGCATGACCTTGAAAAAATTCCCGGTGTGGCTGAAACGCTGGATTGGGTTCGCGTGCTGTTCAAGCTGGGGCATGTGGAACTCCCTATCGACCCGCAGGTACTGGTACCTTCGCTCGCTGCATTGCTCAAGACCCGCAATGACAGTTGGCAAGTGACTTCCGACACCGTGGCCCGATTGCTCGATGGTCCTCGCATGGGCCAGGATGTGGGTGTTGCCGGAGCGATGGCTGTGCACCAGAAATAAGATACTTTGATGAGCGCTACTGCGCAAAACTGCGCCATCGATCCACGCCAACAGGTGGGTGAGTTTGCCCACTACTTGCGTGGGCATGGCTTCTCACTCGGGTACGCGGAGGTGGAACTGATGGTGCAAAGCGCAGCCGCCCTGCCGGTGCAACAGTGGGAGCGTATTGCAGCACTCTGGCGTGGCATCGCGTCGGGCAGTCACACCCAGTGGAGTCGCTACCCGGAGGTTCATCAGGCGTACTGGTTTCCACACAAGGTCAAGGGCAAAACCCGCAACTCAGGCCTCACTCAGCGCTCGCGCTCACTGCCCGATTTGGTGAAGCAAATGCACAGCGACATGGGCGACAGCCCACCCGGTACAGCCAAGTCGACCCTGGGTGTGACGGACGCTCCCGGTGTGGGAGACATCGAAGCCCCGGACTCGCCCAAGCGTGCACAGGGCGGTGCAAGCCGCACGGCGCCGCAGGACCAGCGTGATTTTTCGGAATGGCTGCCTGGTGATATGGACCGGTTTGAGCCTTTGGTGGAAGCCTTCAAACGCCAACTGCGTGCCAAGCTGATGCGGCGTTTTCAGGGCCACCCGGACCACGGCGCCATTCACCTGCGCCGTTCCTTGCGCGAAGCACTCGCCACAGGGGGCGAATTGGTCAAACTGCATCACATCAAACGCAAGCGACGCATGCCGCAGGTGGTCGTGCTGGTGGATGTGAGCCGCTCCATGGAAACCCATGCCCAGTTTTTTCTGCGCCTGAGCCGCGCCTTGGTGGAGATCATGAATGCCCGCGCCTTTGTGTTCCACACCCGGTTGGCGGAAGTCACCCCGCTGATGCGCCAGCGCAGCAAGCGCATCCAGGAAAAAGTCAACGCGGTGTCGTTTGGTTTTGGCGGTGGAACGCGCATTGCGCACTGCCTGAATGAGGCATTGGATGTGCATTTGGGTCGCAGCCTCAAGCGCGGGGACTTGTTCATGGTCCTCAGCGACGGTTACGACACCGACGAGCCTGAGGGCTTGTGCCATGTGCTGGCCAGAGTCCAGGGTCGCGGTGCGCGGGTTTGCTGGCTGCACCCCACCGTGGATGTGCCGCAGTCGGCGGCCATGGGCTTGGCCGCTCAGCATGTGACGCGTTTCATGCCGTTGCACAATCTTGCCAGCCTCTCACGTTTGCCCGAATTATTGGTTTAAAGGAGTCAGTCGTATGGGATGTTTGCTCAAAGGCGGTGGTGGCTTGTATGCCCGCCTGCGCATCGGTGCTGTGTTGCTAGCTGCCGGAGAGGGCTCGCGCATGGGCGGCGTAGCCAAGTCCTTGATTCGCCTGCAGGGCGTGCCCCTCATCAACCGCCATCTCATTGCGCTGAGTGGCGCCGGGGTAGACGAAGTGGTGGTGGTCACCGGGCACGCGCGTGATGCGGTCGAGGCGCAAGTGCAGACCTTTCCGGTCACGTTGGCGCACAACGCAGACTTCGCTATGGGCCAGCAAAGCTCGGTTCGGTTGGGGCTATCAGCACTTAGCGGCAACTTTGATGCCGTCATCATCCTGCTGGCGGATCAGCCATTGATTGGTGCTTCAGACCTGACCGAGCTGATTGCGGCGTTCAAGAAAAAACCGTACGGCAATATTGTCATGCCCATGGTGGGCGAGCAACGTGGAAATCCGGTGGTGATTGATGCTCAAGCGCGCGCTCAGGTGTTGGCTAGTGAAACGAACTTGGGGTGTCGCCACCTCATGGATCGCAATCCCGATATGGTTTTTACCCACCAAACGGACAACACCCGCTTTATCACTGATCTAGACACGCTTGACGACTTGACCCAACTCGCACAACGCACTGGCTGGAAGCTCGAACTACCAACGTCAGAAGTCACGGCATGAGTTCATTGCTCACCAACGGTGTGCTGCAACAGCACTGGGCCGTGCCATTGGCAGTGCACACGTTCGACCAAGCGACTGACGTAAACGCGGTGTTGGCGCGTGTCTTTGCGATCATGCGGGCAACTGATACAGATGCTGAAAAAAGTAATGGCGGCTTTTATGCCAGCGCAGATGATTTGCTCCAGCGGGTGGACCTACCCGAATTCCGTTTGTTGGTCGAATTCATCGCCAAAGCAGTGCAAATGACCGCCAAGCAGGCCAATGCAGGTGTCTGGCCACCGGGGCGCCATGGCCTGCAACTGGAGTTGGTGGGCCTGTGGTTTCAAATCCAGAATGGCGCTGCATTCCACGACATTCACACCCATGGCAATTGCTCTTGGTCGGGGGTGTATTACGTGCAGATTGACGCGCCGCAGTTTCGCCACGCCCACCCGGAATGGGGTCCGCTCAACGGCGCCACCCGTTTTTACAGTCCCATGTTTCCCCTGCTGGGTGGCGCGCACATGGATATGGGCAACGCCTACATGCAGCAAGCCACCCTCGATTTCCTACCCCAAGAGGGACAGTTGGTGGTGTTTCCTGCCTTTTTACCGCACAAGGCCATGCCTTACGCCGGAGACAAAGACCGCATCATCGTCTCGTTCAATGCGCAAATTCGCGCACCGGGCGGTGACCAGATTTACCGGTACGCCGGCGCTTGAAGCCAACCCTTCAATCGCTATTAAATATGCTACAAAATCAGTAGCTGGATGCGCATATTTCATAAGGGCTGCGTGGCTTTTTTGTTTTTAGGCACTGCAAGCTTAGTGAGAAGATGGCGGCCAATTCCAAACTGGTTTTGAGGTTGGAGAGAATGTCTGGCCACTTCAGGCTCTTGGCTAGTGCGCCCCCACTGTAAGCAATAAGCGGCAGGGCGGGGTCAATTCAATCCCACGACCTGGCGGGTCGACCATATCGGATCTATTGGCGCGCTGGTGCTTCCAGCTGCGGCCGGGTTTGCAGTTCGATACGTTCACGCAGGTACAGCGTGAAGGACTGGCGTGCAAAGGCACCGTATTCAAGTCGCCAACAAGATCAGACAGCAAGATGCTGTGCCGTAATGATCCAAAAACGGTTGGAGCATGTCGTGCATGGGCACACAGTTGGGTCTTGGGTGGTCTCGGCGTTCGCCACCGTTGCACTGGCTTGCTTCTTTGTTTTTTCTTGGCATGACGGTGCCTCCAAGCCACTGGCCATCGAGGTGGTACTCCCTGTTGGCTTGCTGCGCGGGGTGCTTACTTTTCTCGTGTTGCGCTTGCGGGATGTGAATGAGTCGTCCCGGAAGTTGGGCCTCATTGCCGCAATGAATGT
>RFQA01000020.1 GCA_009925925.1 Betaproteobacteria bacterium
TCTTCCACCAAGGCTGCGTTCTGCTGGGTGGTCTGGTCCATAGAGGCGACCGCCTCACCCACCTGCGCCACACCGGCACTTTGCTCGCTACTGGCGGCACTGATCTCGCCCATGATGTCGGTCACGCGGCGTATGCTGCTCACCACTTCGGTCATGGTCTCGCCCGCCTTGTCGACCAGCGCGGTGCCTTGTTCGACCCGCTCGACGCTGGCGTTGATCAGGCTCTTGATTTCTTTAGCTGCCTCTGCACTGCGGCCGGCGAGTGAACGGACCTCAGAGGCCACCACCGCAAAGCCGCGGCCCTGCTCACCGGCACGGGCAGCCTCCACAGCAGCGTTCAGCGCGAGAATGTTCGTTTGGAAAGCGATGCCATCAATCACGCTGATGATGTCGCTGATCTTGCGGCTGGCCTCGTTGATGCCCTTCATGGTGTTCACCACTTCGCCCACCACCTCGCCGCCCTGCACCGCGACCGTTGAGGCATTCATGGCCAATTGGTTGGCTTGGCGGGCGTTGTCCGCGTTTTGCTTCACCGCCGAGTTCAGCTCTTCCATGCTGGCCGCGGTTTCTTCCAAGGCGCTGGCTTGCTGTTCGGTGCGGGCACTCAGGTCATTGTTGCCCTGGGCAATTTCGGCACTCGCGTTGGACACACTGTCAGACCCGTTTCGCACTTGCGACACGACCCGGACCAAGGCCTCCTGCATGCCCTGCATGGCCTGCAACAACTTGCCCACCTCATCATTGCCCTGGCTTTGGATGCGGCCTGACAGATCGCCTGCTGCCACATTGGTAGCCACGGTCAAGGCTTCATCCAAGGGTTTGGTGATGGAGCGGGTGATGTAGGTGGCGGCAAACACAGCGAGCAGCACAGCGACAAGCAGAGAGGCAAACAGCACATTGCGTGCGGTGAGATAAGCACGCTCCGCGGCGGCGGCTGATTCATCCGCTCCCTTGCGATTCATATCGATCAACTTATCCAGCGCAGAGCCTGAGCGCTCGAACATCGCTTTGGACTCCGCCTCCAACAGCATGGCAGCGCCTGCTGCGTCATTGCGACGGGAATAGTCCTTGATGTCTTTGTGCAGATCGAGGTACAACTTGCGGTACTTGTTGAATTCCTCATACCCGGCGCGCTCCTCAGGGCTGCTGATCAAGGGCTCGTAACGCGCTTTGGTGTCCTTGATTTCTACCTGGATGGCGTCCAGGCGCTTCTCCAAGTCTTGCTTGGTTCCCTCTTCGATCGAAAGCGCATGCTGCATTTCGACAATACGGAAATCTGAAATCAGCGTATTGAGCCTGTTTGTCTCTTGCACGCTCGGCAATGCGTTGGCCGCGATCTCGTTCGACGCTGACCGCAAAGAGTTCATTTCGATAAACGCGACTGACACGATCGCCACCATCACGGCAATCAGTAAGGAGAAGCCCCCGTATAGGCGAGTGCTGATTTTCAAATTACCCATGTGTATCTCCAAGTCGGGTCAGCCCAGAGGCTCAATATACCCCAAATAATGAATTTTTATGTTATTCAGTAAAAACAGTTAAAACGCCGGTGTAGCCATAGACATGGTCTGCCGCAATCTCCCCCGCAGCAAAAAAGCCGACCAGCGGTACATCGCCCAGCGCACGGCGCACTATTTGCATTTCGGCACTTGCGCCTCCAAAGTGAGGGCCTCCACGTCCAGAGCAGCTCACATACACCGCGCCGGCAATCCGCCGGGCGGGGTGCGGGGCAGCCTGCGCCTCATCGGGCTGCAAGGCCACCGCTAATTCAAGGCTCAGTTCTTGAGGCTCAAGTTCCTCGCGAATCTCGGCACAAATTCGCACCAGGTCTGCTTTGGCAGCCTCCCGGTTGCGTTTGCAGAAAGCCAACTGGGCACCGGGCTGCACCACCTCAGCAACTGCAATACCGCGACGACCCGGGTCCAGACCGATGATGTGGCGCACCGTCACCTCGCTGCCCAAATTCCCGGTGTGGCGCACCATGCCCGGGGCCGCCTCGACGGCGGGCTCTGCCAAGGCAACCAAAGTGGCACGCACCACCTCCAGTGCCTCCTGAGGTTGGTCGAGCGAGATCTTGAGGTCACGCAGCATCACATCCAGCGCCGGCTCCCCGTCCAGCGACACCACCACGTTGTGGTCCGCATCGGTTACCGTGCGCGCCTTCGATACCGGGCTGCAACCTTGTGTCACGCGGGACACCAAAGCCACGTCCTCCGAGAACGCAACCCCGCTCAATCCACCTGAAAACACGCCGCTGGCAGAGCCATGCCCGCTCAAGTTGCCATCAGCCGCCACCGCAAACTGCACGTTGTCACTGCGGCTGCTGGTGAGCCCCCCGAACAGGTAGCCTGCACTGGTGCGTCCGGCCATCTCGCGGACCAGCTCTGCCAACTCAATGGTGCTGCCGTCGGCATGCACCAGCGCCGTGTGGGCCTCAAAGCCCAGGCCTAGCGGTGCCACCCCCGAAAACACCCGGTACTGGTCCGACGGCACATCCATCAGCATCACGGCCATGGCGGGCTCGTCGAAGTACTCCACGTTGTTACTCGCAATTCCCACGCCCACGGTGCCGGACCAATCGGTGACCAAAGGCAGCTCGCCACTCAGGTGCTCCAGGATGTCTTTGGCGTGCGCGGCGTAGTGGTCCGTGACATACAGCAATGCCAGCGTCGGGTTGGCCGCATAGTCAGCCAAGGCCATTTGAGCCCGCAGCTGCGCGAGCACCAAAGCAGCAGCCATCTGCCACTGCGGATGCGTGGCATGGGCATGAGGAAACATTCGCATAAGAGGTGGCGGCAATGCCGTCCAGAGTGGGGTTGGGCGCTAACGGCCGGTAGATTTCTTGGCAGGCGCTTTGCGGGGCGCAGCCCGCTTGGTTACTGCCTTTTTGGTCGCAGCCTTAGCCGTCTTGATGGCGTCTTTGGCCAGTCCGGTGGCCATGTTTTTCGTGATGTCGGCCGCCGTCTTGCTCGTAGCTTCTTTCAAGGCGCTGGCAGCAATGTTCTGGAACTGCTGGGTCAATGAACCCCATAGCTGCAGCGGGTCCACCAGCGAGGGCGTCCCCGTGGCTTTGGCAGACTTGTCGTCCGACTTGCCGGTGGCAACATCACTGATGGTCTTGGCCGTCGCTGCGGCTTTTTCGGTGGCTTTTTGCACACCGCTGTAAACCGAATCAGCGGCTTTCAGCTTGAGCGCGTTGGCCATGTCACCGATGTTGAAGTTCATGCCTTTCAGGGTGGCCAGGGTCATTTTCTGGACCTCCAGCGCCTGGATGGTGGCACCCAGCGCGCGGGAGTTTTGCTCCAGCCAGAAGTGCACGTTTTTGAGCTCTTCAATCCGCTTGTCCAGCTCCTCCACATTCAAAGTGGGCGCCACCCAATTACCCAAGTTGGGCATCTGGGGGATGCTGGTGCTGGCGCCCTTGGCCAGGTTCTGCAGGAAGTCAAACCCGGGAACGAATTTGCCGAAACCGGAGGTGTCTGAATCGCTCATAAATGCTCCTAGAGGCTTGCACAAAGGGCCCTGCGCAAAGCTTACTCCAAGCTGCGGCGGCTGAGGAGCGGAAAAGCGCGGCTTTCGGGGGCCCTGTGGCGAACCCCATGCGTTATGACAAGGCGTTCTTGAGTGCAGGCACCCGGGAAATCAGCAGCCAGTCCAACACCACCACGGCCAGCAACACCCCGCCGGCTAATGGGAATGCCAGCCCGGTGATCACCATCACCAGCGCGCCAGTTTTCCACAAAGGCGCCTGCGCAGGCACAGCAGGAGCCGCCAGGCGACCGCTGCCCGTGGGACGGCGAATCCACCACATCACGATGCCGCTCACGCAGAGCAAGACAATCGCCAGGCAGGCCAGGATGTTGGCCCATGCGCTCCACAGGCCGATATCTCCCTGATGCAGTGCAATGCCGATGGCCATGCCTTTGGCAACTACGGAATAGTCCGCAAACGCCACATCGGCCAGCACCCGTCCGGTATAGCGGTCCACATGCACGGTGCGATCTTTGAATGGATTGGTCAGATCGCCGCTCATGGTGTCGGCGGAGATGGTGTACACGCCCTTCTCGTCTTGCGGCACATTGATGTGAAACTGCCCCGCAAAGCCCAAGCGGTTTGCCAAAGCCGCCACGCCATCGAGGTTGACCGGCTCCCCGGCGGCTACGCCCAAAGCGCCTACGTCAGAGCCGGATGCGGGCAGCGGGGTTTGCTCCAGGCCCCAGGGTACATCGCGAATGCCAGCTGTGTTCAGGCTGGCATGGGTGAGGTCGGAGGTGGGCACTGCGTCCCACTTGGCAGCGGGGAAGGTGCCCCAAGGCTGCACGAACTTGCCACCCCACACTTCGGTCCAGGACATGCCGGTCAGCAAGAAGGAGAACAGCACCACGCTAATCCAGAAGCCGATGCTTGCGTGCAAAGACTTCCACCACCGGCGCCCGGTGGCGCGCCATTCAGGCACTAGCGCCTGCGCCCAGCGGCCACCGTTACGCGGCCAGAACAGGTACAGACCGGTCACGATCATCACAATGCCCAAACCTGCAGCAACCTCCATGACACGCTTGCCGGTATCCCCCAGCAGCAGGCTGGCATGGATCTTCCGGGCCCAGGCAAATCCGGTGCTTTCCTTATCGACGGCCCGGATCACTTTGGCCGAATAGGGGTCTACGGCAACGGCCTCAGTCACCCCCTCCCTCGCCACAACAAACCAGGCGGCCAGATCTGAAGTTTTGGGCGCGATGTATTCCTTTAAGGTCGCGCCGGGGAATTCGTTCAACACGGCGCTTGCTTGTGCCGTCACCGCTTGAATGGTGTTTTGCGGCTGCACATGGACCAGGTTGCCGAGGCGACTCTGAAAACCGGTGAAATACACCATCACCAAGCCGGTGACCGCCAGGATGGTGAGAAAAGGGACTACAAACAGACCCGCATAAAAGTGCCAACGCCAAGCGGCAGCATAAAAGCGGGAGGACGAAGATGCGCGCACAGGCGCACTAGCGGAAGACAACATAGGAAAGACATCCATAAAGCGGAAACACAAGCCGACTCGTGAACGAATCGACCCAAAGGCGTTGACTGCCAGTGAGGGCAGCAAAAGCTCAGGTTTGCGCAGGCGGGCCACGCGCCGGGGGCGCCCGCTGAATGTCTGTAAAGAAGAAAAACGCCTGCCGGACCGGGCGCGCCTGGTTTCCGCCAATCTCCAAGAAGAGGTAAGGCTGATGGGGCGGCGGGGCCGCGCTGCGGTCCGTGGCTTGCAGGCAAAACGGGCAATGATCGATAGAGGGGAGCGGAGCTTGCCCGTTCGCAGCTCCATCCTTCATAGCTTCGGGTGAGGCACTCACCCAGACGGCACCGCCGTCGGCGGTACAGATTTCCTGCATGGGCCCGGATGTATTCCAGGCCAACGCACGGGACACCGTAGGTGCGAGCGCTCCCAGTACCAGCACGCACAAAACCAACCACATCGCCCAAGGGCGCTGGATGGTGTTGTGGCGGGCAGTGCGTTGGGCGCTCATTGTCAAAATCCCAAGGACAGCAGGTCAGCGCTTAATGCTTGTGCTCACCGTGGGCAGCAGCGGGTACTGCGCCGGCGGGTGCCACTTGGGACACAGGCACCTTCAGCTCTTTCTTGGTCTCCACGCCCTTTGCGTCTTTGAACACCAGGGTGAGCGGGATGGTGGTGTCTTTTTGCAGGGGAAGCTTCAGGTCCATCAGCATGACGTGATAACCGCCGGGCTTGAGTTCCACCGGTTTGCCAGCCGGTAAATCGAGGCTACCGGATAAGGCGCGCATTTTCATGACATCGCCTTCCATCTTCATCTCGTGCACCTCGGCAACGCCGGCCACAGGCGAGCTCACGCTCACCAGTTTGGCGTCCGTCGGGGCTTTCAGCGTCATGAAAGCTCCGGTGGCCCTCTGACCCTGCACGGTGGCGCGGGCCCAGGCATTTTGCACATCCACGGCTTGGGCCAAAGCGCCCGAAGCCATCACAGAGAGTCCGGCAGCCAAGGCGGCGGACAAGGTCCAACGGGAAAAAGTCATAAAAACTCCTCGTAAAAATCAGTGGGCGTGACCGCCGGAAGCCTGAACGTCCAGCACATCCAAATGGGCGGCGGGGGATTTCAGGCTGTGCGCGTCCTGGCCGGCAGCAGGGATCTCGACCCAGGCGTTACTGCCCTTGTCGCAACCTTGCACGACCTTGAACCACAGGGTACCGGGCTTCTTGGGCGTAGTACCGCGGAACACGAATTCATCAGCAAACGCGTCAGGCAATGCGTTCTCAGCGCCCTTGGCAGTCCAAATGATTTCCTGAACGCCTTCGGTGTATTGGGTGCCGTGCATTTCATAGGGTTGGTCCAGCTTGCCGACCTTGGTGCTCACAGTCCAACCGGCTTTCACCAAGGGCTGCGCGCCGTTGAAGCCTGCCGGGATGGAGACCGTGATGGATGTAGTGGGCGCGCCGGCACAGCCATGGCCCACGCGCAGTACGCCCCGGTAACCGGCGCCGGCAGCGGCAGCCTGGTCTTGCAGCGTTACGTGAGAAAAAGCGGCGCTAGCGCCCATAGACAGTGCGCAAGCAGCTACCAATTGCACAGCAAAACGATTCATAACAACCTCAAAATAATCGCCCGGCTGCGACAAACAGACGCACCCAAGCAGAAACAAAAATCTGGAAATGTAGAAAAGACTGACGCGTCCGGACAGTCAGCGCCAAGCGCTGTCAGCGGTGCTCAGAGTTGCGCAGGCGGGCCGCGAGCAGAAGCTGCTTTGGCGAAGCGGGCCGGGACACGGTCGGGCAGCGCTGCCGGTTGCGGGCTACGCACTGGCGGGCCGGCATGCAGTACCGCCGATATCACCGGCGGTGCGCCGGCGGGCAGGCACATCACGCAGTCCAGCGCGTGGGCCTGCATGCTCAAGGGTGCGCTGTCTGCGTTGTCGCCGACCGATTCGGCGACGAACTTGACGTTGCCTGCAGTCGTGCAAATCAGCGTCAATGCCTGCGGATTGACCACAGGGGCCGCCACCGCTACCCCGATGGACAAAGCAAACCACACCAGCATCCAACGGACGATGGAGCGTGCTTCGCGCAGGGATTGGAGGGAGGCCATGGGTGGCGATTATGGACGAGCCAGCGAACAGGTCCGGTCGCATCGCCCAGAACTTGACCCGCATCAAAGCTTTTGCAGCTCTGCAGGTAGAGCATGGCAAGTGCACAACGCAGGAAACACCATGACACACTCCGACCTTCACAGTTACCAGAAGCAATTACTCCAGCAACGCGACGCCTTGCGGGCCCGCCTGAACCAACTGCGCGGTGGCGAGCCCAGCCGCGCTTTGGCCTCGGCAGCGCATTTCAGCGGACACGAAGACACGCCGGCACAGGCCAATACCGAACGCGACTTGGAGCTGGCACTGGACGAGCACGAAACCGCCGAACTGCGCCGCATCGATGCCGCACTCCAACGCGTGGAGACTGGCACCTTCGGCCGTTGCATATCCTGCGGCACCACCATCCCCGAAGCCCGGCTGCGCGCCACCCCGGACGCTGAGCGCTGCATTGACTGCCAAAGCGCCCTGGAAGACGCCTGACGCCCATGCCCGCCGGGTCACCGGGCTGGTATTCTCTGGCGCTCTCTCCCGAACACGCCGGCGACACCGGCGTTCCGCGCCATGATGAATTACACCTTCGCCTCTGCGACCATCCTGCTGATCCTGATTACCGACCCGATCGGCAACATTCCGATTTTTGCCAACGCGCTCAAACAGGTGGCGCCTGAGCGCAGGCCCAAGGTGATCCTGCGGGAAATTTTGATCGCCTTCACCTTGCTCCTCACCTTCATGTTTGTGGGTGAGAGCTTTTTGCGGGTCATGAACCTGAGCGAACTGTCCTTGCAGATCGGCGGCGGCGTGATCCTGTTTTTGATTGCCCTGCGCATGGTGTTCCCGCCGGCCGCAACTGCAGAGACAGAGATCAAGACAGAACCACTGATTGTTCCCCTGGCCATTCCAGCTGTCGCGGGCCCCTCTGCGCTGGCGACCGTACTGCTGCTGGTATCTCAGCAACCGGACCGCCGCATGGAATGGATTGGTGCTCTGTGCGTCACCATGCTGGTCAGCGCGGTGGTGCTGGTGTCGGCAGAACGCATTCAACGCATCATCGGCGACCGGCTGGTGGTGGCTGCTGAGCGGCTGATGGGCTTGGTGCTGGTGTCTGTCGCGATTGAAATGATGCTGCGCGGCATCAAGACGTTTGTGCAGCAAGTGGCGGCTGCCACCTGACGCTACCGCTTAACTCGTCAGCCCGAGTCCCCGCGCATGATGGCGCAGGTGGTCGTCCATGAAGGTGCTGATGAAATAGTAGCCATGGTCGTAGCCCGCATGGCGCCGTAACGTGAGCGGCTGCCCGGCCTTGGCGCAGGCCGCTTCCAGAAGGTGCGGGTGCAACTGCTCCTCCAAAAACTTGTCCGCCAGCCCCTGGTCCACCAGAATGCCGCGGGGGAAGGGCGCGCTGGTTTGGGCCTCCATTAAAGCCACCGCATCATGGGCCGCCCACAGGCTTTCGTCCTGACCAAAATACCCGGTGAACGCTTTTTTGCCCCAAGGGCACTGCGTGGGCGCACATATCGGGGCAAAGGCGGACAGGGTCTGGAACACCCCGGGGTGGCGCTGGGCCAGCGTCAGCGCTCCATGTCCGCCCATGGAGTGGCCAAATAGACCCAGTCTTGCCGCATCCACGGGTAAGTCGCGCGCAATGTGCGGCAGCAATTCTTTGACCAGGTAGCTCTCCATGCACCAGCGCCCGCTCCAGGGCGCCTGCGTGGCGTCAAGGTAAAAGCCGGCGCCTACCCCGAAGTCCCAATGGTCCGCCTCGCCCACCAGCCCCGCACCACGCGGACTGGTGTCCGGGGTGATGAGCGCCAGCCCCAGCTCTGCGGCCAAGCGCTGGGCACCGGCCTTGAAGGCAAAGGTTTCGTCCGTACAGGTCAGGCCCGCCAGGTACACCAGCGCAGGCACCGGGCCCACGGACGCTTGCGGCGGCAAAAACACCCCGAAGCGCATGGGCAGGCCGATTTCCTCAGACATGTGTTTGTAAAACCGTTGCACACCACCAAAGCAAGCGTGCTCGCTTTGCAATTCAAATGAGGAATCAGACATAATTTGCTATCAAAAACAGAGCTGCTCGCGCAATGAATACGGGAGCCAAGGACAATTTAAGTGGAAAGATCGGAGGCAGGCTCCGCCTCGGGGGCAGAGGAGACCGATGTCCCACGGGACCGCACTTCCAGCGGCACCACTTCCTGATTGATAGCGCCGAACACGCTGCCTCCGTCCCGGCCTTTGACTTCGATCCGGATGGTGTCACCGAATTTCATGTACTCGGTGCTGGGCTGGCCGTCCTGCAGGGTTTCCATGGCACGCTTTTCTGCAATACAGCTGTAGCCATGGGGCCATTCCGTGCGGTTTTTGCGGGCCACGCCTTTGTTGCTGACGGTGCCGGAACCGACGATGGTGCCGGCCCGCAAGCGACGTGTTTTGGCCGCATGGGCAATCAACTGGCCAAAGTGAAAGTGCATGTCACTGCCGGCTTCGCACATGCCGACCTTGCGGCCGTTCCAGACACATTGCACCGGCAGGTGCACCCGGCCGCGCGCCCAGGCTTCGCCTAGCTCGTCGGGTGTGACAACCACCGGCGCAAACGCGGTGGCAGGTTTGCTCTGGACAAAGCCGAAGCCCTTGGCCAGTTCATCCGGCACCAAATTTCGCAGGGTCACGTCATTGACCAAGGCCAGCAGGCGCACGGCATCCAGCGCGCGGTCCGACGCGCAGCCCATGGGCACATCGCCGGTGATGACCGCCAACTCGGCCTCAAAGTCCACACCCCAAGCATCACTGGCGCAAACAATCTCAGCATGGGGCCCGGCGAGGTCGTCGCTGCCACCCTGGTACATCAAGGGATCAGTCTGGGCACTCTCGGGCATGTCGGCACCGCGTGCCTGACGCACCAGCTCCACGTGGTTGAGGTAGGCGGAGCCGTCCAGCCACTGGTAGGCGCGCGGCAAAGGTGCCATGCATTGCGCGGGGTCAAACGGGAACGCATGCCGAGCCCGCCCCTGGTTGAGCTGGTGGTAGAGGTCTTGCAGCGCGGGGGAAAGATAGTTCCAGTCGTCCAGCACCTGTTGCAGGCGGTTGGCGATGTGGGTGGCGTAATGCGCCTGGCTCAAGTCCCGGGAGACAACGACCAGCTGGCCGTCACGGGAACCGTCTTGATAGGTTGCGAGTTTCATGCCGGCATTTTCGCTGGGTTTGGGCGCCAAAGGGCTTTGAGTGTCTACCATACACTGGCCTTTTGCGTTCTATGGAACATGGCTGCGGCTTTACCCGGGACTCCTTTGCGCCCATCTTTGACCCTTCTGTCCTTGCGAAGCTTTATGGCGGTGCTGGCGGCGGTGCTCGCCTTGCATTGGTGGTTGCTCGGCGGTTTCCGGCTCGGGTTATGGCCGGGTGAGTCCGATAATGCCGGTGAGACGGTAGCCCCTGTAAGCACCCGCATCATTGCGGCTCCGCAGGATGCTCCGGCACTACAGAGTGCCCCCACTCCGCTGGCACCCAAAGCCACCGCGCCAGCGGTGAATCCCGCCCCCCTGCCGCCTACCGGGACAGCAGAGACGACATCGGCACCGCCTGCATTTGCATCTGAATCCCAAGCAGCCGCTCCAGCGGCAGACCCCGCTCCAGCGGCAGACCCCGCGCCCGCTGGCAGACCCGCCCCGGATACCGCGATGCTTGCACCACTGGCAGAGCCGGCGCCTCCGGTCGCGGAACCGGTAGCCAGCAGCGAGCGATTGCCCCGGTTTGCCTTTCCCCCGCCCGTGGTATTGAATTACGACGTGTTCGGCATGAGCGATGGTCAGCAAAACGTGGTGGGCGCGGCTATCACCTGGAAGCATGACGGCGAGAACTACCAAGCCAGTCTGGTGGTGACCAAGTTCTTGATCAACTTGCGCCAATGGACAAGCAAAGGCGCACTGACCGCCGCCGGCCTGGCACCGGTGCGCTTTGGGGAGAAAGGCTTTCGCAGGGCAGAGGTGGCATCCCACTTTGTGCGCGATGAGGGCAGGGTGATCTTCAGTGCCAACTCGGCACCGGCCCCCTTGCTGCCAGGCGCGCAAGACTATTTGAGCGTGTTCATGCAACTGGCCAGTCTCTGGGCGGGTGAGCCCAACCGGCTGACCGCCGGGGACACTCTTTCATTCCAGTCCATAGGCCCCCGGCAGGCCGAAACGTGGACCTTTGTGGTGTCACCTGAGGAACGCATTACGGTGCCGGGCGGCAACATGCAAGCCATCAAACTGACCCGTGAGGCGACCGGTGACTACAGCACCAAAGCCGAAATCTGGCTGGCCCCGCAGCTGGCCTATTTGCCCGCCCACATCCGGCTCTCCGAACCCAACGGCAATGTGCTGGACATGGTGTGGACGGACAGCCAAATCCCCAAATGAACATGACACAGAGAAGCTACGTTGGTCTGATGAAACCACTTGCAGCATGGGCAATGGCTTTCGCCTTTTTCTGCTCGCCGCTGGCCGCACAAACGGCAGCCACGGAAGTCGCCGTTACCTACAAAGCGCCGGCCCCGGTTCGCATGGCCTACGACGTAGAGGGCGTGATCTCATCCGCTTACACCGGCACGGCCGAGTTAGTCTGGTCACACGACGGCAAGGCCTACCAATCGCAATTGCTGATCCGCAAATTCGGCCTCACCCTTCAGGCCTGGACCAGCCAGGGCACCTTGTCGGAGCGCGGCCTGGAGCCTGACAAGTTCACCAGCAAGCGCCTGGGGCAATCTGAAATCAATGCACGCTTTCAGCGCAGCGCCGGACGGATTTCCTTCAGCGAGGGAACCCCCGATGCGCCCTTACAGGCCGGCGCCCAGGACCAGTTGAGTGTGTTTATGCAATTGGCCAGCCTGCTGGCGGGCAATAGCGCACAGGGTGCCCCAGGCAAAAGCATCAGCCTGCAGGCCATCGGGGACCGCTATGCCGAGCAATGGGCCTTCAAAGCAGGCGCTCAGGAAATGGTCAAGCTCGCCAGCGGGCCCGTGTCCGCCGTCAAGTTCACCCACGAACCCAGTGCGGAACGCAAGCAAAGACTGGAGCTCTGGTACGCACCGAATTTGCAGTTTTTGCCGGTTCGCATCCGCATTACGGAATCCAACGGCGATTACCTGGATTTAGTGTGGGCAAATAGCCAAAACCGTTGAGCTTTGCACAGACAAGCATTTTTGCTGCTACTCTTGAATCGGTGCAGATGGCATCTATTTACGGATCATCTCTCTGAAATCACCTATGCATACGCTCTACGAATCCGATTCTTTCTCCGTCACCCACATGCTCGCCAACGGCGAAGCTGAGGATCAGGCACCGGAAAAAACCGAGCGCTATCCCTTGGGCGTACCCAGCCTGGCCCGTCATGGCTTTGAGATCGTGGACAAACGCTCCAACAAAGAGGTGTACTTGGACGGTTCCTGGGCCGAACTCTTTCAGCAACACATCATGGCCTGGCAGGTAAATACTCCGACCCAGGAAGAGGTGGAAGACACGCTGGAGCAATACGCCGAACTCGCGCAGACTCCCGTCCAGGTGCACTGAACGGACAAGCGACCCTCGGCCGGCCCCCGTTGCGCGGAACTGCGACAATCGGGGGATGAGCCAGACTTACATCCTTACGTTTTCCTGCCCCGATCGCTTGGGGCTTGTCCACGCTGTTTCGGGATTTTTGCTGGAACGCGGTGGCAACATTGAAGAGGCAGCCCAGTACAACGATCACGACACGGGTCTGTTTTTCATGCGGGTGCAATTCAGCTGCAGCCAGCTGAGCCACGCCGAGCTGAAGTCCCAACTGGGCACTTTTGCCGAGCCCCTCAAACTCCAGTGGAACCTGCAGACCATGGCGCAGCCCATGCGCACGGTCATCATGGTCAGCAAAGAAGGCCATTGCCTGAATGACTTGCTGTTCCGCTGGAAGAGCGGCCTGCTGCCCTTGGACATCCGGGCCATCGTGTCCAACCACCGCGAGTTTTACCAACTCGCCGCCAGCTACAACGTGCCCTTCCACCACATTCCGGTGACTGCAGCCACCAAAGAGCAGGCCGAAGCCAAGCAGTTGGAAATCATTGAAGCAGAAGGCGCAGAACTCGTAGTTTTGGCCCGCTACATGCAAATCCTGAGCGATAACATGTGCCGGCAACTCAACGGCCGCGCCATCAATATCCACCACAGCTTTCTGCCCAGCTTCAAAGGCGCCAAGCCCTACTACCAGGCCCATGATCGCGGTGTGAAGCTGATTGGCGCCACCGCCCATTACGTGACGGCTGACTTGGATGAGGGCCCCATCATCGAGCAGGACGTTGCACGCGTGGACCACAGCCGCACCGTGGAAGACCTGACCACACTGGGCCGCGACACCGAAAGCCAGGTGCTGGCTCGCGCAGTCAAATGGCATAGCGAGCACCGCGTGCTCTTGAATGGCCACAAGACCGTGATCTTCCGGTAAGCAACCCCCGGATGCAAAAACGGCGGCCCATGGCCGCCGTTTTTGTTGATGCCTAGGGTGCGCTTAACTACGCAAGTGGAAGCGCCCGACCAGCTGATCCAAAGACTGCGCCTGTTCATCCAGCGACTGCGCTGCTGCGGCAGCTTCTTCGACCAATGCAGCGTTCTGTTGGGTGCTGTCGTCCAGCTGCGCGACTGCCCGGTTGATCTCTTCAATGCCGTGGCTCTGCTGCGCAGAAGCACCGGAAATTTCTTCCATCACAGCGCTGGTTTGTTGGACGGTATTCGCCATTTCGCTGATGGTCTGGCCAGCTTTGCTCGCCAGCTCCGCACCCTCTTTGACTTGGCGCGTGGACTCTTCGATCAGCGCATTGATCTCACGGGCCGCCTTGGCACTGCGTTCCGCAAGCGAGCGCACTTCTTGCGCCACCACCGCGAAACCACGGCCCTGCTCCCCGGCGTGCGCAGCCTCGACCGCTGCATTGAGCGCCAGAATATTGGTCTGAAAGGCAATGCCCTCAATCACACTGATGTTGCCGTGGATGGCCTGGGTGCTCTTGCTGATCTTCTCCATCGTGCTGACGACGTCAGCGACAACTTCGCCGCCCAAGCGGGCTGAGCGGCTGGCATTACCGGACAGTTGTGCGGCCTCCGCAGCACTTTCGGCATAGCGCCGGGTTAGCGCAGCCATCTGCTCCACATTGGTGCTTGTTTTTTCCAGCGATGCGCTTTGTTGCTCCGTGCGCTGTGACAAGTCCAGGTTCCCCATGGAGATCTCACGTGAGGCATTCGCCACTTGCTTGGAACTGTCTGCAATGTCACGCATGGTGTCAGACAACTTGATCTGCATGTCGCGCAGCGAATACAAGAGACTATCGTTGTCTTTGGGTGCGAGCTGGATTTGCATTGTCAGATCGCCATCCGCGATCCGGCTGGCAATGGACTTGGCGTAAGCCGGTTCACCGCCCAGTTGGCGGGACAGGCGACCCGTAACCCACGCGCTAATGACCAGCGACAGAATCAGCAGCAGCACCATGATGCCCACCACCCACATCTGGGATGACTTGTAGATCTGGCCGGCATTTTCAATGGTGGCATTGGCCGACTGAGCGCGCTGCTCCACCAAGGTATCCACCAGTTTTTCCAGTTTGCGGGTGTCGTTGAGCAAACGGGCGTCTTCGGTAGGCACGTCGGTGCTCATTTGCATCAAATCCAGCGGCTGCTCTTTCACGAGGGTGATGTAAGCACGTTGGCGCTTGGTCCAGCTTCCCATCGCATCAATCAGTTGCTGACTGGTAGCCGTCGTTTCTTCTGAGGTCGACAAGCCCTTGATGATGTCCAGGCGCTTTGCAATATCACCCAGGCTGGTTTCGATGGCGGCACCCAAGGTGTTGCGTTCAGCCGCGGTAGTGGCTGTCAGTAACTGGGTCTGGGCGCGGCTGGCACGCAAGATCAGGCCACGCGCCTCTTCGGCAGCTTGGCCGGCTGCGTATTCCTGCTCATAAATGGCCTTGGTGGACGCATTCAAGCGGCCCATCTGGAACAAGGAGAACACGCCGATGACCACCGCGCCCAACAACACGCTGGCGAATGCGAGCCACAAGCTGGAGCGCACCGTCATGTTTTCCAACGCGGTGATGCGGGTGCGCTGGTACGGCGCGGGTTCAGGGGTGCCACTCTCTCCAACGACGGAAACGGGTATTTCGTTCACGATGGCAACGTTATTCATACTTTCCCTCTTTGGGGTTTCAAAAAACTCAGGATACTGAATTTCAGCCCCTCTTGCTTGCCTAAATACCCATACTTTCACCCAGCTGTACAGGTTTGGCCGGCGCCCAATCGGGATTGAAGTGCAGTGCGTCCTTGCGGAACAGCAAGACCACGGTTGATCCAAGCAAGAACCGGCCCATCTCTTCGCCCTTCTTCAACACCACCTTGCCAGCGTCATAGTGCCACTCGGTTACCTGTGGCAAGCGCGGAGGATTCACCACCCCGTGCCAGGTGGTAGCCATGCTGCCCACCACGGTAGCACCGACGAGGGTCAGCACAAATTCACCATGGGGAGAGTCAAACACGCACACCACCCGCTCGTTGCGGGCGAACAAGCCCGGCACGCCGCGCGCAGTCGTGGGGTTCACCGAAAACAAATCGCCCGGCACATAGATCATGCGGCGCAATTCACCTTCGCAGGGCATGTGAATGCGGTGGTAATCCCGTGGGCTCAGATAGATGGTGGCAAAAGTACCGTTGTCGAACTGCGCAGCTAATTTGGCATCGCCCCCGACCAAAGCGGTGCTGCTGTAGTGGTGACCTTTGGCTTGAAAAATCTGGTCTTTGTCGATCGCTCCGAACTGGCTGATAGCGCCATCCACGGGGCACACAAAAGGCACATGGGCCAGCGGACGGGCACCCGGTTTCAGGGCCCGCGTGAAGAATTCGTTGAATGTGGGGTAGGCCGCGGGATCGGGGTTGGCCGCTTCGGCCATGTTTACCTTGTATTTCCCGATGAACCAGCGGATCAGTGCCGTGGTTGCTTTGCCGCCCCGTGCACCGGCAATCACCCCCGCAAAGGCGGTCAGTGCTTTTTTGGGGAGAAGGTATTGCGGGAGTACAGCAAGGGCGTCGGACACAGGGGGGGCTCCCGAGAGAAAAAGAGGGCCATTCTACTGACGGACCCGTCCACCATATACGCTGGTTTCCCCTTGCTGGTGGCATCATGGCGCCATGAGCGCCTCCCGCATCCCCCCGATTCAGTGCCTGTTGACCTTTGAAGCCCTGGCGCGCCTGCGCTCGGTCACCCTGGCGGCAGAAGAGCTCTTTGTCACGCCCAGCGCGGTGAGCCACCGGGTGCGGCAGCTGGAGCAAATCATCGGCACCAAGCTGTTTGGCCGGGCAGACTTTTCGCTGACCACCGAGGGCAGCGAATACCTGGCCCATGTGCGTGAGGGCCTGGCCATCCTGCAGAAATTTCCCAGCGCCGCTGCGGCACCGGGCAAGCGCAAGCTGCGCTTGGCGGTCACGCCCACGTTTTCGCGCTCCATTTTGATCCCGCGGCTGCGCCAGTTCACCGATGCCTACCCCGAGATCGACCTGACGCTGCAGGTCTCCATTCCCTTGCTGGACGTGGTGGCCGAAGATGCAGACCTGATGGTGCGCTTTGGCGCAGGCCGCTATGCCGACATGGAGCATGTGTGCCTCATGAAGGACGAGATCACGCCGCTGGCCTCACCCGCTTTTGTGCGGGAACACGGCCCGTTCGAAACCCCGCACGACCTGGCCAACCTGCCCCTGTTACGCAGCCCGCTGGAACCCTGGCGCACCTGGTTTGCTGCCAACGGGCTGGACTGGCCGGAGCCGGTCGAGGGTTCCCAGTTCAACGACATCGGCCTCATGTGCGATGGCGCCGCCGCCGGCATGGGCGTGGGCCTGATCCGCCTGAAGCTGGGTTCGCCCTGGCTGGACAACGGCTCGCTGGTGCGGCTGTATGCCCACAATGCACCCAGCCCCCACGCGCACTACCTGTGCTGGCGCACCGGGGCCATGGACCGCTGGGAAGTGGCGGCCTTTGCCGAGTGGCTCAAAAAAGCCGTGGGCTAGTCGCCCCGGAGGCCGTCACCGGGCCCTTTTTCACGCAGCGCTGCAAGTTTCTTCACACCACGGGGCTTCGCTTTCTTTTAGAGTGGGGCTTTCCGTCATTGCCCCTTAAGCACCGGACTCCTCCATGAACGCCCCACTTGATCCCACCGCCCGGGAAATGCTACAAAAAAGAGAGCTGCTCGCGCATATTCTGCCGGCGCTAGAGGCCTATTTGCCTAAGCATGCGCTGCTCTACCAGACGGAAGACACCACGCCCTATGAATGTGACGGCCTGACTGCCTACCGCCAGCGCCCCTTGCTGGTGGCCCTGCCGGAAACCGAAGACCAAGTGGCGGCAGTGCTGCGGGTGTGCCATGGCTTGAATGTGCCAGTGGTGGCGCGCGGCGCGGGCACCGGCCTGTCCGGTGGCGCCATGCCCCATGCTTTGGGCGTGACGCTCTCTTTGGCCAAGTTCAACAAAATCCTGAAGGTGGACAAGCGCAGCCGCACGGCGGTGGTGCAGTGCGGCGTGCGCAACCTGGCCATCAGTGAAGCGGCCGCACCCTACGGGCTGTATTACGCGCCGGACCCCAGCAGCCAGATTGCCTGCACGATTGGCGGCAACGTGGCCGAGAACTCGGGCGGCGTGCACTGCCTGAAATACGGCCTGACGCTGCACAACGTGCTCAAGGTGCGTGGTTTCACCATGGAAGGCGTGCCCATCGAATTTGGTGGCGACGCACTCGACGCCCCCGGCTACGACCTGATGAGCGTGGTGGTGGGCAGCGAGGGCATGCTGGCCGTGACCACCGAGGTCACTGTCAAGCTGGTGCCCAAGCCCCAGCTGGCCCGCTGCATCATGGCCAGCTTTGACGACCTGCGCAAAGCGGGCGATGCGGTGGCAGCGGTGATCGCCGCCGGCATCATTCCCGCAGGGTTGGAGATGATGGACAAGCCCATGACCGCCGCAGTGGAAGACTTTGTGCATGCGGGCTACGACCTGAGTGCCGAAGCGATTCTGCTGTGCGAGAGCGACGGCACCCCCGAGGAGGTGGAAGAAGAGATCGGCCGCATGAGCGAAGTGCTGCGCGCGGCCGGTGCGACCGGCATTGCGGTGAGCAACAGCGAGGCAGAACGCCTGCGCTTCTGGAGCGGGCGCAAAAACGCCTTCCCCGCCAGCGGCCGCATCAGCCCTGACTACATGTGCATGGACAGCACCATTCCGCGCGCGCGGCTGGCCGACATCCTGCTGGCGATTGCAGAGATGGAGAAGAAGTACCAGCTGCGCTGTGCCAACGTGTTCCACGCCGGGGACGGCAACCTGCACCCGCTGATCTTGTTCGATGCGAATGACCCCGACCAACTGCACCGCTGCGAGCTGTTCGGCGCCGAAATTCTGGAAACCAGCGTCGCCATGGGCGGCACCGTGACCGGCGAGCATGGCGTGGGCGTAGAAAAGCTCAACAGCATGTGCGTGCAGTTCAGCGCGCAAGAGAACGCCCAGATGTTCGCCCTGAAAGAGGCGTTCGACCCCAAGGGCCTACTCAACCCCGGCAAGGTCATTCCTACCCTGCACCGCTGCGCGGAGTACGGCAAGGAACTGGTGCGCGGCGGCAAGATCAAGCACCCGGACCTGCCCCGGTTCTAGCCGCCATGCAAGGCTTGCGCGGCTTGGCCTGGCTCCTGGCGCTGCAAAGCGCGGGTGAGTTGCTGGCCCGCGGTCTGCACCTGCCGTTTCCGGGCCCGGTGGTCGGCATGGTCTTGCTGATTCCGGCCCTTCAGTGGCCCCTGGTGCGTGAGCCCGTCAGCCAGTGCGCGGACTTTTTGCTCAGTCATCTCTCGCTTTTATTCATACCGGTCGGGGTGGGCGTCATGACCCACTTGGCCCTGCTCAGCCAATATGGCGGGCGCATGCTGGTGGTGCTGGTGCTTTCCACCTGGATAGGTCTTGCCGTCACGGCACTGACCCTGTACGCCCTGAATCGCCGGGACACGGAAGACGAGGCTCCCCATGGCTGAGGTCGTGGCCCTGTGGGTCTACCTGTCGGCGACGCCGCTCTTCGGCCTCACGGCCACCCTGGTGACCTATGTGCTGGCGCACGCTGTGTACCAGCGCACCGGCAAAGCCGTCTGGGCCAACCCGGTGCTCTGGAGCGTGCTCATCCTCGCCTGCCTCTTGCTGGCCACCGGGGTGAGCTACCCGGGGTACTTCTCGGGTGCGCAGTTCATCCACTTTTTGCTGGGCCCCGCAGTCGTTGCCTTGGGCTGGCCCCTGTGGCAGCGCAGGGCCGAAGTGCAAAAACGTTGGGGGCGTTTGCTTGTGGCCGCCTTGGTTGGCGGCACGGCGGCCAGCGGATCCGCTCTGGCACTGGGCTGGGCCCTGGGTTTGCCCGGTGATGTGCTGTTGTCCATGGCGCCCAAGTCCGTGACCGCGCCCGTGGCCATGGGCATCGCTGAAAAGATAGGTGGTATTCCTGCGCTGTCAGCCGTGTTTGCCGTGCTCACCGGCCTGATCGGGGCACTGAGCGGCAAGCTCATTTTTGGCCTGCTGCGCCTTCCCTACAGTGGCAACGGCTGGGCCGCACGCGGCTTTGCGCTGGGCACCGCCTCGCACGGCATAGGCGCGGCACGCGCGCTCCAGGTGAATGCGGATGCCGGCGCCTACGCCGGGCTGGCGCTGGGCCTGCAAGTGGTGCTGGCGTCGCTGTTGATGCCCTTGTTTTTCCGCTGAACGCCGAAGCGGATCGCCATCAGAACTTCGAGCTGATCACGAAGTTGATGGTGCCGGACTCGCCCACGAAGGCCTGGTACTGAAAGGACTGTCCCGCTGCGGTGGTGTACACCGAACGCCATTGGGCCATCAGGTTTTTGCCGTTGGGGTCATAGGCCAGTTCCAAGGGAATGCTGCTGAACGAAGTCAGTGCCACACCCAGTTTTTTCCGGGCCCCGTCGTGCCGGGTGTCATAAGCCACCAGGGTGTTTTGCAGGGATGCTTCGATAGATTTGCGGTCCGAGTCCGACTTGGCCAAGAGGCTGCGGTCCGACTGATTGAGGGAGGGCGCTGCACCGGATGGCAAGCGCGTGAGTGAAATCAGCTCCTGCGCGCACACAGGCCCCGCCAGCACGGCACAGCTTAGGGATGCGAAGGCTAGGGCTTTCATGGCGCACTCCTGACACACTCAGGAGCCCACTGTGGCACAAGCCTGCCGGCTTGAAAAGCGAAAAAAGCCCGCTGAATGCAACAGTTTGTAGGGTCTAGCGCCACGCCGGGATGGAGACGCCCTACCGAATTTCAGGCATTAAATAGGCTGCTAGCGCTCGTGGAATATGCGCCAGCAGCTATTGATTTCATAGCAATCAGATCAAAAAACCGCGTACCGGCTGACCGGCATTCCGTTGCAACCAGTTAGTGGCGGCGTACTCGGTGCCGGCATCCGTCACATGCAGGGTGTAAGCATGGCGCGAAACTGCAGAGCGGTTGGGCGCGCTGTAATGGGGCAAAAGCCCGTGGAACACCACCAGCGCACCGGCCTTCACCTCCAGGGGGATTGCATTCACATTACTGGCAGGCCACGGAGTGGCATCGAGTTTGTTCATGGTGACCACATCGCCATGGCGCTCAAAGCGCTCACGCAGTACCCCGCGGGGGCCACGGTGACCACCGGGCTCGGTCCACAGGCAACCGTTGGACAGGGTGGCGTCTTCCAGGGCGAACCAGAAGGTGGTCACGCTGATGGGCGTGGTGTCAAAAAAGGTGGCGTCCTGATGCCAACCTACTTCACCGCCTATGCCGGGCTGCTTGAAGATGTACATGGACTGCCACACTTGGGGGCGGGTAAGCCCCACATCCGCGGCGACCTCCGCCAGTGCCGGGCCATGCGAAAACGCCTCGAACACCGGGTCCTGGTCGTGCATGGCGTGGCCGATTTTGTTGATCGACAGGGCTTTGGCCTGGCGCAGCTCACCATCGGGACCGAACGCCTCCTCTTCAAAAAAGCAGCTGATGCGATCCGCTGAGTCCAGGAAGTAGCGGTCCACCTTGCGGGCCTGTTCATTGGTAGTAAAGATGGTTTTGCTCTCCGCGGGGTCAAAGGCCTCGACGATGGCCTCGGCCCGTGCGCGCAAGGCGGCGATCTCGGCAGCAGACTTGAAATCCGGCAGGATGATGTAGCCGTCCTGCGCGTAGCGGGTTTTCTGTTCGGGTGTCAGCATGGGCTATGCAAAAGTTGGCAGTGGCAATAGCGTTTCAGTATAGACAGGGTATAGGCCTGTGGAAGCGAATTCGGCTACGCTCTGGCGTAGGAGAGCAATGCCCTTGAACCTCACACCCCTGATCCAACTCACCCGTGGCGGCACGCCCGAATGTTTGCACTTCGGCGCCGTCTCCGTGACCGACCGCGCCGGCAGCCTCAAAGCTTTTACCGGCGACCCGCATCTGGTGACCTTCACCCGTTCCACGCTCAAGGCCTTGCAAGCCTTGCCTTTTGTAGAAGCCGGCGGGCCTGCCCAGTTCGGCTTCAGCCAGGCCGAGAACGCGTTGCTCTGCGCCAGCCATAACGGCGAAGCCATGCATGTGGATGCCGCCAACAGCATGCTGGCCAAGGCCGGGCACAGCTACAAAGCCTTGCGTTGCGGCTGCCATGTGCCGCTGCTCTACAGCTACTTTGAGAAGGGCGCCCCCGAGGGCGCCACCTACACCGAGGCCCATAACAACTGCAGCGGCAAGCATGCGGGTTTTGTGGCGTACTGCGAGCAGCATGGCCTGCCGCTGGACGACTACACCGCACCTGAGCACCCTTTACAGCAGGCCATTGCCCGCGATGTGGCACGCGCTGTGGGCATGGATGTGCAAGACATGCCGCGCGGCATCGACGGCTGCTCGGCGCCCAACTTCGCCATGCCCCTCTCCAAGCTGGCGCGTGGCTATGCACGCTTGGCCAGTGGCGCACAAGACCCGGAGTTTGGTGCCAGCTTTGCCCTCCTGAGCGAGGCCATGACAGCCTACCCTGAGATGGTGAGCGGTACCGGCCGCAACGACCTGGACTTTATGCGCGTGGGCCGGGGCGACTGGGTCAGCAAGGTCGGTGCCGACGGTGTGCAGGTGGTCGGCAGCAAAAGCCGTGGCGAGGCTTTTGCCCTCAAGATCATTGACGGCAACAAATCCGCCCTGTTTGCCGCCAGCGTCGAGGTGCTGGACCAACTGGGTTGGCTGGATGATGCGCAACGCGCCGCACTGAAGCCCTGGCGCGCTGCCGAAATCCGCAACGCACGCGGCCTGCTGGTTGGCGAGCGACTTCCCGTATTCCAGTTACAAACACCATGAACCACAAGATCAGCCTGATAGGCGCACCTACCGACATCGGCGCGGGCAGCCGTGGCGCCAGCATGGGACCGGAAGCCCTGCGCGTGGCCAACATCACCGGCGTGCTGCAAAGCCACGGTCTGGAGGTGCTGGACAAGGGGAACCTGAGCGGCCCGAGTAACCCGTGGCAACCGCCGGTAAACGGCTACCGTCACCTGCCCGAAGTGACTGCCTGGAACCGCGGCCTGCATGACGCGGTGTACGCCGAGCTGCAGGACGGCCGTCTGCCCATAGTGCTGGGAGGGGATCACTGCCTGGGCATAGGGTCCATCAGTGCGGTGGCGCGCCACTGCCGCGATACCGGCAAAAAACTGCGGGTGCTGTGGCTGGACGCCCACGCTGACTTCAACACCAACACGCTCACCCCCAGCGGCAACATTCACGGCATGCCGGTGGCCTGTCTGTGTGGCTTCGGGCCGCAAGAGCTGATTGAGATCGGTGGGCAGGTGCCGGCCATCAGCCCTAAGTGGGTGCGCCAGATCGGCATCCGCAGCGTGGACGAGGGCGAAAAGCGCTTTGTGCATGAGCAGGACCTGGAGGTCTTTGACATGCGTTACATCGATGAGATGGGCATGCGCGCCGCGATGGAGTTGGCCTTGGCCTTGATCGACAGCAACACCCACTTGCATGTGAGCTTTGACGTGGACTTTCTGGACCCCGACATCGCCCCCGGCGTGGGCACCACCGTCCGGGGTGGCCCCACCTACCGCGAAGCGCAGCTGTGCATGGAGATGATTGCCGACACCGGTCGCATGGCCAGCCTCGATGTGTTTGAGCTCAACCCCGCGCTGGATGAGCGCAACCGCACGGCGGAGGTGGCGGTGGACTTGATCGAGTCGCTTTTTGGCAAGAGCACCTTAATGCGCAAGTAGACGCGGGGACGCACTGCCGTCTCCGCTGCCGGTGCGGAACACCGAGACCGTGTTCACCAGCTCCCCGGCCTGGGTACGCAGGCTGCTCGCAGCAGCGGCCATTTCTTCGACCAGCGCCGCGTTTTGCTGAGTGGTCTGGTCCATCTGGTTGACCGCCTCACTGACCTGACTGACCCCGTGCTCTGTTCTGAACTGGCCGCTGTGATTTCGCCCATGATGTCGTTCACCCGGCGGATGGACGCCACCACCTCGGTCATGGTCTCGCCCGCTTGATTGACCAGTTGCGTGCCCTGCTCCACGCGGCCCACGCTGTCGCTGATCAGGTTTTTGATTTCTTTGGCGGCCTCTGCACTTCGGCCCGCCAATGACCTCACCTCGCTGGCCACCACGGCAAATCCACGCCCCTGCTCGCCGGCCCGGGCTGCCTCCACCGCCGCATTGAGCGCGAGGATGTTGGTCTGGAAGGCAATCCCGTCGATCACGCCGATGATGTCGGCAATGCGGGCAGAAGACTGGTTGATGCCCTTCATAGTCTCCACCACCTGCTCCATCACTTGTCCGCCGCGCATGGCCACATCTGACGCGCTGATGGCCAACTGGTTCGCTTGCTTCGCGTTGTCCACGTTGTGACTCACCGTACCACTCAGGGTGGCCATGCTGCTGGCGGTTTGCTGCAAAGCACTCGCCTGCTGCTCGGTTCGCATGGACAGATCCTGGTTACCTTGGGCAATTTCTGAGCTGGCATTGGCCACGCTTTCTGAGCCCTCCCGCACGGACTCGACCACGCTGGCCAGTCCTGAACCAATTTGATTGATGGCATCCACCATTTGGCCGATTTCGTCACTGCTGCGTTTGCTCAGTTGCACTGTAAGGTCACCACCGGCAATACGGCTCGCGGCGCTTTGCACCTCTTTCAAAGGCCGGGTCACTGTGCGCTTGACCATGTAGAACAGAACCATGGCCGTGAAGACGACCACCACCAGCCCCGACATCGCAAAAATGTTGCGTACCGTACGGACTTCGCTGGTGTATTCGTCCACATAAGTTCCTCCCGCCACGACCCAGTTCCAGGGCTTCAGGAAAGTGAAGGCCACCACTTTTTCACGTGCTCTGGTTTCGCCCATGCTGGCATTGATCCACGGGTAGCGGATAGTCCCGGACTTTTGTTCAAGGATGTCTTTGATGAACTCCCGTCCGTCCGGATCTTTGGAGTCCAGAATGTTTTTGCCTTCTGAGGCGGGGTGGACGATGAGGTTGCCGTAGTTGGCGCCCGGGCGTGCATCGAGCACATAGAAGTACCCGGAGTTGCCGATCTTCATGGCCCGGATGGTGTCTTTGAGACTTTTGAGGTAATCCGTGAAGTCCAACCCCACAAATGCCAGGCCGACCACCTTGCCCGTGCCATCCTTGATGGGTTCATAGTGGGTCATGTACTGGCGACCGAACAAGGCCGCCAGACCGGTATAGCTGTTGCCCTCGCGAACCGCCTTGTAACCCGGGTGGCCCCGGTCTAGCTGCGTGCCCACCACCCGGTCACCCTTGTCGTTCTTCAAGGAGGTGGTCACACGGACGAAATCCTCTCCATTGCTCGCGAATACGGTCGCCACAGCGCCGGTAGCCTCTGTGAACTGGTCCACCAGACTGAAATCCATGTTGACCGGTTTGCCCGCGAGTGTCAGGACCGGTGTGGGTTTGTCCCCGATGTTGACGGTCTCGCCGCTGAGCGCAAAGCCCCCACTCAACTTGGCGGCAAACGTTTTGGAAAGCCCAACGGCCCGGTTACGCAAGTCTGCGTCCGTGGCTTCCACCAGATCGACAATGAGTTTGGTTTTGTCTCCCACCTCCCGATTGGCGCGGCTTTCGATCACCTGCCCCAAGGTGTACCCGATGCTGCCAACCAGCACCGCCACAAAGACACCGACCAGCGCGACGATGCTCAATGAGAGCTTGCCCCCCACACCCAGACGGGAATACCACGGCGTTTTGTTCATGAGAACTTCTCCACAAAGAGACTTCAGGCAACACAAATTTATATTTTTTAATTAAATTACACAAATAGATTAATTAAATTCCATGATTTGTGAAATCAATGATCGCATTGTGGATATTCAAACGCACACAGGGCGTGGCTCATGGGCCTGTCGAGCAGCAAGCGACAATAGAGGCCCGCTCTCTCACCACACACTTGATATGACCACCCTTGGAACGCCCCTATCCCCTAACGCCACCAAAGTCATGCTGCTGGGCAGCGGAGAACTGGGCAAAGAAGTACTGATTGCTTTGCAGCGTCTGGGCGTGGAAACCATTGCCGTGGACCGCTACGAAAACGCCCCCGGTCAGCAGGTCGCCCACCATGCACGCACCATCACCATGAGCGACCCGGCCCAGCTCAAGGCGCTGGTGGAAGCGGAGCGCCCGATGCTGGTCGTCCCCGAGATTGAAGCCATTGCCACCTCCATGCTGGAGGAGCTGGAAGCGGCCGGCACCGTCCGCGTGATTCCAACAGCACGTGCTGCGCGCCTGACCATGGACCGCGAAGGTATCCGCCGCCTTGCAGCGGAGACACTGGGCTTGCCCACCAGCCCCTACCAATTCTGCGACTCGCTGGCCGAACTCCAGGCTGCGATTGATGGTGTGAATGGGAAGCCAGGCATCGGCTATCCCTGCATCGTCAAGCCAGTGATGAGCAGCTCTGGCAAGGGCCAAAGCAAGATCGACGGCCCGGCTGGCGTACAAAAAGCATGGGACTACGCCATGGCTGGCGGCCGCGTCAGCCATGGTCGAGTGATCGTGGAAGGCTTCATCGACTTCGACTACGAAATCACACAACTGACCGTGCGCTCCGTGGGTGCGGATGGAAACATCGTGACCAGTTTCTGCGATCCTATCGGCCACATCCAAGTCAGCGGCGACTATGTGGAAAGCTGGCAACCCATGGCCATGCACCCTGCCGCGTTGGAGCGTGCGCGTGAAGTGTCCAAAGCCGTGACCGACAACCTCGGTGGCCAGGGCTTGTTCGGTGTGGAATTGTTTGTGAAGAGTGACCAGGTGTGGTTCAGCGAAGTAAGCCCGCGCCCGCATGACACCGGTCTTGTGACTTTGTGCACGCAACACCAAAGTGAGTTTGAACTGCACGCACGTGCCATTCTGGGCTTGCCGGTGGACACCTCTTTGCGCAACCCGGGCGCCAGTGCTGTCATTTACGGTGGCGTGGAAGCACAGGGCATAGTGTTTGATGGTGTGGAAGAGGCCCTGCGTGTGCCCAACACAGACCTGCGCCTGTTCGGCAAACCCGAGAGCTTCACCAAGCGACGCATGGGCGTGGCCTTGGCGCGCGCCACTGATACCGACACGGCACGTACCAACGCGAAGCTGGCAGCCTCCAAGGTCAAGCCCCGCGCGGTGTAACGCCGTTCAAGCAGGCAGCGGTATAGCGCGGGTTTCGCCATGCCGCAACAACCACACCCGATCTTGCGCCAACCCTTGAGCCTGCAGCGCAGCCGCCAGATCGTGTGGCGGTTGGTCAAAGGCTTCTTGAGTAAGCATGAAGGTGCCCCAGTGCACACCCATGGCCAGGGGCGCATCCAGATCCAGCAGCATCTGCACCGCATCGGTCGGGTTCACATGCATGGGTTTCATGAAGTCACGTGGCAGATAAGCGCCTATGGGCAAAGCCACAAAGTCCATGGCGCCTATGCGCTGGCGTATGGTTTTGAAGTCCTTGCTGTAGCCGGTATCGCCGGGGAATAGAAAGCGCCACGGCTGAGCCCCGGGGCGTGACCACTCCAGGCAATATCCGCCCCACAGCGATGCATTAGTATCCCAAGGTGTGCGCCGGCTCCAATGTTGCGATGGCGTGAAATGCAGCTTGACCTTGTGGGGCATGTCCACGGACTGCCACCAATCCAACTCGGTCACGTTGGCAATACCCCGGCGATCAAACCAGGCTTTCAGGCCCTTGGGCACCAGAAACTCAGGGGTTTGGCCCGCAGCCAACAAGCGCGTGATCGTGGCATCGCACAAGTGGTCGTAATGGTTGTGTGAAATCAGCACCAGATCAATGGGCGGCAATTGCTCAGGACTAAGGGGAGCGCGCACTCTGCGGCGTGCGCCGAACTTGCCCATGGGACCGGCAAAATCGGCGAGGGTCGGGTCCATCAACACATTGAGTCCGGCCACCTGCAACAGAACAGTCACATGACCCAGCCAGGTCACACGAGGCGCGTCCTGCCGCTGCAGCAGCCGCGCGTGATCCACAGGCACCGACCAAGCCTTTTCAAAGCCGGCATACCCGTCTGCAGGTTCAGCCTTGGGCTTGAAATCTCCTCGCAGCGAGCGCCAGACCATCTCGTACCATGGAAAATTTCCGATCACGACCTCAGGATCGGAGTTGGCGTACCGGTGTGCAGGGCGGAGTTCAGAGGACATGACGCGACCAGAAGCAATGGACGCACAGATCATGCCTCAGCCGGAAAAGACCGGGAGACGCAAGGGCGGATTCAGATCCGTTGACGCTTATTGGTGAAACACCGAAACCGTCTGCACCAGCTCTTGGGCCTGGCTGCGCAGGCTGCCGGCTGCCGCTGCCATCTCTTCCACCAACGCCGCGTTCTGTTGTGTCGCTTGGTCCATCTCAGTAACTGCTTCACTGACTTCGCTGACGCCTTGGGCCTGCGCAGTGCTGGCAGCGCTGATCTCACCCATGATGTCGGTCACACGGCGGATGCTGGTCACGACTTCGGTCATGGTCTCCCCCGCATGGTTCACCAGTGCGCTGCCTTGTTCCACGCGCTCAACACTGGCGTTGATGAGGGTCTTGATTTCCTTTGCGGCTTCTGCGCTTCGGCCAGCGAGTGAGCGGACCTCGCTTGCCACCACGGCAAAGCCACGGCCTTGCTCGCCGGCACGTGCAGCCTCCACCGCCGCATTCAAGGCCAGGATATTGGTTTGGAAAGCGATTCCGTCGATCACGCTGATGATGTCGCTGATCTTGCGGCTGGCTTCGTTGATGCCCTGCATGGTCTGCACCACTTGGCCCACCACTTCACCCCCCTTGGTGGCGGTAGTGCTGGCCGTCATGGCCAGTTGGTTAGCCTCACGCGCATTTTCTGCGGACTGTTGCACCGCACTGGTCAGCTGGGTCATGCTGCTGGAGGTACGCTGCAAATTGGCAGCCGTCTGCTCTGTCCGGTTGCTGAGGTCCTGATTGCCGCTGGCAATTTCAGAGCAAGCCACCTCGATGCTCGCAGAGTTGCTGCGCACCGCTGCCACTGCGGCCTCCATACGCGCCAAGGTTTCGCGCAACATGTCACCACCTTTGGTCGTGGTTTTCACGTCGTGGACATTCAAGTCAATGGTGGCATCACGATTGACTTGGGCCACGAGCACCCTCAACTCGTCGCCCTCGCGG
>RFQA01000191.1 GCA_009925925.1 Betaproteobacteria bacterium
CTGCCACCAGCCGCCAGGCCTTGGGCTGTGCGGTGCGCTTGCAACGCCATGTATTTGCCTTTGGCAACCGCCTTACTGACCTGAACGCTGCGTTCGCGCAGGCAGACACGGACGCCATGCTGGCCCAGGCCAGCGCCCAAATTGAAGACTTTGCCGGTGGCACCCAGCTGGGCAACTGCCTGGCCACACTGAATGCCCGGCACCAGCGCAAGCTGGTGGGGCGCCGCACGCTGGTGCTCATCATCACCGACGGTCTGGATACTGGCGAGCCCGAAGCCCTGGCCCACGAGCTCGACACGCTGCGCCGCCGCAGTGGCCGGCTGCTCTGGCTCAACCCCTTGTTGCGCTTTGACGGTTACGCGCCCTTGGCACAAGGGGCCGCCGTTTTGAACCGCTACGCGCACGGCATGCTGGCCGTGCACAACCTCAGCAAGCTGGAAGACCTGGCCGCCAGCGTGGCCGGCATTCTGCGGCGCTGACCCGAATCACCATTTTGAAGAAGGAAGACCCTCATGGACATGCAAGGCAGCCGCCAACTCGCCATCACCCAGCAACAAGCGTGGGACGCGCTCAACGACCCTGCGGTGCTCAAGACCTGCATCCCCGGCTGCGACAAGGTCGAAGCCAGCGGCGAGAACCAGTTCAGCATCGGCATGGCACTCAAAATCGGGCCGGTCGCTGCCAAGTTCGCCGGCAAGATCACCTTGTCGGACATCGCGCCTCCGAACAGCTACACCATCAGCTTTGAAGGGCAGGGTGGCCCGGCCGGCTTCGGCAAGGGCAATGCCAAAGTGCAGCTCACGTCCAACGAGCGTGGTTGCGAGCTCAGCTACAACGTGCAAGCCTCGGTGGGCGGCAAGATCGCCCAGATGGGGCAGCGCCTGATCGACGGCGTGGCCAAATCCATGGCCGAAGATTTCTTCAAGCGGTTTGACGACGAAATGCAGAAACAACACCCCGGCGCTTACGCCGCGCAGGCGGTGGCCGATTCCCTGGCCGGTGGTGGAGCGCCCACGGAGGCTGCCAGCGCTGGAGCCTCTGGCGGCATGCCCACCTGGGTGTGGGCCGTGGGCGCTGCTGTGGTGGTGATTGCGGCTATCGCCTTGTTACGCTGAACGGGTAGCTTGGCATGGAAAACCTCGATGTCGTAGTGCTACGTACCCTGATGGACTGGCGCCTTGCCGGACGCCATGCGCTCTTGGCCACGGTGGTGCGCACCTGGGGCTCCTCGCCGAGGCCGGTGGGCTCCATCATGGCCTTGTGCGAAGACGGTGCGGTGGTGGGCTCGGTGTCGGGTGGCTGCATTGAAGACGACCTGATTTACCGCTTCACCCGCGCCTATACCGCCCCTACTTCCAGCGAGGCACCGCACGCGCAGCAGATTCCCAGTGGCCCGCCGCAGTTCGTCAAGTACGGCATCACGGCCGATGAGGCGCACCGCTTCGGCCTGCCGTGTGGCGGCACTCTGGAGCTGCTGCTGGAGTTCGACCCCGATGCAGCCTCCATGCAAGCCTTGGTGGAGCAGCTGGCCCGCGGACAACTGGTGCGCCGAAGTGTGCGCCTGGAAGATGGGGCGGCAAGCTTGCAGGCCAGCACCGAGCCCGAGGACCTGAGTGTCAGTGCGACGGAGCTGGTCAACACCTTTGGCCCCGAGTACCGCATGCTCATGATCGGCGCCGGCCAGCTGAGCGAATACGTGGCCACCATGGCCTTGTTCAGCGGCTTTGCGGTGACGGTATGCGACCCGCGCGAGGAGTACCGCGGCGCATGGGCGGTGCCCGGTGTCACCGTGGTGAGTGACATGCCCGATGACGTGGTCACCGCCTTCCGACCCGACCGCCGCAGCTGCGTGATTGCACTGACGCACGACCCCAAGCTGGACGATTTGGCGCTGTTGGAAGCCTTGAAGTCAGAGGCTTTTTACATTGGCGCCATTGGCTCCCGCCGCAACAACCAGGCGCGCCACCAACGCATGGTCGAGCATCTGGAGCAGACGCCGGAAACCCTGGCCCGCCTGCGCGGCCCGATAGGCATTTACATCGGCAGCAAAACACCACCCGAGATTGCCGTGAGCGTGATGGCCGAGATTCTGGCGGTCAAGAACGGCGTCAAGCTGCCACGTGACATGGAAGTCTCCGTGGCCAAAGACGGGCTGGCCTTGGCGCACAACGACAGCGGGGCTTTGGTGTGCGGCATGCCCCGCGCGGGGGACTGAGCCGCGTTTAGTTCAAGCGCGGTTCTGGGGCTGCAACAGCACCACCAGCGCGCCCGCACCACCCTGTGCGGGCTGCGCCTGCACAAAGGCCACCACTTCACTTTTTTGCACCAGCCACTTGTGCACTTTTTCCTTGAGCACCGGGGCCTTGCCGGGTGAGCCCAAGCCCTTGCCGTGCACCACGCGCACGCAGCGTATGCCGTTACGGTGTGCATCGCGGATGAATGCGCTGAGCGCTTCACGGGCTTCGTCACTGCGGTAGCCGTGCAGGTCGATCTGTTTCTGGATACTCCACTTCCCTTTGCGCAGCTTTTGCGTCACATCGGTGCCCACGCCGGGGCGGCGAAAGCTCAAGTGCTCGTCGGTGTCGAGCAAGGTGGTCACGTCCACCTCGTCGCTCAGCGCTTCTTGCAGCGCGGCGGCGTCATCCAGCATCTGCTGTTTGGGGATGGGCTTGGGGGGCTCCGGCGTCAGCTTGGCGCGTTGTGGCGGCTCCAGCGGTTTCACTTTGCCAATGGCCGCCTGAAAGAGGTTGCTGGCAGCGGCCTTGCGTTTGGCCTCCAGCGCCTTTTGGGCAGCCAGCGCAGCTTCGCGTGCGGCTTGGGCTTCTATTTCTTTTTTGACCAGCTTCAGGTCGGAAAGGGCGTTGATCTTCATGACTGCCCTTTAAATGAGTCCGGTCTCGGCCATGGACAGTGCCTGCCCGGGGCCTACGATGATGTGGTCCAGCACCCGCACATCCACCAGTGCGAGGGCGGCTTTGAGTGTTTGGGTCAGCGCCTCGTCGGCACGGCTGGGCTGCACACTGCCGCTGGGGTGGTTGTGGGCCAGCACCACCGCGGCCGCGCTGTAGTGCAGCGCTCGGATGACGACTTCGCGCGGGTAAACACTGGTCTGGGTAAGCGTGCCGCGAAACAGCTCTTCCATGGCTAGCAGCTTGTTCTGGCTGTCGAGAAACAGTACCGCAAACACCTCATGCCCCTTGGCGGCCAGGTGCAGCTGCAGGTAGTGCTTGACGGCCTGCGGGTCGGCAAACACCTCGCGCTCTTGCAGACGCTGGGCCATGGCGCGGCGGGCGAGCTCGAGCACCGCCACGATCTCGGCCCGCTTGGCAGGCCCCAGGCCTTTGACGCGCTTGAGGTCGTCGGCCGTGGCATGCAGCAAGCCGGCTATCCCTCCAAATCCGCCCTGACCCCCGTCGATATTGCGCGAGGCGCTATCATTTTTGAGTTGCAACAGCTCTTCAGCCATCTGCAACACCCCTTTGCCCGCAATGCCGGTGCGCAGCAAAATCGCCAGCAACTCCGCATCGCTGAGCGCCCCAGGGCCGCGCGCGAGCAGTTTCTCGCGCGGTTGGGCTTCCAGGGGGAGGTCTTTGAGGGGCATGGCAGCAATGGCTGTGCAAGGGTGAATTCAGGGCCAAACCAGTGCCGGATGGGGTCATCTGGCCTGGCTTTCTACAATAGAGGGCAGTTTATCGGGACTTTTATGACCAGCACGCTTCCCCGGGTTCAGCCGGGCTCCTTTCTCACCTTGCATTACCGCCTGGGCGGCCCCGCCGGGGACATCATCAACACCTTCGACGGCAAGCCCGCCACCCTGAGTCTGGGCACCGGCGAACTCTCTCCCGCCGTTGAAGCCTGTTTGATGGACATGGAAGAGGGCGCGCGTGCCTCCTTTGAGCTGCCGGCAGGTGCGGCCTTTGGTGAGCGCAACCCTGACATGCAGCAGTGGCTGGCCCGCAAGGTGCTGACCCAGATGGGCGACCCGCTGGAAACCTACAACGTGGGCGATGTGGTGCAGTTCCCCACGCCCGATGGCCAAGGCCAGTTTGCCGGCGTGGTGCTGCAACTCCGTGGCGAAGGCGCTGAGCGCGCGGTGTTGTTTGACTTCAACCACCCGCTGGCAGGCCAGCCGGTGACCTTTGAAGTGCAGCTGATCGCTGTTTTATGAGCAATAGCATCAACAAGGCAGTACTGAGCGCCGACAGGCCGCCCTTAGGCGCGAACGCCCCCATGGGGGGCAGCGAACCCAACGAAGTGGGGAGCGTGGGGGTTGAGGTTCTTCTGGCTGAGCCACGTGGCTTTTGTGCCGGTGTGGATCGCGCCATTGAGATTGTGGAAAAGGCCTTGGCCAAGTTCGGCCGCCCTATCTACGTGCGTCACGAGATCGTGCACAACACCTATGTGGTGAACGACCTCAAGGAGCGCGGCGCCATCTTCATTGAAGAGCTGGACGATGTGCCCCCGGGTGCCACGCTGGTGTTCTCGGCCCACGGCGTGAGCCAGGCCATCCAGCGGGAGGCGGAGCGACGTGGCTTCCAGATTTTTGATGCCACCTGCCCGCTGGTGACCAAGGTGCACGTGGAAGTGGCCAAGCTGCACAAAGAGGGCTACGAGTTCATCATGATCGGCCACAAGGGCCACCCCGAGGTGGAAGGCACCATGGGCCAGCTCGATAGCGGTATTCACCTGGTGGAAGACGTGGCTGATGTGGCCCGCATCCAGCCCGGCCAGACCGACAAGTTGGCGGTGGTGACCCAAACCACCCTGAGCGTGGACGATGCGGCGGACATTACCGCTGCGGTGGTCGCCCGCTTCCCGTTGATCAAAAAGCCCAAGATGCAAGACATTTGCTACGCCACCCAGAACCGCCAGGACGCGGTGAAGGTAATGAGCCCGCAAGTGGACATCGTCATCGTGGTGGGCAGCCCCACCAGCTCCAACAGCAACCGCCTGCGCGAAGTGGCCAAGAAGCTGGGCACGGAGAGCTATATGGTGGACAACGCCGATGAACTCAAGCCGGAGTGGTTTGAAGGCCGCTCCCGCGTGGGCCTGACCGCTGGCGCCAGCGCACCCGAAATTTTGGTGAAGGCTGTGATTGACCGCATCAAGGCGCTGGGCGCCGTGTCGGTGCGCAAGATGGACGGCATTGAAGAAACTGTGAAGTTCCCGCTGCCCAAGGGCCTGAAGCTGGACGCATGAGGCTGTGGTGAGTTGCTATGAAATACGTAGCTACTTGCGCAATAAAATAGAGGGCTAGAGCCCGATTTGATTTAAAAGTACGAGAACACCATGTTAGATATCAACCTGCTGCGCAAAGACCTTGATTCGGTAGTTGCCCGCCTGCTGACCCGCAAGAACCCCCAAGCTTTCCTGAATGTGGACGCCTTCAAGGCGCTGGAAGCCGAGCGCAAAACCATCCAGATGCGCACCGAGGAAATGCAGGCCAAGCGCAATGCCGTCAGCAAGCAGATCGGCATGCTCAAGGGCAAAGGCCAGCACGCGGAAGCTGACGCCGCCATGGCTGAAGTGGGCACCCTGAAGGCCGAACTGGAAGCCTCCGCCACCCGCTTGGATGCCATCCAGGCCGAGATGGAAAAAATGCTGCTGGCTGTACCCAACCTGCCGCACGAAAGCGTGCCCGTGGGAGCGGACGAATCCGGCAACGTGGTCGCCCGTACTTGGGGTACACCCAAGACCTTCGACTTTGAAGTCAAAGACCATGTGGATCTCGGCCAGCCTCTGGGCCTGGACTTTGAGATGGGCGTCAAGCTTACCGGCTCGCGCTTCACCGTGATGAAGGGTCAGATTGCCCGCCTGCACCGTGCACTTAGCGCATTCATGCTGGACACCCAGACCGGCGAACATGGCTACACCGAGTGCTACACGCCCTACATCGTCAACGGCGACAGCCTGCGCGGTACCGGTCAGTTGCCCAAGTTTGAAGAGGACCTGTTCGCTGCCAAAAAAGGCGGTCAGGACGGCGGCGATGACAACACCGCGCTCTACCTGATCCCCACCAGCGAAGTGCCATTGACCAACTTTGTGCGCGATGTGGTGTCTGCCGAGAGCGACCTGCCCATCAAGCTGACGGCGCACACTCCGTGTTTCCGTTCTGAAGCTGGCAGCGGCGGTCGCGATATCCGTGGTTTGATCCGCCAGCACCAGTTCGACAAGGTGGAGATGGTGCAAATCGTGCACCCTGAGAAGAGCTATGAGGCTCTGGAGGAAATGACCCGCCACGCCGAAGCCATTCTGCAAAAGCTGGGTTTACCCTACCGCGTGATGAGCCTGTGTACCGGCGACATGGGCTTTGGCGCGGCCAAGACCTATGACCTAGAAGTCTGGTTGCCCGCACAGAACACCTACCGCGAAATCAGCTCGGTCTCCAACTGCGAAGCCTTCCAGGCCCGCCGCTTGCAGGCACGCTTCAAGAACGCCCAAGGCAAAAACGAACTGGTGCACACCCTGAACGGATCCGGCCTGGCCGTGGGCCGCGCGCTGGTGGCTGTGCTGGGTTCGGCGGGTTATTCGGTGCTTGAAGCGGCCGACGGTACCGCTGCCTTGGCCGTTCTGCGCGATCGCAGTGTGAGTCTGGTGCTCACTGATATCCAGATGGCGCCAATGGATGGCTACACGCTGCTTGGCGAGATCAAACGCCAGTGGCCGCAGGTGCCGGTGGTCATGATGACCGCTTACGGCGACATCAGCCGGGCCGTGCAAGCCGTGCGTGAAGGCGCCAGCCATTACCTGA
>RFQA01000192.1 GCA_009925925.1 Betaproteobacteria bacterium
ACCGCTCTGCGCGGCGGCGGCGACGATAAGCGCATCCCAATACGGCAGGCCAAAGCGGGCTTCCACGCCCCAGGCGGTTTCTACTGTCTGGTGGTCAATCTGCCAAGGCTGCCAAAGCTGGTAGCGGCGCAGCTTGGCGCGCGCGTCGCCCTGCGGCATGGAGAAGTGGCGGGTGGCGCCCACGTAATAGGCATTCAGCACCTGCGTACTCAAACGCCCTGCCCTGCGCTGCCACAAGGCCTGCAGCCATTCGCGCACACGGGTTTGGCGAGGAGCATCGAACGCATCATCGGCGGCCAACAGCACGTTGGTGTCGACAAAAACGATGGCGCCGGAGGTGTCGAGCGGGCTAGCCATTGTGTTTTTGGCCCCCACGCTCTGCGCTGCGCGTCATTCGCTGCCCCCCAAGGGGGCGCGTCTCGCCTTGGGGCGGCCCGGCGGCGAAACCGGCATCCCGCGACGGATATGCCTTGCCACCCGAGCTGAAGCTGGAGGTATCCGCCACCCAATCGCGCTGGGCTCGGGCATAGGCGTCGTCGTGTTGCATCTTCTCGGTCAACATCTCGCCCACCAGCCGCGACACACTGGTGTTGCGGCGCGCCGCCTCGATCCGCACCCATTCCAGGGTGGCGTCTTCGACGGTGATGGTGACATTTTTCATCTTGAGGCCAGTTTACACGAAATTCGTGTTGCACGAAGTTCGTGTGAATTTTCAACTGTTTGTTTTCGTTGACATTCCGTTCCGTCTCAATGGCTCGTCGGCAAGGTTGGGCATGCGTTTCGCAATGACCACTCAACTGAACCAAGGCTCCACTCCGAATGAGCGCCTGAACAAAGCAAAAGTGGGTTTGTCGCCGGAGATTCATCAAGCCCGGATACCCTACCGGGTTGCAGCCGCTCAGATCAGAGGGTGACCTCTGCATGCAAAACCGACGATCTACATCGACCCGCGAAGGCCCTCATGACCAGACAAGTAGGCTCCGTTGAGATCAGGGCCAAGCACCGTGCCTCATGCCACTGTGGAGCCGTGGTACTCGAGCTTGATTTGCCGGATGGAATCGTGAATGCGCGGCGTTGCAACTGCTCCATCTGCAAGCGAAAAGGCGCTGCGGTGGCATCGGTACCCGTCACGGGCCTGAGAGTTCTTCAGGGGGCGGAATCACTCCAGCTCTACCAGTTCAACACACGGTCTGCCAAACATTACTTTTGCAAGGTATGTGGCATCCACACGCACAACCAGAGCCGGTCCCAGCCCGGACAGTACGCCTACAACGTGGGATGCTTGGAAGACGTCAATCCAAATGAGCTGGGAACGCTACCCGTCAGAGACGGCGTGAACCATATCTCCGACCGCAAGGCCTGAAAATCTACTTCAACGGTTGGAAAACGTATATCCTTTTTTAGCCGCTAGCACCCAGCGCATATGCGGGAGCAGCTACTGAATAAATAGCAAATCCATCGACCCAATGCCTCAGAGGCAGGGGTACACCGTCCCCAACGCATTCACCATGACCAGCTGCACCGGCATGTCGGCCTCATACAGGTCGGCGTTGCGCTTCAGTTCGGTGGTGTACAGGTTCTTGGCCATGCTGGGCTCCAGACGGCGGCCATTGAGGCAGATGCTGGCGCTGGCACCTGCGCGTACCGCTTGGGTGTGGGCCTCGAGCGCGCCTTCCATGACACCGACCAGGTAGTAGTCGGTATAGGTGCTGCCTTGCTTTTCCGTCTTCTCCAAGGCCCGCATTTCGCGGATCGTCATGGCCTGGGCCGTCGAAACTGCGACAAGGCCCAGAACAAAACACGCAGCCGCTTGCCGCAGTGTGGAGAAGGCGTGGGGAGTATGAAGTGTGGTGCGCATGTGGATTGGTCGTCCTGATGCGCCCATTCTTACTTCAATCGCATTTCCGCCGCACGTGCATGGGCTTGCAAGCCTTCACCATGCGCCAGCACCGAGGCGATCTGGCCCAGGCCTTGGGCGCCCTGCTCGCTCACCTCGATGAGGCTGCTGCGCTTCTGAAAGTCGTATACCCCCAGCGGGCTGCTAAATCGCGCAGTGCCACTGGTAGGCAGCACGTGGTTGGGGCCGGCACAGTAGTCGCCCAGGCTCTCGGAGGTGTAGGCCCCCAAAAAGATGGCACCGGCGTGCTTGAGCAAAGGTTCCCATTTATGGGGGTCGTTGCTGGAGACTTCCAAGTGCTCGGGCGCAATGCGGTTGCTAATCTCGCAGGCCTCTTCCATGCTGCGGGTCTGGATCAGCGCGCCACGGCCGGTGAGGCTTTTGGCAATGATCTCGGCGCGCGGCATTTCAGGCAGTAGGCGGTTGATGCTCTGTTGTACTTGCTCGATGTAGGCCGCGTCAGGGCACAGCAAAATGCTTTGCGCCAGCTCGTCATGCTCAGCCTGGCTGAACAAATCCATGGCCACCCAGTCCGGGGGGGTGGTGCCGTCGGCCAGCACCAGAATCTCGCTGGGGCCGGCAATCATGTCGATGCCCACGGTACCGAACACGCGGCGCTTGGCGGCGGCCACATAGGCGTTGCCGGGACCGGTGATTTTGTGCACGGCAGGGATGGTGGCGGTGCCATAGGCCAATGCGGCCACCGCTTGCGCGCCGCCGATGGTGAAAGCGCGGGTTATGCCAGCCACATAGGCGGCGGCCAGCACCAATGCATTCTTCTCACCCTTGGGCGTAGGGACCACCATGATGATTTCGCCGACCCCTGCTACGTGGGCAGGAATGGCGTTCATCAACACGCTGCTGGGATACGCCGCTTTGCCGCCGGGCACATAGATGCCCACACGGTCCAAGGGTGTGACTTTTTGGCCCAGGAGCGTGCCGTCTTCGTCACGGTAGGTCCAGCTTTCGCCGGAGGCCTTCTTTTGTGCTTCGTGGTAGCTGCGCACGCGCTTCGCGGCGGCCCCCAGCGCAGCACGCTGGTCTGCGGGAATGCTGTCGAATGCGGCCTTGAGCTCGGCTTGGGTCAGCTCCAACGCCTTCATGTCGGTGACGTTCAGGCCATCGAAACGGGCGGTGTACTCCAACACCGCCGCATCGCCACGCTGCTGCACGTCAGCCAGGATGTCTGCCACGCGCTGCTCGATTGCTGCGTCAGTATCCGCAGACCAATGCAAGCGCGCCTTGAATTGCGCTTCAAATGCGGCATCAGCGGTGGATAGACGTGCGGGAGCAGCTACAAAAGTCATAGCAAATGGAATTCCGGGGTTATAGGGCTACGGCGCCTGCAAAGGCGTCGATGATCTTGCGGATGGGTTCTTGTTTGAGCTTGAGAGCAGCTTGGTTCACCACCAGGCGGGAGCTGATGTCCATGATGCGCTCCACCTCGACGAGGTGGTTGGCCTTGAGCGTGTTGCCGGTGGACACCAGATCCACAATCGCGTCGGCCAGGCCGACCAAGGGAGCGAGCTCCATGCTGCCGTAGAGCTTGATCAGATCCACGTGCACGCCCTTGCTGGCAAAGAAGTCACGGGCAATGGCCACGTATTTCGTTGCCACTTTCAGGCGGGAGCCCTGCTTGACGGCAGACGCATAGTCAAAGTCAGCCCGCACGGCCACGCTAATGCGGCACTTGGCGATCTGCAAATCCAGCGGCTGGTACAGGCCCTGGCTGCCGTGTTCCAACAAGGTGTCCTTGCCGGTGATGCCCAGGTCGGCGCCGCCGTATTGCACATAGGTGGGCACGTCAGTCGCGCGGACCACTAAGACGCGGACGTTGGGTTGGTTGGTGTCCAGAATCAGCTTGCGGGACTTCTCGGGGTCGTCCAGCACTTCAATGCCGGCAGCTTTGAGCAGCGGCACGGTTTCTTCAAAAATACGGCCTTTGGACAGGGCCAGGGTAATCATGTCTGCGCTCATGGCGGGCTCTCGGGGTTGCGTGCGCCTCAGGCGGACTGGGCTGCCCATTCGGTGGGCGAGAAAGTTTTCATGGACAAGGCGTGCACCTCGTCGGTCTGCATGCGGTTGCCCAGGGTGGCGTACACCAAGCGCTGGCGCTGCACGAGGCGCTTGCCTTCAAATTCAGGCGACACGATGGTGGCGTACCAGTGGCGGCCATCGCCTTCGAGCGCGCAATGGTCGCAGGCGAGGCCGGCGGTGATGATGGCTTGGAGTTGGTCTGCGGTCATAGGAATCTCAGCTGCGGATTTTGTAGCCGCTGCGCAGCAGTTGAAGGGCAATCAGGCTCACCACCACGGTGGCGCCACCGACGACAGCAAGGCTCATCCACGGGGACACGTCGCTGATGCCGAAGAAGCCGAAACGGAAGCCGTCGATCATGTAGAAAAACGGATTGAAGTGACTCACCCCTTGCCAGAAGGCAGGCAAGGAATGGATGGAATAAAACACGCCGCTCAAGAAGGTCATGGGCATGACCACAAAGTTCTGGAAGGCGGCCAGCTGGTCAAACTTCTCTGCCCACAGGCCTGCAATCAAGCCCAGAGCGCCCATCAGGGTAGCGCCCAGCACCGCAAACACCAGAATCCAGAGAGGCGCCGCATAGCTCATGGGCGCAAAAAACGCTGCCACCACGAACACGCCCAGCGCCACGACCAAGCCGCGGATCACGGCGGCACCCACGTAGGCCACAAACCAGTTGAAATACGACAGGGGCGTCAGCAACAGGAACACCAGATTCCCCATGACCTTGCTCATGATGAGCGAGGACGAGCTGTTGGCAAATGCGTTCTGCAACAGGCTCATCATGGCCAAGCCGGGGACCAGAAAGGCGGTGTAACTGACCTGGTCGTACACCTTCACATGGCTTTCCAGCGCGTGGCCGAAGATCAGTAGGTACAGCATGGCGGTCAGCACGGGCCCGGCAATGGTTTGGGCCGCAACCTTCCAGAAGCGCAGGGTCTCTTTGTAGAGCAGGGTTTGCCAACCGTTCATGCCTGTGCTCCTTGCTGGTTCATAACGTCAAGGAACACATCTTCCAGATCCGCCTTGCGGATTTCCACATCTTCCACCGTGACGCCGGCTTGGCGCACTGCGGCGAGGTAGTTTTCAATTTCGAGCGCATTGTTAGCTGGCAACTGAACTATACGGCCGGTAATGCGGGCACGCGCAGCGAGTTCAGGAGGCAGCACATCGGCCGTCTTGAAGCGCAGCACATTGCTGCTGGCCGCCTTGAGCAGGTCGCTAGTTTTGTCCAAAGCCACGATGCGGCCGGTCTTGAGCATGGCAATGCGCCCGCACAACGCCTCAGCCTCTTCCAGGTAATGGGTGGTCAGCAACACGGTGCTGCCCTGTTTGTTGAGGTTGGCGACAAACTGCCACAGGGTCTGGCGCAGTTCCACATCCACACCTGCGGTGGGTTCATCCAGAACGATGACGGGCGGCTTGTGCACCAAGGCCTGCGCCACCAACACACGGCGCTTCATGCCGCCAGACAATTGGCGCATATTGGCGTTGGCCTTATCGGCCAGGCCCAGGCCTTCGAGCAGTTCATCCACCCAGGCGTCGTTGTTCTTGAGCCCGAAATAGCCCGACTGGATGCGCAACATCTCGCGCACATTGAAGAAGGGATCAAACACCAGCTCTTGTGGCACCACCCCCAGTTTGCGGCGGGCGTCGGCGAAATCGCTTTGCACGTCGCTGCCCAGCACTTGCACACTGCCACTCGTGGGGCGGGACAATCCGGCCAGCATGCTGATCAGGGTGGTTTTGCCAGCACCGTTGGGCCCGAGAAGACCAAAAAATTCGCCCTCTTCGATGTTGAGACTGACGTTATCGACTGCCTTGAAGGTGGAGCCTTTCGGCCCCTTGGGCGAGGGATACGTCTTGGAGATGGATTGGAAGGAGATGGCGGGCATAAAGAACCCGCGATTTTACGCTGCTGCCCTCAGGCGGGCTTAAGCAGAGCGTCAATCCCGTACAGAGCAGCAAGATCGCGCAAACGGGCCGGGAGCTTTTGCACCGCAAACATCTTGCCCGCCTTGGCGCACTCGCGCCGCAGCTCCAGCAAGACGGCCAGCGCGGAGGAGTCAAAGCGCTGCAAACGCTCGCCATCGACAACAACGGTCGCAGCTTCGTGCTGCAGTCCGTCGCGAAGCTCCGACAGGCAGGCCGGGGCGACTTCATGTGTCATGGTGGCGGGCAGGTTCAGCACATCAGCCTTTCTTGGCGTTGGCGTTGGCCTTGTTTTGTTCGGCCAAGGCGTCAATCAAACCATCAACACCCTTGGCATTGATCTGCTGGGCAAACTGGCTGCGGTAGGTTTCCACCAGCCAGACGCCCAGAACGTTCAGGTTGTAAATCTTCCAGCCGGCGCCCACTCCGGGGGTTTTCTCAAGGCGATAGTCCAGCTGGATGGGGTCACCCTTACCTTTGATTTCGGTACGAACGATGACCTCTTTATCTTCAGGCGCCATGCGCATCGGCTTTATGGCGATAGTTTGGTCATTGACCTGAGCCAACGCTCCGGCATAGGTGCGAACCAACAGAATCTTGAATTCGTCCTGCAAGCGCTTTTGCTGCTCGGGCGTCGCCTGGCGCCAGCCCGGTCCCACTGCGGAGGCCGTCATGCGCTGGAAATTCAAATGGGGCAAAACCCGGGCATCCACCACGGTGGCAATGTGGTTCAAGTCGCCGGACTTGATCATTTTGTCGGTGCGCACCAAATCGATCATCTCGCTGGTGAAGCGGCGCACAAAAGCATCCGGGGCCTCGTCGA
>RFQA01000193.1 GCA_009925925.1 Betaproteobacteria bacterium
CCTACCGGATCCGGTAGGGTTTTTTTTCGTCTTCGCTTTCCAGAGCCAGACCTTAATTCAGCTGGTTCATCCACTCGCTTTCGCGTTTATTGATGATGTTCAGGAAGTTCTCTAGGGCGAATTGTTCTCGAGCCATATTTGCAAAGGTTTCAAAACCTTCTTCGAGAAACTGTTGCAATGTGGAAAGATTTGCAGCCGCCGCAGGGCGGCGCATTGCGCGTAGCGTTAGCTTTATCCCAGGTAATCTGGTTACTTTGCCTAGTTTGCTTCCCAGTTGAATGACTCGCTCTAACTGAGACTTCCGATCTTTAGTCCGTCCGACATCTCGCCAGGCTTGTTGATACAGACTATCGTCAAGGCGACTGTCCACTAGGACGCAATCCAAGTTGCTTGAAATTGAAGCAGCCATTGCAGCGTCCAATTCTTCTGTAATTGCATGGAGGTATGCTAGAGCTACTGCGATATCAACGATCGACCTTGGAAAGAGACGCTCCACTGCACCTGCGATCTTTGAGAATTCGGCATCTCGTTGACTGAAATCTTTTGGACTATAGAGCTCGTCTAGGAAGAAGCGGCAAGCTGCACCATAAGTGTCTGAGGCGAGCAAATCTTGATACGTTGCCTCGAATCTGCGGCATTGATACGCTTTCACCAAACGCAATGCGCGCAAAACACCGGGCGAACTGCGACTTTGCAGCCTAAGTACCTCTACTTGGGCCAATGCTTCTCTAATCTGTTGTTTCCCTCGTGGTGAATTCATCAGCCGAAGTGTAGGAAAACTGTGAGCACTTTTGGTGGTGCTACCAGCAATTAGAGGCCCCATGCAACACGAAACTAGGGAAAACCCTTATAGTTCCGGCATGTGTGCAAATAAGACCGCCCTCCCAGACTCACCGTCGGTACCAACGGTGCGAGGTCCAGCGAGAGTGGCGCAATTTCTCAACATAAAAACTTTAGGCCCTAATCACCGAGCGCGTTTGATGCTTCATCTAATAGCGTTGGAGCCACAAGACAGGTATCTCCGGTTTGGCTATACCGCCAGTGACCAGCAGATTGAGAATTACGTCGAGCGACTGGATTTTATCAACGATGCCGTGTTCGGCGTGTTCAATAACCGTCTAGAGATCGTTGGGATGGCGCATCTGGCAACCTACAAGGACGCTGATGGTTCGAACGTCGGAGACTTTGGGGTTTCTGTTAGTCCAACTGCACGCGGGAAAGGGATCGGTGGACGCCTCTATGAACGAGCGGCTTTACATGCCCGCAATGAAGGCGTGGATGTTCTGCAAATCCAGGCGCTGGCTGAGAACGCAGCGATGTTGGCCATTGCTCGTAAGCGTGGTGCTACGGTTCACCGTCATGGTCCGGAATCAGAGGCTTATCTCAAGCTACCGCGCCCGGACCTCGAGTCGCGTCTCAGTGAACTCCTTGAGGAGAGCTGGGCCAGTCTGCAATATGGCGCAAAGGCGCAGACAAGAATTTTCTATGGCCTCATCGCAGGGTTTCAGTCTTTACGAAAAAGCGCTACCTCCGCAACGAAAGCGTGCTCACCATAGTCAGGTCTCATTGCACTAACGGAGTGAAATACAAATCCGCTATCCTTGGGGCTTCGAAATCACCGCCCTCAAGGGCACACCTCTAGTGTCAGAACCGCATCCTGCGCGAAACTTTGAAAAAGAAGACAAGCGCACATTTCTCCAGAAGCTCGCTGAGTTCATCCATCCTGGCCCCGATTCCACCGCGGAGTTGATCGAAACACTCGCCGAGGCAGAGGACAACAACATCATCGGTGCGGAATCGCGGGTGATGCTCGAAGGCGTGATCCGGATGGCGGACATGACCGCTGGTGATGTGATGGTACCTGCGACACGCATGGACTTGCTGGATATCCAGTCCGCTCCGGATGTCTTGATGCATGCAGTGATTGACACGGCACACTCCCGATTTCCCGTGTTCGATGGCGAACGAGAAAACATCATCGGCATCCTGATGGCCAAGGACTTGCTGAAACTTCAGCGTGCTCCAGAGCTCAACATCAGGGCCTTGCTGCGGCCGGCTGTATTCGTGCCAGAGTCAAAGGGCTTGAACGACTTGTTGCGCGACTTCAGGGGCAATCGCAACCACTTGGCGATCGTGATCGATGAATTTGGCCGGGTAGCTGGCTTGATCACCATTGAAGACGTGCTGGAACAGATCGTGGGCGAAATCGAAGACGAATTCGATATCGCAGAAGACGAAGGCGACATTTTTGCCCTAGCGGATAAGACTTATCGGGTGAGCGGCGACACACCGCTTGAGCGAATCAATGAAGCCTTTACGGTCACCATGGAGGCTTCTGATCCTGATGACACTTTTGACACCATCGGAGGCCTCATTGCCCATGAGATGGGTCATGTCCCCAAGCGCGGTGAACGTCACAGCTTGTGTGGGCTCGACTTCCTGGTGCTCCACACCAAAGGAGGTGCCGTGAAGTGGTTCAAGGTGTCGTACACCCCCGATAACGCACTACCTGCCTGATGGACCGCAAGTCGGCAGGAGCGCGACGCAATGAAGTGGCGTCGTTGCCTACCATTGCTATTGTTTTTATAGCTGCTGCCGCACAATCTATCGGCGCGGGTTGGCCATTTGATGCTGGAATACTGCAAGGCCAAACCATCTGGTGGTTGCAGACGGTCTCCATGGCGGCATTCGTGGTGGCAGTTGCCACACTAAACACTCCCGCCAGTGCAGCCCGGTACACATGGGCATTCGCTACCACGTGGTTATCCACCACCTTCTGGTGGCTGTTTGTTGCCATGCACACTTACGGTGGCTTGCCGGCATTGCTGGCCGTCATAGCCGTCATCGCATTGGCAGCGGCGTTGGGAGCCTACTATGCAATAGCAATATGGCTGTGGCGCAAGTGGTTTCCCGTACATAACGCTTTGGCCATAGGCGCATTTGGCGCACTCTGGTTGATGGCCGAAATGGCACGCGGAACATGGCTCACGGGCTTCGGCTGGGGCGCTATTGGATATGCCCATGTGGATGGACCACTTGCCGCGTACTTGCCTTGGATAGGGAGCTATGGTGTTTCGGGTTTGGCCGCGTTGTGGTCCGCGGTCTTGGCCATAACTTGGACTCAGCGCAGATGGGTGCCCGCTGTCGCGGTGAGCTCATTACTATGCATCCCCTCCCTATTGCCCGCAGGCTGGAATGGATTCACCGAGCCCACCAGCACTCTGCAAGTGACCCTTCTGCAAGGCAATATTCCGCAGGATGAGAAGTTCGAAACAGGAAGTGGCGTGCCACTGGCCTTGCATTGGTATCGCGATGCGCTGAACCGAAGCACTGGCGATCTGGTCATCGCGCCCGAAACCGCAATTCCCTTGCTGCCACAACAATTGCCAGACGGCTATTGGGACGCGTTGACCGCCCGATTCATGCAGGGCCCCCAATCAGCGCTCATCGGCATCCCTTTGGGTAGTTTCAAAACCGGATACACCAACTCGGTCATCGGCCTGACGCCGAGTGAAAAAAAGGTGTGGCAATACGATAAGCATCACCTGGTGCCCTTTGGAGAATTCATCCCGCCACTGTTCAAGTGGTTTACCCAGCTCATGAATATTCCGCTGGGCGATTTCAACCGTGGGCCCTTGGGGCAGGCTTCATTGCCTGTACGCGGTGAACGCGTCGCACCAAACATCTGCTACGAAGACCTCTACGGTGAAGAGCTGGCCACACGGTTTACGGAAACCACCACATCTCCCACCATCTTTGCGAACGTGAGCAACCTCGGTTGGTTTAACAGCACGGTCGCTCTGCAGCAGCATCTCAACATCTCCCGGGTGCGAGCCTTGGAATTTCAGCGCCCCTTTGTGCGTGCCACCAATACCGGCGCTACCGCATTCCTGTCCCATGAGGGCAAAGTGATTGACATGCTGCCCCCATTGACCCGCGGCGTGCTGCAGGGCCAAGTGCAAGGCCGCACGGGCATGACGCCATTTGCATGGTGGGCCTCACGTTTCGGGCTCTGGCCACTCTGGATCGTGGCCTTGGTGATCGTGGCTGTCGCCTTCTACAAACGCAAGCCTCGCTAAACCAAGCCGCAAGCGGCGGTGCGTGGCGGGAGAACGACGTCCACCCCCGTAAAATGCGAGGTTTACTTGAACGCAGCTTGCCCTGCACCGGCCACGGCCGGAGATTGCACTCACACCATGCTTACTTTTCAGCAAATCATTCTTCGCCTTCAGGACTACTGGGACCGCCAGGGTTGCGCGCTCCTGCAGCCTTATGACATGGAAGTGGGTGCCGGCACCTCGCATACAGCCACCTTTTTGCGCGCCATCGGCCCGGAGCCTTGGAAGGCTGCATATGTTCAGCCCAGCCGCCGTCCCAAAGATGGCCGCTATGGCGAGAACCCCAACCGCCTGCAGCACTACTACCAATACCAGGTGGTGCTCAAGCCCGCACCCGCCAACATCCTTGAGCTGTACCTCGGCTCCTTGGAAGCACTGGGTTTCGACCTCAAGAAAAACGACATCCGCTTTGTGGAAGACGACTGGGAAAACCCCACCTTGGGCGCATGGGGCCTCGGCTGGGAAGTCTGGCTCAACGGCATGGAAGTCACCCAGTTCACCTACTTCCAGCAGGTTGGCGGCATCGACTGTAAACCCGCCACCGGCGAGATTACCTACGGCCTTGAGCGCTTGGCCATGTACCTGCAAGGCGTGGACAACGTCTACAACCTGCAGTGGACTGAAACCATGAAGTACGGTGACGTGTATCACCAGAACGAAGTGGAGCAGTCCACCTACAACTTCGAGCACAGCGACGCTGACTTCCTGTTCATTGCTTTCAACGCGCACGAGAAGCAAGCCAAATACCTGATGGAGCAGCAGCTTGCGTTGCCCGCCTACGAGCAAGTACTCAAATGTGCCCACAGCTTCAACCTGCTGGACGCCCGCGGGGCCATCAGTGTGACTGAGCGTGCTGCCTACATCGGCCGCATCCGCAATCTGGCGCGCAGTGTGGCGCAGGCCTATTACGAGAGCCGGGAGCGATTGGGCTTCCCCATGGCGCCGCGCGAGTGGATTGAACAGATGCCCAAGAAGGCCGCGTAAGCGCACGGAGAAACTAAGACATGACAACAAAAAACCTTCTGGTAGAACTGTTTGTAGAAGAGCTGCCCCCCAAGGCATTGAAGAAGTTGGGCGAAGCGTTTGCCACGGTGCTGGCGGACTCCCTCAAGGCCCAGGGCCTGGTGGCAGCAGATGCGGCCGTGACGCACTTCGCATCGCCCCGTCGTTTGGCTGTGCACGTGGCTGCGGTCGCCCCCCAAGCTGCCGACAAAGCGGTCTCGCAAAAGCTGATGCCCGTGGCTGTGGGCCTGGACGCATCCGGTAACGCCACCCCCGCCTTGCTCAAAAAGCTGCAAGCCCTGGGCGCGGATGCCAGCGCCGTGCCAGCTCTCAAACGCGCCATGGACGGCAAGGCTGAAGCTTTGTTCTATGACAGCATGGTCAAGGGTGCCACTCTGGTGGATGGCCTTCAGAAGGCTTTGCTGGAGACCATCGCCAAGCTGCCCATCCCGAAGGTCATGAGCTACCAGCTGCAAAGCGGTTGTGAACTGCCCGGCTGGACTAGCGTGAGCTTCGTGCGCCCTGCGCACGGCCTGGTGGCATTGCACGGCAGCGACGTGGTGCCGGTGCAAGCGCTGGGCCTGCAATCCGGCAACCGCACTGAAGGCCACCGCTTTGAGGCGGCAGTGTCTCCCGTCGTGATTGCGGATGCCGATGCCTATGCCGTTACGCTGGCCAAAGACGGCGCCGTGATCGCCAGCTTTGCGGAACGCCGCGCTGAAATCGTTCGCCAGCTGGATGCTGCAGCAGCCCAGGTGGGCGGTGGATGCAAACCCATTGAAGATGACGCCCTGCTGGACGAAGTGACCGCACTGGTCGAGCGCCCGAACGTGCTGATTTGTGAGTTCGAAGCCCAGTTCCTCGAAGTGCCGCAGGAATGCCTGATTCTCACCATGAAGGCGAACCAGAAGTACTTCCCGCTGCTCGACGCTGCCGGCAAGCTCACCAACAAGTTCCTAGTGGTGTCCAACATCAAGCCCGACGATGCCAGCTTCGTCATCGGCGGCAATGAACGCGTGGTGCGCCCCCGTTTGGCCGATGCCAAGTTCTTCTTCGACCAGGACCGCAAAAAAACGCTCGCTTCCCGAGTGGAAGGTTTGGGCAAGGTCGTGTACCACAACAAGCTGGGCACCCAGGGCGAGCGCGTGGAGCGCGTGCGAGCGATTGCCAAGGCCATTGCATCCCAATTGGGCGATGCAACGCTGGTGGCGCAGGCCGACCAAGCGGCCCAGCTGGCCAAGACCGATCTGGTCACCGACATGGTCGGCGAGTTTCCTGAATTGCAAGGCATCATGGGCGGCTACTACGCCCTGAACGACGGCTTGGGCGAAACCGTAGCCCATGCCATTGAAGACCACTACAAACCCCGCTTTGCCGGCGACGCTTTGCCCCGCAATACAGCCGGTCTGGTGGTAGCGCTGGCGGACAAACTGGAAACCCTGGTGGGCATGTTCGGCATCGGCAATTTGCCTACTGGCGACAAAGACCCGTTTGCCCTGCGCCGACACGCGTTGGGCGTAATTCGCATGCTGGTCGAAAAGGACCTGCCGTTGGATGTTTC
>RFQA01000194.1 GCA_009925925.1 Betaproteobacteria bacterium
TCCAGGTGTTTTCCAGGCACAGCAGACGGGTGCGGGCAAAGTGGCAGTCATCGGGCTTGATGGCGGCCGCGATATCAGCCAATGCCATCTGGCCGCCAGCGTCCTGCGCCAGGGGCTGCGGCTGAATGCTGCCCAGCACCGCGGCACCGCCACCTTCATAGCGGTAGGTGTGCGCCAGCTGGCCCACGATGTATTCGTCCCCCCGGCCACAGTGCGCCATCAGCGCGCACAAATTGCTTTGGGTGCCGGTAGGCATGAACAAGGCCGCTTCGAAACCCAAAAGGGCGGCGACTTTGTCTTGCAGTGCGTTGACGCTGGGGTCGTCGCCGAACACATCGTCACCCACCGGAGCGGCCCACATGGCCTCCCGCATGGCAGCGGTAGGGCGGGTGACGGTGTCACTGCGCAAATCAACAATAGTGGTCATTTCAGCCTCTGGCGCCCGTTGGATATGCGCAGACAGCTATCAAAAGAATAGCTACCCGCCTACCGGTTTATTGCAAAAAGTTCTTCAGCATGGCGTGGCCGTGCTCGGTGAGAATGCTTTCCGGGTGGAACTGCACCCCCTCCATGCGCACCGCGTGCGGCAGATCTTTGTGACACACGCCCATGATTTCGCCATCATCCGTCCACGCAGTGACTGCCAGCTCTTGCGGACACGTGGCCCTCTCAATAGCCAGCGAGTGGTAACGGTTCACGGTGAATTTCTCGGGCAGACCGGCAAACACCCCCTCTTGCGTGGTGGTGATGACACTGGTCTTGCCGTGCATCAGCTCCTGCGCGCGGATGATCTTGCCACCCAGCGCCGCACCAATGCTCTGGTGCCCCAGACAGACACCCAGAATCGGCAGCTTGCCCATGAAGTGGCGAATGGCGGGCACCGAAATGCCCGCTTCATTGGGCGAGCACGGGCCGGGGGAAATGACCAGCCGGTCGGCGCCGCGGGCGGCAATGCCTTCGAGCGTGATTTCGTCGTTGCGGAATACCTCGACCTCTGCACCCAACTCGCCGAAGTATTGGACGATGTTGAAGGTGAACGAATCGTAGTTGTCGATCATCACGAGTTTCATTTGGAATCCTTGACTTCTAGATTGCTTTGCGCAACTGAATGAGTGGGTCTTTGGCAGCAGCTTCGAGCTTGGCAATATTCGAAACAAGCCAATCGATCATCGTGGGCCAATTTTCTTTGTCTCGCCCATTGATTTCCAGCACATATTGAATCTGCGCACCCTTCAAACCAATCATTTGATTCCATACCAATTTGTCGCCGAAGGCGGCTTCAATACTCTCACGCTGTTCAAACAATTTGCTGAAGATCGCTTTGTTCTCTGATTCCTCTTTGCGGTCGCAATAAATTCCTACACGCACCTCATTTGCGCTGTAAACCAATTCATACCAGATCGCGCTTATCCCGCTGCCTGTAGAAGTCTTGTGTCTATCACTAGGGTTGACGTTGTCAAACAAACGGCATGGACTTTTCCGCATAGCTTCGAGCACTCGGCCCCAGAACTCAAAACGCAATTTGTGTCTGGTTTTTTCTTCTGCCTCATCGACCTGCTCTGCCACCTCTTTGTTGGCAATACCAATCATGTAGTCTGCCGCCTCAGGGGGAGGAATGATTTGATCCACATTTAGATAAAGTGCGTCCTCCGACTCAAAGGGCGTTACCTTGAAGCACTGCAATCGGATGCGATAACCAAGCAACCAAAGTGCCGTTGATGTAACTTCTTTTCGGAAATTGGCTGCAACCAGAATGAGACGTTGTTCATTGCTTGGATTCAGCTTTATTTCTTCAAAATCCTTGCCCTCGAAAAACTCACGTAAAACTTGGCGAGCGACGGGTGGGGGGGAAACCGTGTTTTGCTTATTCAAATGTGCTTGAAAAATCTCAACGATCTGATCTTTGTTGAGACTCGAGCAATACGATGCGTATTTCAAAGCTTGCCAAACGACATCACGCCCTGAGTCATCCAGCTTGTTTTCAATGACCACCAGTCGTCCATCTTTGTCCAATGCCAAAAGATCCAGACGCTCCTTTGTGTCATCAAATCCAGCAAACTCTTTTTGAATAACCAGTAACTCCTCTCCCAAGGCTTGAGGTGTATGCGCTAGCCATTCCTGGAGATGATCACGTTCCTTCAGCTTTAATTCAGAAAAGGTGCGGCTGCTAAGCGCAGTAATGCGATTGCTTTTCAAATCAACCTTGTACATCTTCCTCCCCTCGCAGTCGGGCAAACTCCCGGTGCTCAAATGCAATGGATGCGTCCATCAAGGCGCGATATGCGGCTTCTACGACCTCGGGCTGACCGCCCTGCTCCGCTGCCATGCGTCGCACGCGGGCGGCGATGAATTCAATGCGTTCCTGGTCGTGAACCTTGCTCGCATCCTGCTTGATGCGGGCGGCTTGGGTCATGTAGCCGGTGCGCTCCACCAGCAAGGCGGTAATGCGCTCATCCAGCGCGTCGATGTGGCTGCGCACCTCGGCCATGGACTCGCAGTGCTTGGCTTTGTGGGCGGTGATCATTGCAGACCCTCCTCCACCAGCTCGGCGGCACGCAGCAATGCACGGGCCTTGGCTTCGGTTTCTTTCCACTCGAGTTCGGGCACGCTGTCGGCCACCACACCAGCAGCAGCCTGTACGTACAGGGTTTCGTTTTTGATGATGCCAGTGCGGATGGCAATGGCCACGTCCATATCGCCCGCGTAGCTTAGGTAACCGCAAGCGCCACCGTAAATGCCGCGCTTGATGGGTTCCAGCTGATCGATCAGCTCCATGGCATGCACCTTGGGCGCGCCGGTCAGCGTGCCGGCCGGGAACGTGGCTTTGAGAACATCCATGCTGGTCATGCCTGCGTTCAAAGTGCCCTCTACGTTGCTCACGATATGCATCACGTGGCTGTAGCGCTCCACAATGAAAGCGTCCGTCACCTTGACCGAACCGATTTCGGCAATGCGGCCAATGTCGTTGCGGGCCAGGTCAATCAGCATCACGTGCTCGGCTCGCTCCTTGGGGTCGTTGATCAGCTCCACTTCGGCGGCTTTGTCCAGCTCGGGCGTGGCTCCGCGCGGGCGGGTGCCAGCCAGGGGGCGGATAGTGACTTTGGTGCCGGGCTTGTCGCCTGCGGTGATTTGCTCCTGGCGCACCAAGATCTCTGGCGAAGCTCCCACCACCTGGAAATCCCCGAAGTTGTAGAAGTACATGTACGGGCTGGGGTTCAGGGTACGCAGGGCGCGGTACAGGCTGAGCGGCGAGGCGGTGTAACGCTTTTTGATGCGCTGGCCCACCTGCACCTGCATGAAATCGCCACCGGCAATTAGCTCTTTGGCACGTTCCACGGCGGCGATGTAGTCCGCCTTGGCGAAGTCGCGCTGGGCTTCAAAGCTCTGCGAGGGCTTGATATCCGGTGCGCTTACAGCTTGCGCCAGCTTGGCACGCAGCTCGGCCAAGCGCGCCTGGCCGGCGGCATAGGCGCCGGGCAAAGCCGGGTCCACGTACACCATCAGATGCAGCTTGCCGGACAGGTTGTCGATCACCGCCAACTCTTCGCATTGCAATAGCAGGATGTCGGGGGTACCTAACTCATCAGGCGGGCAGCTGTCCTGCAGCTTTTTCTCGATGTATCGGACAGCGTCGTACCCGAAGTAACCCGCCAGGCCACCGCAGAAACGCGGCATGCCGGGCTGCAGAGCCACCTTGAAACGTTGCTGGTATTGGGCGATGAAATCAAGCGGGTTGAGTGCCGAGGTTTCCACCACCACACCATCCGTCACCACCTCGGTGCAGGCTGCCGCACCGAACCCGCTGGCACGCACCAGCGTGCGGGCGGGCAAACCGATAAAGCTGTAGCGCCCGAAGCGCTCGCCGCCCACCACCGATTCCAGCAGAAAGCTGTTGGGAGCAGGTTCGGCTTCGCCGGCATTGCGGGCCAGCTTGAGGTACACAGAAAGTGGGGTTTCCAGATCCGCAAAGGCCTGGGTGCTCAGCGGGATGCGGTTGTAGCCTTGCGCTTGCAGGGCCAGAAATTCAGATTCAGTCATCGGGGGGCAGCGCCTCTCAAACAATCTATTCACGGGGGCTTGCAGGCGAGGCCTCAAGCCGGAGGTGGATGCGCGCAATAGATCGGAGGGGAATCCGTGCCACTTGACCGCGCAAAGCTCTCAAACCGTGCGCGTTGGCCGAGAGAATCGGCCGGCAGGTATCAGAGCCCAGGCACAACAGACAAGGTACGCCAGGGCCAGGCTCCCCGGTCGCTCAAACCTGTTCTGCTGATGTGGTGGATAAACATGGGCACAGTGTAGCAAACACGCCAGACGCAGAAATGGCCCGAAAACCACGTCACCCGCAAAAACCCTGATGTGCTTTTGCCCGCACACCTGCACAATGCGTCTCTCACAAAAAAGAACGATCGTTCTATTTCGGGTGCCCCATGACATTGAAACACTCACTCCTCGCCGGTTTGCTCTCCCTTTGCACCAGCCTAACAGTCATGGCGGCTACGGATATCAATGGCGTCAAAGTCGAGGACAACATCACGCTGGCGGGCAGCAAGTTGCAACTCAACGGTGCCGGCATCCGCTACAAGGCGATTTTCAAGGTGTATGTGGGAGAGCTGCACACCACGCAAAAAGTCAGCTCTCTCGATGAATTGATCGCTGCACCCGGTCCGAAGCGCCTGAGCATGACCTTTTTGCGCGAAATCGAGGCAGGCCCCTTCGGTAAATTGCTTACACGTGGCGTGGAAGATAACGTGCCCAAGAACGAAATGTCCAAGCTCGTACCCGGCCTGATCCGCATGGGCGACATCTTTACCGTCAACAAGGCACTCATGCCCGGCGACGTCATCCATCTCGACTGGATTCCCGGCACCGGCATGGTGGTGACGGCCAAAGGCAAAGTCCAGGGCGAGCCCTTCAAGGAACCCGAGTTTTTCAAAGCCATCATGTCCATCTGGTTCGGCCCGTCACCTGCAGACTTCAAACTGAAGGAAGCCTTGTTGGGCCAAAAATAGCTCGCTGTACTCCAAGCCTCACAGGCCGGCATGGCAACATGCCGGCCTTTTTTGCGTCCATCTGGTGGCTTCATGCACACAAGTGATGACAAACTTCAGGCTTCCATGTAGATTGCACTTCAAAAGATGCAAGATTCATGAACACACAGGGGGCATGAATGAAATTGAGCTTGAAACTTCCACTCGCCTTTGGCTTTGCACTGGTGCTCTTGTTACTGGGAAGGGTGATCGGGATCAGTACCCTGAATCATGGAGTGAGCATCTACCGGCTCGATGTGCTGGACCATGTAGACGCCAACAAAAAGGCTGCTGACATTGCAGGCCAGTTTTCGGCAACCATTCATCTTCCAGTCGCATTGCCGAAGTCATCAGTGTGATTGACACAATCAATTTCCAAAACCACATACGCTCCTTGCATTGCGCAGTGGTCCCGTAAGCGCAACAACAGAACCGGGAGTTAGTCGCATGGGTGTCCAGATTTCCAACCGGTCCTCATGTCAAGCCGCTGGAGTCATCCGTCAGCCAACTTTGAAATTTCAAGGAAACACATGAAGCTAAAACACCAAATTATCGCCCTGGGCTTGGTCGGCATTCTGGCGTCCGGGCTGGTAGGAGGCATCGGCCTTTTGCAAACGGCTCGTTTGTCCGCCGCCATTGATGACTCGGAGGCGATGTCCAGCGCCCTCCAGAACAGCCAAGAGGCCGACATGATGCACGACGCCATCCGTGGCGACGTGCTTCTGCTGGTGCAAGGAGCAACCACCCAAAATGCCAATCAGATTGCCGAGGCCAGCAAGGGCCTCGAAGAGCATGCCAAGACTTTCAACGACGCACTCGGACAACTGGAGGAAAAGCCTCTGCCGCCGGACGTCAAAGCCATGCTGCAAGCGACCAAGCCCATGGTGCAGGAATACATTGCTGCAGGCAAAAAAGCACAAGAGCTAGCGGCCAAAGATTTAGCTGCTGCAGGTGCCGCCATCGATAGCTTTCAGGTGGCCTTTAGCAAGCTTGAAGATCAGATGGCGAAACAATCCGAGGGAATTGGAAAAAGTGTAGACGATGCGCGAGCTGAGTCACACGACAAAGTCTCAAGTTCCAAGATCCAAGTCATGGTCGCGTGGCTGATCTCTACCGTTTTGCTGGTCGCAGGGGCCTTTTTCCTGGCTCGGGAACTTTCGCAACCTATTGCCCATGCCGCATCGATTGCCAATGCACTGTCTGAAGGCCACCTACACACCGACATCCACCCTGCTGGCAGCGACGAAACCATCCAGCTCTTGAAGTCCATGGAAGCCATGCAGCGCAGCTTCAGCCACACCGTACGCGCCGTGAAAAGCAGCGCCGACGCAGTCGCCACCGCTAGTTCTGAGATCGCCCAAGGCAACAACGACCTCTCCGCCCGCACCGAACAACAAGCCAGCGCTCTGGAAGAAACCGCAGCGTCCATGGAAGAACTCGGCTCCACCGTCAAACAAAACGCCGATTCCGCCCGTCAAGCCAATCAACTGGCCATGAATGCCTCTACCGTGGCTATTCAAGGCGGAGAAGTCGTTGGCCAGGTCGTGGAGACCATGAAAGGAATCAACGAATCCAGCCGCAAGATCGCAGACATCATCAGCGTCATTGACGGCATTGCCTTCCAGACCAACATCCT
>RFQA01000195.1 GCA_009925925.1 Betaproteobacteria bacterium
TCGGGCGCCAGCTGCCCTTTTGACCACATAACCAGGGTGACCAGCGGGTTGAAGTGCGCGCCGCTCACGGGGCCCAGGCTTTCAATCAGCACGTAGAGCGCGAACACGGTGGCCAGGGTGTTGGCCAAGAGCGCCACGCCGTCGTTGCCGCCGCTCATGCGCTGGGCCATGATGCCCGAGCCTATGACGGCGCAGAGCAGGGCAGCGGTGCCTGTGAACTCTGCAAGCAGTTGCTTGGACAGTGGAGTCGGTTCGCTCATGCTGTTGCCAACTCCTTGGCCGTGCGCTGGAGCACCATGGCGTCCAGCTTCTCTTCCGGCAGGTTAACCAACAGCTCCAATCGGCGATGGATGGCGTGCAGGGTGTTTTTGAAGGCTTCGGCCTTCTGTTCGTTGCTGCCATCACCCGCAGACGGGTCGGCATAGCCCCAATGGGCGGTGGCGGGTTTGCCGGGCCAAAAAGGACAGACTTCGCCTGCGGCGTTGTCGCACACGGTGATGATCAGGTCCATGTGGGGGGCGTCGGGCAGGGCGAACTCGTCCCAGCTTTTGCTGCGCAGGCCTTCCACGCTGATGCCGGCGTTGCGCAGGGTTTGCAGGCCGATGGGGTTAGGTTGCTGATTCTCCCGTGGGCTGCTGCCGGCAGAAAACCCTGTGAAGCGGCCTCCGCCTATGTGGTTGAGCGTGGCCTCCGCCAGGATGCTACGGGCCGAATTGTGGGTGCACAGAAAGAGCACGTTGAGGGGTGTGGCAGACATGGGGGCTTCCTTTCGAGGGGATTGGAGTGCTATTTGCTATGAATTCAGGAGCTGCTCGCGCATGTTTGATGTGCGCTGGAGGCCGATTCGATACTTGATATCTCTAGCAGGTGGTGCAAGCATTGGCCGTGATGCTCACCTCGCAGGCAGCGCCTTGGCAGCAGTGCTCGGTCAGGTAGGCGAGCACGCCGCTCATGCGGGCAAAGTTGGCGCGGTAAATCAGGTTGCGCCCGCGCTGTTCGCTGTCAATCAAGCCAGAGTGGGCCAGTTCTTTCAGGTGAAACGACAGGCCGCTGGGCGACTCATGTTTCAATAATACTTGAAATATTGAATTGATCGACCTGACGAATGGCATGTCACGAAAACTTCACTGAACTGCCACGTTCGGGTCATGGCGTCTGACCACACTTCATGTTCATTGAAACCGCACTCACAGAAGGGGATAACAATGACAAGTACCGCCATCCACACCACGCCCACGCTGGCTTCGCCCACTATCCAGGCACCCGCCATGCCGGCAGCAGCGGTACCCATTGCCCTGAAACTGGCCGAGCGCGCTACCGGCATTGAAGTGCAGTGGGCCCGCCATCAGGACGATGTGCGTGCCGCCCAGCGCCTGCGCTATGACGTGTTTGCCGGCGAGATGGGTGCCCGCCTGAACACTCCCTTGGCCGGACACGATGTCGATCTGTTTGACAACTTCTGCGAGCACCTGCTGGTGCGCGACCAGGCCACCGGCCAGGTGATAGGCACCTACCGCGTGCTGACCCCTGCCCAGGCCAAGCGCGTGGGCAGCTTCTACAGCGACACCGAGTTCGACCTGACCCGCCTGCGATCCTTGCGTGAGCGCATGGTGGAACTGGGCCGCAGCTGCGTGCACCCGGATCACCGCCACGGTGGCGTCATCATGGCGCTGTGGGGTGCCTTGGCGGAGTTCATGGTGCGCAACCAGCTGGACTCCATGATCGGCTGCGCCAGCATCCCCATGCTGCACAACGGTGTGGTGAGTGGCGATGTGGCAGCCAGCATCTGGCGCCAGGTGCAAGCCACCCACCTGGCACCGATTGACTACCACGTGCGTCCCCGCTTGCCATTGCCCATTGACCAGCTGGACTGCACACTGGACGTGGAGCCGCCTGCATTGATCAAAGGCTACTTGCGCTTGGGTGCAAAAGTGCTGGGCGCGCCGGCCTGGGATCCGGATTTCAATACCGCAGACCTGCCGATGCTCATGCGCATCGCGGACCTGCCGGCCCGTTACCGCAAACACTTTCTGGGGGCGTAATGCGCAGCACATTCGACGCCCTGGGAGCCAACTTGCATGGATTGGTGACGGGCGCCGAAGGCCCCGACGCCGACGATGATGTGGGCCACCGCCGCTACCGCGCGGTGTTTGTGTCAGACATCCATTTGGGCACGGCGGGTTGCCAAGCCAAGCCGCTGCTGGATTTCCTGAAGCACCACCCCAGCGACAACCTGTATCTGGTGGGCGACATCATTGACGGCTGGCAACTGCGCCGCAGATGGTTCTGGCCCCAGGCCCACAACGATGTGGTCCAGAAGCTCTTGCGCCGCGCCCGCAAAGGTTGCCGCGTAGTGTTCATTCCCGGTAACCACGACGAGTTTGCCCGCAACTTTGTAGGCCACCAGTTCGGCGGCATCGAAGTGCACGATGACACGGTGCACACCACCGCCGACGGACGCAAACTCTGGGTCACCCATGGTGACTATTTCGACGCCGTGATTCAGCGCGCCAAATGGCTGGCTTACACCGGTGACTATGCCTACGAATTCACCCTGCGCATGAACCGCCATTTGAACCATTGGCGTGCCCGCTTGGGGCTGCCCTATTGGTCGCTTTCGGCCTACTTGAAACACAAAGTGAAGATGGCCCTGAACTACGTGACCGACTTTGAAAAGGCAGTGGCCCAGGAAGCCCGCAACCGGGGGCACGACGGCGTGGTGTGCGGCCATATCCACCGCGCTGAAATGCGCACAATTGACGGCACCTTGTATTGCAACGATGGTGACTGGGTGGAGAGCCGCACCGCGCTGGTAGAGCATATGGACGGTCAATTGGAATTGGTCCAATGGGGTGACACACCCGCCAAACCAGCAGCTGCCTTGTTGCCTGCACCCATGCAGGGAACCGTGGCATGAAATTGGTTCTGGTAACGGACGCCTGGCTCCCGCAGGTGAACGGCGTGGTAACCACGCTGGTCGAGCTGGTGCGCGAGCTGGAGGCCTTGGGGCATGCTGTGCAAGTCATCCACCCCGGTTTGTTCCGCACCCGGCCTTGCCCCGGCTACGACGGCATCGACATCGCGGTGCGCCCGGCCAAGCCCCTGGCGGAGATGCTGGACGCCGCCAATGCAGATGCAATCCACCTGGCCACCGAAGGTCCCTTGGGTTGGGCTGCACGGAGTTACTGCTGCAAGCGCGGCTTGGCGTTCACTACGGCATATCACACCCGGTTTCCCGAGATTTTGAAGGCTGCGCTCAAAGTGCCTTTGTGGATCGGCTATGCGCTGTTCCGGCATTTCCACAAACCTTCATCCGGTGTGCTGGTGCCTACCTCCGCCATGCTGCGCCTGCTGCATGACAAAGGCTTTCGCAATTTGCGGAGCTGGACGCACGGGGTCGATACCCGCCTCTTCAACTACCAGGATGCACCAAAGGTGTACGCGCCTCTGGGGGCGATGGCACGCCCCGTGTCTTTGTTTGTAGGCCGTGCTTCATATGAAAAGAACATCGAAGCCTTTTTGAAGCTCGATGTGCCGGGCACCAAGGTCGTATGCGGCGTCGGGCCGTTGGAAAAAGACCTGCGCGAGCGCTATCCCATGGTGCGTTGGTTGGGGGTGTTGCCACGTGCCGAGTTGGCGCAGGTGTATGCCGCGGCCGATGTATTTGTGATGCCCAGCCAGCACGAAACCTTCGGGCTGGTGATGTTGGAGGCCATGGCCTGCGGCACACCGGTAGCCGCCTACCCGGTGGAGGGCCCGACCGAAGTGGTGGGCGTGCCACCACAGGGCGGCGTAACGCACAGTAATTTGCCGCAAGCCTGGTATGGTGCGCTCAGTGTCCCACGCCATGAAGCACGCAGCCGGGCCTTGCAGTTCAGTTGGGCGTATGCTTCGCTCATGTTTGCGGGCCATCTGGTTCCGGCCCGCGCCGGCACACGTCTTCAGCGCGCAGCGGTTGGTGCGGTAGACGTCATAAATATGTCATCTTAAGCGTCAAAAATTTGACATCTATCAGTCATTTAAAAAACGCTATGTGGACCTCTTTTCAGGATCGCTCCTCCATTGCAGACCCTCGTCTGTTGGACCGCGACCTTAGTCTTTTAGCTTTCAACGAGCGCGTGCTGGACTGGGCGGTGCGTGAAGACGTGCCGCTGATGGAGCGCCTGCGTTTCCTGTGCATTGTCTCCAGTAACCTCGACGAGTTCTTTGAAGTCCGCGCCGAACCGCATTTGAGCGCCGCACGTGCCCGCGACGAAAAAGGCCAGTACTCGGTCGCCAGCTTTGACCGTTTGGCTGACTCGCTGCACAAACTGGTGAGCCGCCAGTACACGCTGTACAACGAACAACTGATGCCGGCCTTCGAGGCACAAGGCATCCGCATCATGTCGCACGGCGAGCGCAATGCGGCGCAGCGTGCATGGGTGAAGCAGTATTTTGAAAAAGAGGTACGCCCGCTGCTGATTCCGGTGGGGCTGGACCCGTCGCACCCCTTTCCGCAAGTAGCCAACAAATCGCTCAACTTCATTGTGCGTTTGACCGGTAAAGACGCCTTCGGTCGCGAGAACGAGATCGCGATTGTGAAAGTGCCACGGGTGCTGCCGCGCCTTATTCGCATGCCTGACAAGGTGGCCGGGGCCAAGGCCTCGTTTGTGTCACTTTCCAGCGTCATCCGTGCGCACTTGGCCGAGCTGTTTACCGGACGGGAGGTCTGGCAGTTTTCGCAATTCCGCGTGACGCGCCATTCTGATTTGGCGGTGGATGAGGACGACGTGCAGAACCTGCGCATGGCGCTGCGCCAAGGCTTGGAGCACCGGCACTACGGTCAGGCCGTTCGCCTGGAGGTGTCTGCAGGTTGTTCCGAGCACCTTGCAGACTTTTTGCTGAAGCAGTTTGAGTTGCCGGCCAAAGCGCTGTACCGGGTGCACGGCCCGGTGAACCTGGTGCGCTTGACGCAGTTGATTGACCTCGCCGAACGTCCCGATTTGTGCTTCGCGCCCTACAAGCCCAACTTCCCCGTGCAGATGCATCCGGGACGCTCCATCTTTGAACAACTCAAAGAGCGCGACATCCTGATTCACCAGCCGTACGAAAGCTTTGATGGCGTGCTGTCTTTCCTGCGCGAAGCGGTGAACGACCCCAAGGTGCTTGCTATCAAGCAAACCATTTACCGCACGGGCTCAGATTCCGAGCTGATGGAGTTGCTGCGTGAGGGCGTGCGCCGCGGCAAAGAAGTGACAGTCGTGGTGGAGCTCAAAGCCCGCTTTGACGAAGAAGCCAATATCAACTGGGCTGAGATGCTCGAGTCCATCGGCGCCCAGGTGGTGTACGGCGTGGTGGGCCTCAAAACCCACGCGAAGATGATGCTGATCACTCGCCGTGAGGGTAAAAACCTCAAGCGCTATGGGCACTTGTCTACCGGTAACTACAACCCGCGTACGGCGCGTCTTTACACCGACATCAGCCACCTCACGGCAGATTCATCTATCACCACCGATATGGAGCATGTGTTCGTGCACATGGCCAGTCAGAGCAAGTTGCCACGCTTGTCCAAATTGTGGATGGCACCGTTTCATTTGCACCGCAACACGATCGTCAAGATCGACGCGCTGGGCCGTGCTGCAGCGGCCGGCAAAGACGCCCGCATCGTGGCGAAGATGAATTCGCTGACGGACGAGGCATTGGTCCGCAGCCTGATCGCTGCCGGCCAGCAGGGCGTCAAGATTGATGTCATTGTGCGGGGTGCCTGCATTCTCCCGGCCCAAGTGCCGGGCTATACCGACAACATCCGGGTCCGCTCGGTCATTGGCCGTTTATTGGAACACTCGCGGGTGTTTTACTTCAGGATCGATGGAGTGGACGAGCTGTACCTCTCGAGTGCGGATTGGATGAACCGCAACATGGTGCGCCGTGTGGAAGTGGCTTGGCCGGTCACGGATGAAGGCTTGCGGCAGCGCCTGGTAGACGAATGCCTGGTGGCCTATTTGCATGATGGCGTGGACGCTTGGGACATGCATGCGGACGGGCTGTACTACCGCAATGGCTCGGTGGAGCAGGGCAACGCCCACAGCGCACAAAGAGCGCTGATGGACCGCTACGGCCGCTTCGAAAAACGCTGAGGGGAGACCAAGCCATGGACCTGATTTTGTGGCGGCACGCAGAGGCCATAGACCTGGATCTGGTCGGTGACGACATGTTGCGCTCGCTGACCAGCAAAGGCGAAAAGCAAGCTGCTCGCATGGCAGCATGGCTGGACCGGCAACTGCCGGATGGTGCAAGGATCTGGGCGAGTCCGGCAACCCGCACCGAGCAAACGGCCATGGCCTTGCAGCGCAAATACAAAACTCACTCCTCACTGGCGCCGCTCAGCAATGTGGATGATTTGTTGCGTTTGGTGCAGTGGCCCAATGCCAAGGGATGTGTGGTGGTGGTCGGCCACCAACCCACGCTGGGGCAGACGATTTCCCGTCTGTTGGGCTTGAGTGAGAGTGAGTGCGCCGTGAAGAAGGGCGCACTCTGGTGGCTGCGCCACCGGGAGCGCGA
>RFQA01000196.1 GCA_009925925.1 Betaproteobacteria bacterium
GGGCATGGCGCGCGCTGCCGTAGTGTCTACGCCCAGCAGCTTGCCGTGCGCATGGGTGGAAAGGATGGGCGCGGCATACAGGGTGCCGCGCACCTCGGGCAGGTCGTCGATGTAGTGCACCGCGCCGGCCACCTGGGCCACGGCGCTTTCATGGAACTGGTTGACGCCGGCGGCCACCTCGGGGGAGAGGGTGGGAGTCAAAGACGGGTTGAAGGGTGTGGCGCTCATGCAGCTTCTCCTTCAGGCACATAGCTCTCTAGATTGATGGCGGTAAGGCCTTGGCTCTCCAGCCAGTAGCGCTGCAGCAGATTACCCAGCACCTCCACCCGGTAGGCGCTGCTGGCGCGCATGTCGGAAATCGGGCTGAACTCGCCTCGCAAGGTGGCCTGGGTAGCTTTCACCGTGGCGGCGCTCCAGGGTTTGCCCAGCAAGGCAGCTTGTGTCTTGAGCGCACGCACTGGCGTGGCCGCCACACCACCGACCCCGATACTGGCGTGGATGACTATGTCGCCTTCGATATGCAGGTTCAGCGCGAGGCAGACGGCAGAAATGTCGTCTTCAAAGCGTTTGGAAATCTTGTAAACCCGTGACTGCTCAAAGGGCACGGCCTTGGGCACTTTGATCCATGCCAGCACCTCATCAGCCGCCATGACGTTCTGGCGGTAGCCGGTGTAGAGGTCTTCGAGGCGCAGCTCGCGGTGCACTGCTTTCGCCTTGTTGCCTTTGCCGCGCCAGGCCATCAGCACCACGCTGGCGCCCAGAGCAATCAGCAGCGGCATGGAGTCCCCGATGGGCGAGCCATTGGCGACATTGCCGCCCAGCGTGCCCGCGTTGCGCACCGGCAGGCCGGCAAAGCGGCTGGCAAAGGTGGACAGTTGCGGCCGGTCCGCCACCAAAGCGGCAAACGCATCCGTCAGGGTGACGGCGGCGCCTATGGCGATGTGGTGCGGGTACTGCTCCACGCGCCGCAGTTCGGCCACTTGGGTCACATCCAGCACGCGGGGGAAATCCTTGTGCATCTTGGTGACCCACAGGCCCACATCGGTGCAGCCGGCGACGATTTGCGCCTCTGGGTGTTGCGCCCGCGCCGCCAGCAAGGTGGGCAGAGTGGTGGGTGAAATGTAAGAAGAATCGGCCGCTGGCGCCCGTCCGTCCTGCGCGAGCAGCTCCAATTTTGATAGCGTTTCGGCTTCGCGCAGGTCCACGGCGGGCTGGCCCAGCATGGTTTGGGCGGCATCAAGGATGGGGCGGTAGCCGGTGCAGCGGCACAAATTGCCGCTCAGGGCGTGCAGGGCGTCATCCCGGGTAATGGGGGCACCGGCATGTGCGTGTTGCCGGTACAGGTCAAACAGGCTCATCACAAAGCCGGGGGTGCAAAAGCCGCATTGGGAGCCGTGGCACTGCACCATGGCTTCCTGGGCGGGGTGCAGGCGCCCGTCGTCAGCGCCAATGTCTTCTACCGTCCACAGTGCTTTGCCATTGAGGCTGTGGGCCATCTTGATGCAGCTGTTGACCGCTTTGGTCTGCAATTCGCCGTTGACGGATTCGCCCACGACCACGGTGCAGGCACCGCAGTCGCCTTCGTTACAGCCCTCTTTGGTGCCCGTGCAGTGCAGGTCTTCGCGCAGCACCTCCAGCAGGGTGCGGGTGGGGGGAACATCGTGCAGCGTGACGATTTCGCCGCGGCGTACAAACTTCAGGGGAGTGGTGGTCATGGAGTGTTTCCTCGTGCGGGAGGGTAATCCGGGTGTTGTTCCGTTTCCATACGCATTAGCATATGGGTCCAATTGAACGCTGTGTATGAGAGACCAATCCCTTTTCGACAAGATAGACCTTCATTTGATCAGGGTCCTTCATACCGTGTTAACCGAGCGCAGCGTTTCGAAAGCCGCCATCCGTCTGGGCATGCACCAGCCGGCGGTCAGCGCATCGCTCAAACGCTTGCGGGACTTTGCCGGCGACCCCTTGTTGGTGCGCTCCGGCTCCGGCATGGTGCCCACCGAGACGGCGCTGCGCATGCTCGAGCCCAGTGCCAGCATATTGCGTGCCGCGGAGATGTTGTTCTCGGATGCGCGGGGTTTCGAGCCGGAATCGGCACGCAACACGTTCCGTTTGGCAGCCAGCGACTACCTGGACCCCTTGTTTCTGCCCCGTCTGGTGGCGCAAATCAAGGAAAAGGCGCCGATGGCAGAAATCGACATCCATCCCCTGAGTGGCGCCGCGGATTACCGCACCCAGCTGGCGCAGGGCGATATCGATGTGGTCATCGGCAACTGGCCCCAACCCCCGGACGACCTGCATCTGGGCCGTCTTTTCGGGGACGAAGTGGTGTGTCTGGTGTCCAACAAGCATCCGGCCGTGCGACGCGGCTGGGACCAGACCCAGTGGCTGGAAGCAGAACACATTGCACCGGGCGCGACCCATCCGGGTGCCAAGGGCGTGATCGATGACCACCTGAGCGGTCTCGGCTTGCAACGGCACATCGTGGCCCGTTGCCCGCATTTCAGCCTGATTCCGGGCATGGTGGCATCAACCTTGCTGGTGTTGACCACCGGCCGTCAGTACTGTGAACGTTTTGTGGACACACTGCCGGTCACCATATTGCCTTGCCCTGTGGAGTTTCCCCGCATGATGTACTACCAGCTCTGGCATGCCCGCACCCACACCAGTGCTTCCAACAAGTGGCTGCGTGAGCGCATCAAGTCGGTGGCCGCAGAGCTCCGAAAAGAATAAGTAAAGAAGACAACACGCCTGTATGGAATCCACTTCGCCTCCGACTGCCGTGCCGCGGCTGCAACTCACCGGCATCACCAAGGCCTACCCCGGCGTGATCGCCAACAGCGATGTATCGCTCACCGTGCTGCCCGGCCAGACCCATGCCGTGCTGGGCGAAAACGGTGCCGGCAAATCCACCTTGATGAAGATCATTTATGGCTCCATCAAGCCTGATGCCGGCCAGGTGCTGTTCAACGGCAGATTAGCCAATATCCGCAACCCCAAAGAGGCGCGGGCCCTGGGCATCAGCATGGTGTTTCAGCATTTCAACCTGTTTGACACCATTACTGTCGCTGAAAACGTGTGGCTGGGTCTGGACAAGGCGCAAAGCCTGGAGCAGGTGACCGCCAGCATCACCGCCAAGGCGGCTGAATACGGCCTGGACATTGACCCCAGCCGCCCGGTGCATACGCTGAGCGTGGGCGAGATGCAGCGGGTCGAGATCATCCGCGCCTTGCTGACCAACCCGCAGCTCTTGATTCTGGATGAGCCCACCTCGGTGCTGACACCCCAGGCGGTGGAGAAGCTGTTTGTGGTGCTCAAAAAGCTGGCCTCAGAGGGCTGCAGTATTTTGTACATCTCGCACAAATTGCACGAGATCCGGGAGCTGTGCAATGCCTGCACCGTGCTGCGCGGCGGCAAGGTCACCGGGGTGTGCAACCCGGCAGAAGAGTCCAACGCATCCTTGTCCCGCTTGATGATCGGCGCGGAACCGCCTCAGTTGGAGCATCGCCCCCAACAAGCCGGCTCTCCAGTGCTCTCCGTCAGAAGCCTGAGCCTGGCCCGTGAAGACCAGTTCGGCGTGGACCTGAACGGCATTTCGCTCACGGTCCATGCGGGTGAGGTGGTGGGCATTGCGGGTGTGTCCGGCAATGGCCAGAAAGAACTGCTGTACGCCCTGTCCGGCGAAGATGTGCGCGCACCTAAAGGCAGCGTCACCATGGGCCGGGCGGATGTGTCTTCCCTGCACCCCGGCGGCCGGCGCAAGTTGGGCCTGCACTTTGTGCCCGAAGAACGTTTGGGGCGTGGCGCGGTGCCCACCCTGAGCCTGGCGCAGAACATGTTGCTGACCCGTACCGAGTCCATCACGGCGCCCACGTTCGCTGGCGGCTGGATCCGGGTGCGCCAGTTGGAGGACCATGCCGCGCGCATCATCAAGGCCTTCAACGTCAAAGCCAATGGCCCCACGGCGGTTGCACGCTCTTTGTCCGGCGGCAATTTGCAGAAGTTCATCGTGGGCCGCGAGATCGATGCAGCGCCCAAGCTGTTCATCGTGTCCCAGCCCACCTGGGGTGTGGACGTGGGGGCTGCGGCCCAGATCCGGGGCGAGATTCTGGCCCTGCGCGATGCCGGTTGCGCGGTGCTGGTGGTGAGCGAAGAGCTCGACGAATTGTTTGAGGTCAGCGACCGGTTGCATGTCATCGCACGCGGGCGCTTGTCGCCGTCCGTGCCGGTGGCTGAGGCTACGGTGGAAAAGATCGGGGAATGGATGAGTGGATTGTGGGAAGGTGCCGGCGCAGCCGCTGCTGTGGAGGTGGCCCATGGCTAAAGTCGGTTTGAAACTCGAAGCCCGCCCCCAGCCGTCCAAGGCCTGGGGCTACGGCTCCCCGGTGCTCGCGCTGCTGGTGACGGTGCTCATCGGTATTGTGTTGTTCATGGCATTGGGTAAAGACCCTGTGCGGGGCCTGCTGGTGTTCTTCTGGGAACCCATCAAAAGCGGTTACGCCCTGGGTGAACTGGTGGTCAAAGCCACGCCTTTGCTGGTGATTGCTCTTGGCTTGGCCGTGTGCTTCCGCTCCAACGTGTGGAACATCGGTGCCGAAGGGCAGTACATCATCGGTGCCATTGCAGCAAGTGGCGTCGCCCTGCTGGCAGAGAAGACCACCGGTGGCTGGATTGTGGTGCCCGTGGTGCTGGCTGGCATTGCCGGTGGCATGGTCTGGGCCGGACTCACCGCTTTCTTGCGTGACAAGTTCAACGCCAACGAAATTCTGGTGAGCCTGATGTTGGTGTACGTGGCAGTACAAGTGCTGGGCTATCTGGTCTACGGCCCCTGGAAAGACCCCTTGGGCTACAACTTCCCCCAGACCAAGACCTTTGAGGCAGCGACCCGCATTCCCCGTTTGTTCCAGGGCTCGCGCATGAGCATCGGCGTGTTGTTTGCGCTGGTAGGTGTGGCCGGGGTATGGATATTCCTGTTCCGAACCCGCGCAGGTTTTGCCCAGCAAGTGGGTGGCTTGGCGCCAGCAGCTTCCCGCTATGCAGGTTTTTCATCACGCAAGGCACTTTGGACGGCTTTGCTGGTGTCCGGAGGCATGGCAGGTTTGGCGGGAGCGCTGGAAGTGGCTGGCCCCATCGGGCAGCTGACACCGTATGTTCCGGCAGGCTACGGTTTTGCCGCCATCATCGTGGCTTACGTGGGGCGTTTGCATCCTGTGGGTATGGTGTTCTCGGCGCTGCTGATGAGCATGTTCTACATCGGTGGCGAATTGGCCCAGTCCCGTCTGGGCTTGCCCAAGTCGCTCACCGGCGTGTTCCAGGGCCTGTTGTTGTTCAGTCTGCTGGCCTGCGACACCTTGGTGAATTACCGCCTGAAATGGGTCTCCGCCGCAGGAGGTAAAAAATAATGGATGCATACGCACTGCTGATCGCAGCGACCTTGAATGCCGGCACGGTGCTGGCCATCGCCTCGCTGGGCTTGTTGATCAATGAGAAAGCCGGCATCGTCAACCTCGGTGCCGAAGGCATGATGTTGTGCGCCGCCATTGCAGGTTTCGCCGCCGTGGTGCATACCGGCAGCGATGTGGCGGGCTTTGCGGCCGGCATTGCCGCCGGGGCGGTCATGGCGGCCATCTTCGGCTTGCTGGTGATCTGGCTCAACACCAATCAGTACGCCACCGGTTTGGCGCTCAGTTTGTTCGGTGCGGGTTTCTCGGCGTTTGCTGGCATTTCGTATGTGCAGGAAAAAATGCCGGAGCGGCCCAACTTTGCCATTCCCGGCCTGTCGGACATCCCTTTTATCGGCCCTGCATTCTTCAAGCACCACCCCATGGTGTACCTGACGGTGCTGTTCGCTTTGGGATTGATCTGGTTTTTGTATCGCACCCGCGCCGGCTTGATTCTGCGTAGCGTGGGCGAGAGCCCGGAGTCTGCCCATGCCCTCGGGTACCCGGTGCGCGCCATCCGCTTGGGCGCGGTGGTGTGCGGGGGCGCACTGTGTGGCTTGGCAGGTGCCTATATTTCGGTAATTTACACGCCCCTGTGGGTGGAGGGCATGGTGGCCGGCAAGGGCTGGATTGCGCTGGCCCTGACCACCTTCGCGACCTGGCGCCCGGCACGGGTGTTGCTTGGTGCGTACCTGTTCGGGGGCGTGACCATGTTGCAGTTCCATCTGCAAGGTATCGGGGTAGAAGTGCCAAGCCAGTTCTTGACCATGCTGCCCTATATTGCGACCATAGTGGTCTTGGCCCTGATTTCGCGTAATCCGCGTTGGATCCGGATTAATATGCCTGCTTCCATCGGCAAGCCGTTTTATCCGGGCTCGTGATGCGCGATTGTTTCGTTTCCAACCCTCGTTTTTTTATAAGGAAGTGACATGACAGATTTGCAAAAACGTTCCTTGCTGAAGGTAGCGGCCCTCACGGCCGTTGCTGGTGCAGCACTTGTCGGCTGCGGCAAGAAGGAAGAACCGGCTCCCGCGCCCGCACCG
>RFQA01000197.1 GCA_009925925.1 Betaproteobacteria bacterium
GTGCAGGTCAAAGCCCCTACCAACCCGAATGATCGGGTCAGCTTTATAGCCGACATGGAAGAGCTGCCCATCGACAGCTCTGTTGCCGCCGCCAAGATCATCATCAATTCGCGCACCGGCTCGATCGTGATGAACCAGGCTGTGACACTTGGCGCCTGTGCCATTGCCCATGGCAACCTGTCCGTCAGCGTTTCGTCGAGTCCCGTCATCAGCCAACCCAACCCGCTCTCGGGCGGACAGACCGTCGTGGGCGAAAAAGCCAACATCGAAATCAAACAGGAGGCCGGCAAACTCATCCAGCTTCCCCAGGCCGCGCAACTGACCGATGTTGTAAGGGCACTGAACTCCCTGGGTGCCACGCCACAAGACTTGCTGGCCATCTTGCAGGCCATCAAGTCCGCAGGCGCACTGAATGCGGAGTTGGAGGTGATCTGACATGGGTTACGGTTCATTCAACGGCGTCTCCATGGCGCCCAGCATGCAAGACCTGGCTGCAGATGCGCGCTCCTTGGGCGCACTGAAAGCGGGTGCTGACAAGGCGACTCCGGAAACCATTCGCGCAACCGCCAAGCAATTTGAGTCACTGTTCATGCGTGAGCTCATCAAAAGCATGCGTGAGGCCACCATGAAGTCCGGCATGCTGGACAACCCCGGTAGCGACCTGGGAACGGACTTGCTGGACCAACAGTTCTCTGTCGCGATGTCAGGCCAGCCAGGCGGCCTGTCCGACCTGATTTCACAACAGCTGGCCCGTCAGATGGGCGTTGAAATGCCGGGCAATGGCGACAACATTGAGCGCCCACCTATGGCGGTCAAGGCCCCGGACAGTCTGAGCAGCAAGACCGGTACAGATAAATTGACGGCTTCTGATGCGGTACTCGCGCCCGTGAAAACCAAAAAGGCGCCGACCGCCGCCCAAGCGGAATTTGTGGCCAAGCACTCCGAGACCGCCAACAAAATTGAAAAGGCCACCGGCATACCTGCCAGCTTCATGCTGGGGCAAGCGGGCCATGAAACCGGCTGGGGTCGGCAGCAGATCAGGAACAAAGACGGCAGCAACTCTTTCAACCTGTTCGGCATCAAGGCTGGCGCCAGTTGGACTGGCAAAGTGGCCGAGATCACCACCACGGAATATGTGAATGGTGTGGCACAAAAGAAAGTCGCCAAATTCCGTGCCTACGCCTCATTTGAAGACTCATTCAAGGACTACGCCCGTTTGATCTCGGACAGCCCGCGCTACGCCAAGGCCAGGGAACAAACCAAGTCTGTCACCGCATTTGCCAGTGGCCTGCAAAAAGCCGGCTATGCCACGGACCCCGAGTACGCAGCCAAGCTGAGCCGCGCCATCAACACCACCCTGCAACTGCGCCGGGCGCAAGTACAGGTCTAACACTAGAAGCGACGGACCATGAGCGTTCTCAACATCGGCACCCGCGCCCTGCAAGCCAACCAGATTGCCCTGCAAACGGCAGGCAACAACATTGCCAACGTCAACACGCCCGGCTATTCCCGCCAGAGCGTGGTGCTGACTGCAGTCGCAGGACAGTTCAGTGGTGGTGGCTATGTCGGCAAAGGGGTCGATGTACAAACCATACAGCGCAACTTCAGCACATTTTTGACACGCCAGGCCACACTGGCCAGCGCCACCCAAAATGCCGATCTGGCGCGCTCCAACAAACTCAACCAGTTGCAAGACATTTTTTCGGGCGGCAGCACTGGGCTGGGAGCAGCAGTCAGCGACATGATGAATGCGTTCTCTGATGTCGCCAGTGCGCCCACCGACCTGACAGCGCGCACCGTCGCACTGACTCGGGTGGATGAAACGGCAGGTCGTTTCCGCACTGCCTCCCAGGCATTGGATGATCTGCAAACGGGCGTGCAGCAGGAGCTCTCGCAAAAGGCGGATGCCATCAACACATTGGCACGCAACATCGCTGACGTGAATGAGGAAATCGCCCGGGCACAGGGGTCCGGCCAGCCACCCAACGATCTGTTGGACCGTCGCGACCAACTGGTGCGCGAACTCAACCAATATGTGCAAACCACGTCCATTCCTGCAGACGACGGAACGGTCGGAATTTTCTTGGCGGGCAGCCAACCGCTGGTGCTGGGAACTACGGTGTCCCCGGTGTCTATCGTCAGTGACGAATTCGGCGACCCCCTCAAGAGCAAACTCGCAATCACCCGTGACGGACAGCAGATTCTGTTGGACGAAAATGCATTGGGGGGTGGTGAAGTCTCCGGGTTGCTGCGTTTTCAAAACAACGATCTGGCAGAAGGACGCAACCTGCTCGGGCGCCTGACCTTGGCCATCACCATGGAAATGAATGCCCAGCACAAGCTGGGGCTCGACCTGGACGGTAACGCCGGCGGCGACCTCTTCACCACCATCAATCTGAACACGACAGCCAATATCCGTGCGCCAGAGGCTCCGGCCAAACTCAACTCCAACCCCTTGGTGCAAATCACGATGACCGTGACCGACACCACCCAGCTGGCTGCGTCGGACTACACCATCAACTTCAACTCGGCTACCAGCGGTACCATCACCCGTCTGTCCGATGGCAAGGTGACCAACTTCACGCAGACCTTGCCCTCCACCACTTTGGCTACTGTGGATGGCATCACGTTTGACATGCCCAGCGCAGCGCTTGCTACCCCCCAAGTACCGACGGTGGGCGACCGTTTTCTGATCAAACCCTTCTCCACTTCCGCCAGCAATGTCGCACGGGTTTTCTCGACGCCACGCCAGCTGGCCGTTGCCAGCCCCATCGCCGGGGCGATGGGCACCACCAACAAAGGGAGTCTTCAGCAAGTTTCCCTGACGGCATTGAGCAACAACCAAACTGCGACGCCACATGCGCCGGTCAAGCTCACCTTTACCAGCGCGACTACGTACACCCGCAGCGACGAACTGCCGACACAGGACACGACCGTCTACACCTTTGACCCCAATACTGCAATTACCGCAGTGGACCCTTTGGCCAATTGGAGCCTCAAGCTCACTGGTACGCCCAAGGCCGGAGATACATTCACGGTTGTGGACATCAAGGACCCGGCCTACAAACTGGACCTCAAACTGAATGGCGGAAACGCCACGGCCATGATGAACCTGCGGGACAAAGCCATGTTTGACGGTGCAGCCATGACCGATGGCTACGCCAGCGCCATCTCGCAAATCGGCATTCGCACCCAAAGCGCAAGCTACGCGGCCACGGTTTCAAGTTCGATTGCGGCCAACCTCGAGAAAGACCGCAGCGCGGTGTCTGGCGTGAATCTGGACGAAGAGGCCGCCAAATTGATCCAGTTCCAACAAGCCTACCAAGCGTCCGCCAAAATGATTCAGATTGCCCAAAACATCTTCGATACCCTGATCCAGGGGCTGGGTCGCTAAGGCCTGAAGGAGTCTCACCATGGCTGTCAATCTCTCCCGCCTCGCTTCCGCGAACACCTATGACAACGCACTGAGCAATTTGTCCAAGCGACAGACCGCACTTTCCAACCTGCAGGAAAACCTCACCTCCGGCAAGCGCGTAGTACGAGCCAGCGACGATCCCACCGGCGCAGCCCAAGCCGAGCGCGCGCTGACCCGCCTCTCCCGCATTGCCACCGACCAGCGCGCGCTGGAAGCACAACGCAACACCATTGCCAATGCCGAGAGCACGCTGGGTGACGTGGTAGATGCCCTGCAACAGTTCCGCGAGCTGGTGGTGAGTGCCGGCAACGGCAGCCACACACCCGCGGAGCGGACTACCATCGCCAACCAGCTCCAAGGCTTGCGTGAGCAAATCCTGGGCTACGCCAATCGCAAGGACACCAATGGCCAACCTCTGTTCGGAGCCCTGGCCAGCGCGGCCGAACCGTTCAGCGGCCCCAGTGCGACAGCTCCGGACTACACCTACAACGGCTTGCCGGGCCAGACCGCAACCAGCAACACCTCGATTGCAAGCGCACTGGATGGCGAAAGCGCGTTCATGCACCAGCCCTCGCGCGATGGTGTTTACAACGTCAGTGTCGGCAACCTGACCACAGGCAGCATCAGCAACGGGCGGGCGCTTACCACCGGCAATGTGTCTGTGACGGATGCCAGCCTGGTCACCCGGGCCACTTACAAGATCACATTCGGTCCTGTCGTTGCAGGCGCTACGGCAGGCACCAGCTCGACGAGCTACACCATTGAAGAAATCCCCGCGACCGGCGACCTGCCGACCTTCCCGGGGCCGCCTTACCAGGTCGGTCCGTTTACCGTCCCGGACTACCCGTCTTCCAAACCGGTATCGGTCTTGATTGCCGACCAAGCAGGCCCTCCTGCCATCACCGGCATGCCGGGTCTGTCACTCACCATTACCGGCACACCGGCTGCTGGCGATGTGGTGACCGTGGACCCCAACCCCAGCATCTTCAGCGTGATGGACGACGCCATCCGCGACATTGGTGGAGCCGCCAACGCAAATGCCGCCACCCAAGCCGTGGGCCAGGCTCTGCACAACTTGGACATTGGCATGAACCGGGTTTCTGCGATTCGCGGCCAGGCAGGCGACCTGCTGAACCGGGCCGACCGCATTACCTCCAACCAGGAGAGCAAGAGCATCCAGTTGGAAGCGGACCGATCCCGCGCCGAAGACCTGGACATGATCAAGGGCGTGGCGGACTTCCAGAACCAGCAAACCGCCTACCAAGCCGCGCTGCAATCCTACGCGCAGGTACAAAAACTGTCGCTCTTCAACTTCATCAGTTGATGCCATGAGCAGCTCGGTACTCGGCAGCGTCACCATCGGCTATGAACCGGTGTGGGATCAATGGCGCAAGCGCATCGGGGTACGCCTCTGGCTGGACCCTGAAAGCAGCAGTGCGGTGGACGCCAACCACCTCATTCTGGCCTTGCAAGAACTGTGGCCTGCATCGCGCGAAGTCTGTCTGCTCCATGCCCAGGCACCCGGCTTGCTGGCGGACCTGCTGGAACATTGCAATGCAAGCAACATCTGGTTGGAAATTCCGCAGGCGTGGCTGGGCGACGCGTTGTTGGCCGGTCGCGTGCGCAAAGCCCAGCAGCGCGGCGTCAAACTGGTGTGGGCCGGCGAACCCGGGGAGCGCCCAGCCGAGGCATCCGCCGGCTGGTTCCACTCGGCCATGTTGTCGCTGACCGCCCAGGACGCCCTGGGTGCGCTTCGCGCAGCGCTGCGAAAAAGCCACGACGGCGGCAGCCATGGCAGCCACCACACCGACAGCCCGGTGCTGTCAGGACAACTGTACGAATCACTCGCCAGCCAGGCTCTGGTGGAACATGCGCTGGACCAACAACATGTGCGCGGCGTAGCCGGCTGGCCCTCGGAAGAGATGCTGTACGCCTACCGCTACCGCCAGATTCAGCCCGCACGTCAGGCGCTGCTGGACCTGGTGCATGCCATCGATGCAGACGAGTCGCTGGAAGCCCTGGAGCACACCATGGGCAATGAGCCCCTGCTGTGCTACCGCTTCTTGCGCTACGCCAACTCCGCATCACTGAGCTTGCGCAGCGAAGTCACCAGCCTGCGCCAAGGCTTGATGACCCTCGGTTACAGCCGCCTGCGCGCGTGGCTGATGGAACAGCTGCCCCACGCCAGCGCAGACACCAACCTTGACCCGATACGCCACACCATGGTCCTGCGTGCACGGATCATGGAGCGCCTGGCTGATGCGGGCGTGGAGGATGACCTGCGGCGCGAAGTTTTTTTGTGCGGGGTCTTTTCCCAGGTGGACTTGCTGCTCGGCGAAAACCTGGGCGCGGCCTTGCACCGCTTGCCTTTGCCGGGACGGGTCTCGTCCGCGGTAGTGGGGCACACCGGACCGTATGCACCTTGGCTGGAAGTAGCCTCCGCGTTGGAGGGCCACAATACCAAGGTCATCCGCGACGTGTGCAGAGCCCACCAGATGGCCTCCGACGAAGTCAATCGGGCCCTATTGCGCTCCCTGGCCCAGCATTGAATAAAATCAGGCCATAGCGCCTGTGAAACCTGCGCAACCAGCTCCTGAATTGATAGCAGAATCAGGCCATCGCCAAGCGCGAGCTGGGAATTGCACGGGGCGCGCTGATGTGCTTCAGGCCCGTTTGTCCGTCCATTTTGAATAGTGCCACGGTATCCACCAGCTCTTGTGTTTGCTGCTGCAGGTTCTGGGACGCAGTGGCGCTTTCTTCCACCAATGCTGCGTTCTGCTGCGTGGTCTGATCCAGCTGGGTTACCGCTTCACCGATTTGGGCTATCGCTCGCTCCTGCTCCTCGCTCGCGTGGCTGATTTCTTCCACCATATGCCCCACCCGCTGCACTACATCCACCACATCGCGAATGGTGGACCCCGCCTCGGTCACCAGCTCTGTGCCGGAACTCACTTGCAATACGCTGTCCTGAATCAACTGCTTGATTTCTCTGGCAGCCTCAGCGCTGCGCTGCGCGAGTTGGCGCAC
>RFQA01000198.1 GCA_009925925.1 Betaproteobacteria bacterium
CAGAACTGCCCGCATGCACATTTCCTCACGCGCACAGAACATTGAGCCGTTTTATGTGATGGAGGTTGCCAAGGCAGCTTCTGCCCTGGGCGCAACAGTGGCGCACACCGATGCGCCCATGGTGTTTCTGAATATCGGTGAACCGGACTTCACCGCGCCGCCTCTGGTGCAGGCCGCTGCGGAAAAGGCCATACGGGATGGCGTCACCCAATACACAGCCGCCACCGGCCTGCCCGCATTGCGCGAGCGCATCAGCGCTTGGTACGGGAGCCGCTTTGGGGTAGACATTGCGGCAGACCGCATTGTGGTGACCGCCGGAGCCTCAGCCGCCTTGCACCTCGCCTGCCTGGCGCTGATCGAGCCCGGCGACGAGGTGCTCATGCCCGACCCCAGCTACCCCTGCAACCGCCACTTTGTGAGCGCTGCAGAGGGCAAGGCCGTGTTGCTGGAAACCAGCGCACAAGAACGCTTTCAGCTCAGCGCCGCCAAAGTAGAGAACGCATGGGGCCCGCGTACCCGTGGCGTGTTGCTAGCATCACCCTCCAATCCCACCGGCACGTCCATCCACCCGGACGAGCTGCGCCGCATCCATGCGGTGGTGCGGGCCAAAGGCGGCATTACGCTGATCGACGAGATTTACCTGGCCCTCAGCCACGACGACCAGTTCGGGCACACCGCGCTGGCGATTGATGACCAGATCATCAGCATCAACAGCTTCAGCAAGTACTTCAACATGACCGGCTGGCGGCTAGGCTGGATGGTGGTGCCCCCCTCGCTGGTGCCCGTGATCGAACGCCTGGCCCAGAACCTCTTCATCTGCCCCAGCACAATTGCGCAGCATGCAGCACTCGCCTGCTTCGAGCCCGAAAGTATTGCGCTTTACGAGGCCCGCCGCGCTGAATTCAAGGCTCGCCGCGATTACTTCATCCCTGCCCTGCGCGAGCTGGGTTTTGGCGTGCCGGTGGAGCCGGATGGCGCGTTTTACGTGTGGGCCGATTGTTCGGAACTTTGTGCCAAACTGGGGCTCAAGAGCAGCTGGGAGTTCGCGTTTGAAGTGATGAACCGCGCGCATGTAGCGATTACCCCCGGGCGCGATTTCGGCACAGCACAAACGGCACAGTTTGTGCGTTTTTCCACCGCAAGCTCCATGAAACAATTGGAAACAGCCGTGCAGCGTTTGCGTGCGATGCTGTCAACCGTTTAGCAAAAACACCATGAATCAAGACCTTTCCATCCTGCACCTGGTTCTGAACGCGAGCATCGTGGTGCAGGCCGTCATGGCCTTGCTGATGCTGGTCTCCATTGCCAGCTGGGCCGCCATCTTCCGCAAACTATTTTCACTCAAGCGGGTCAAAACCCAGAACGAGTCCTTTGAGCGTGAGTTCTGGTCCGGCTCCAGCCTGAACGACCTGTTCAATTCAGCTAGCCGCAATGCCCAAACCTGTGGACCCATGGAACGCATTTTTGCCAGCGGCATGCGCGAATTTCAGAAGCTGCGTGAGCGCCGTGTAAGTGATGTAGGCACCTTGATGGACGGCGCCCGACGCGCCATGCGTGCCAGCTTCCAGCGTGAAATGGACGAGGTGGAAAGCAACCTGTCCTTCCTGGCATCGGTCGGTTCTGTGTCGCCCTATGTGGGCTTATTCGGCACTGTGTGGGGCATCATGCACGCCTTCACCGGATTGGCGTCGTTGCAGCAAGTGACTTTGTCTACCGTGGCCCCCGGCATCGCTGAAGCGCTGGTGGCTACGGCCATCGGCCTGTTTGCCGCCATTCCTGCAGTCGTGGCCTACAACCGGTTTGCGCGCGACCTGGACCGCATTGCCATCCAGCAGGAAACCTTCATCGAAGAGTTCTCCAACATCCTGCAGCGTAACGTCAGCGCCCAACCCGCACCCGCGGCCCGCTAAGCAGACCGAGGAAGCAACATGCCAGCAGTCGCAGGTCGTGGCCGGGGTCGCCGCACCATCAATGAGATCAACATGGTGCCCTTCATCGATGTGATGTTGGTACTGCTGATCATCTTCATGGTGACCGCCCCATTGATCACCCCCAGCATGATCGACCTGCCCAGCGTAGGCAAAGCTGCACGCCAGCCCGATCAGATCATCCAGGTGGTGTTGACCAAGACCGAGGCACTCGAGGTCAAGGTCAAAGATCAGACCTCCACGGTGCAACTCAAAGACTTGGCTGCGACCGTCAAACAAGCGCAAGGCGCCAAAGACAGTGTGGCGGCCGCCAGCTCAGCCGTAGTCATCAGCGCGGACAAGAACGTGAAATACGAAAGCGTGGTCAAGGTCATGGACACCTTGCAGCGCGCCGGTATCCAACGTGTGGGCCTGTCGGTCCAGTTGGCGAACTGATCAGCCACCTGACTTCCGGATATGCCCGCCGCAGAGACCCGCCAGGAATTCGCACCGCCGCACACGCCGGGTATGTTGCGTGCCTTGGTGTTGGCACTGCTCGCCCATGCAGCGCTGGTGGCGGTGTTGGCCATCGGTGTGGCCTGGAAGCGGGAGCTCCCCCCTGCCACCGTAGAAGCAGAATTGTGGTCCGCCCTTCCCCAGGAAGCCGCACCTCCACCGTTGGAAGAAACACCACCCGAACCTGAAACTGCGCCTCAGCCCGAAGTCAAACCCCTGCCTGAGCCGCCCGCACCGCCACCACCCGTGGTCAAGCAAGCAGTGCCTGAGGCCCCGAGCAAAGCCGACATCGCTTTAGCCCAGGAAAAAGAGCGCCTGCTTGAGGAGCAAAAAGCCAAGGAGCTGCAGGCCAAGCAGGAACTGGAGCGCAAGGCACTGGAAAAGCGCCAGCTGGAACAGGCCGCCAAAGACAAGCTCGACAAAGAGCGCGCCGCGCAGGCCAAGCTGAAAGAACAGCAGGAAAAAGACAAACTCGCCAAGGACAAAGCCGCGCGAGAAGCCAAAGAGAAGGCGGACAAGGCTGAGAAAGCCAAGAAGGCGGAAGCTGCGGACAAAGCCAAAGCGGCCGAAGCCGCCAAGCAAAAGGCGGAGAAAGCCGCCAAAGAAGAAGCCAAACGTGCAGAGCAGGAACGCCAGCAGCAGCTCAACCGCCTGACCGGCTTGGCCGGCGCAGCAGGCAGCGGATCGGCCAACTCAACCGGCACTGCCGCCAAGGCCTCGGGGCCGGGCGCGAGCTACAGCGGCCGTATTCAAGCCGCAGTGAAGCCCAATATCACGTTCACCGACACCATTGTGGGCAACCCCAAAACCGAGATTGAAGTCACGCTCGCGTCCAACGGCGAAATTTTGAGCAAACGGATTACCAAGCGCAGTGGCAACAAAGCATGGGATGACGCAGCTGAAAACGCCATCGACAAGACCCGCAAGCTTCCCTTGGATGACGGCAAGGTCTGGTCGCCGATGATCATCGTCATTTCGCCCCAGACCTTGGTCGGGCAGTAAACCCCGAAATCGCTATAAATTTTATAGCTGCTCGCGCATATTCCACGTGAGCCAGAGGCACTTTTGACACATGTCCGAGAGGGAATCAGGGCTTTGTCCGGCGATAGAAAGCAACTGGCTTCACAGCCGGGGCAACGGGCGTAGCGGGCCCACATCCACTGCAGCCGCCTCCGCATCCAGAGCTGGAAGAATTGGTCTGCAACCAACGACGTGCGCCTGCAGGCAAGGGCAAACGCAGCATCAGCAATGACCACCGGCTACGCCACCCTGCAGGCAACAAGGTCCGCAGTGCATGGACAAATGCCACGACCACCACCAGCGCCACCACCAGGTTTTGCCACAGCATGGCCTCAGGCTCCCAACCACAAGGTGGTGCGGTAGGTCACAAATGCTGCGGCATAAGCCAACGCAAACAGATACGCCGCCATCAGCAGCGGGTAGCGCCAGGAGTTGGTCTCACGGCGCACCACAGCCAAGGTCGACAAACACTGAGGCGCAAACACAAACCAAGCCAACAGCGAGTAAGCGGTAGCCAATGACCACCCTTGCGCGATCACCGGCGACAGCGCATCCGCCATCGCGTTGTCAGCGGCTGAGAGCGAATACACCGTGCCCAAAGCACCCACGGCCACTTCTCGCGCCGCCATGCCGGGCACCAGCGCAATCGAAATCTGCCAGTTGAAGCCCAAGGGGGAAAACACATGCTGCAAGGCTTGACCCATCATGCCGGCCGCGCTGTACAAAATGGCCGGCCCTTGCGCTTCGGTCCAGTCTGCGGGAGGTGCCGGATAGGTGGAGAGGAACCAGAGCAAGACCATCAGCGCAAAGATGATGCCGCCCACCCGGCGCAGAAATATGCGTGCCCGCTCCCACAAGCCCAAGCCCAGGTTGCGCACACTGGGCACGCGATAGGGCGGCAATTCCAGCATCAAGGGTTGGTAGCTACTCTTCATCCACACCCGCTTGAATACCCAGGCCACCGCCATGGCCGACAGCACGCCGGCGACATACAGGCCGAAAAGAGTTAGGCCCCGCAGGTCAAACCAGCCCACCGTGCGCTCCGGCACAAATGCGCCGATGAGCAAGGCGTACACCGGCAGACGTGCCGAACAGGTCATCAAGGGCGCCACCATGATGGTGGCCAGCCGGTCTTTCCAGTTGGAAATGGTGCGGGTGGCCATGATGCCGGGGATCGCACACGCGAAGCTGGAAAGCAAAGGAATAAAGGCCCGCCCGGAAAGGCCGACCTTGCCCATGACGTTGTCCAGCAAAAATGCGGCACGCGGCAGGTAGCCAGAGTCTTCCAGCATAAGGATGAAGAAAAACAAAATCAGAATCTGCGGCAGGAACACCAGCACACCGCCTACGCCGGCAATCACACCGTCCACCAGCAGGCTGCGCAAGGGCCCCTCCGGCATTTGTGCCAAGGTCCACTCCCCTGCCACCGCCATCAGTTCCTTGATCGCGTCCATGGGGTAAGCGGCCCAGCTGAACACGGCCTGGAAGATCAAAAAAAGCACTGTTGCCAAAACCATTAATCCCCAGACCGGATGCATGACCACTGCATCCAAGCGGTGCTGAAAGCGACCTCGGCTCTCGTTACCGCTGAGCACCGCGGCCAGAATGCGACGCACGTCCCGTTGCAGCGCCTCCGGCGAGGCTGGCGCAGGCATCCCCAGAGACGGCCGCTGCGTGGACAGATAGGCCTCGAAGCGGGCCTCGAGCAGCTCCACCAATTGCAGATGGCCTTTTTGTTGCACCGCGATGGTTTCCACCACCGGGCAACCCAACTCCAGCTCCAGGCGCTGCAAGTCCAGCTTGAGTCCTTGGGCTCGGGCGACGTCGGCCATATTGACAGCGACAACCACCGGGCGGCCCATGCGCAATAGCTCCAGCACCAGGCGAAGGTTCATGCGCAGATTGGTGGCATCGACCACCGCCACAATCACGTCGGGAGCCGCTTCGCCGGGGCGGCGGCCTTCAATGACCTGCAAGGTCACTTCTTCATCGGGAGTGGCGGGGCTCAGGCTGTAGGCACCCGGCAGGTCGACGACAGACAGCGTTTGGCCATTTTTCAGGCGCAGGCTGCCCACCTTGCGCTCCACCGTGACACCGGCGTAGTTGGCCACTTTCTGTCGGGCACCGGTCATCAGGTTGAACAAGGCGGTTTTTCCGCAATTCGGGTTGCCGACCAAGGCAATGGTTTTGTAGGTGATAGCGCTCATGGGGTCAGGTCGCCCTTATTGCAATTCAACCTGGATGCATCGGGCTTCGACCAGCCGCAACGCAAACATGGTTTCGCCGATTTGCACGGCCAGTGGCTCACGACCACCTGGTCCACGTCGCATTAGTTGCAAGGGTTCACCCGCAATGAAACCCACGTCTGCGAGCCGGCGCAAGGCAGCGGCGTTGATCTCTTCAGTAGCGGCCACCAGGCCCTGAACTACTGCATGCTGGCCGGGTGCCAGATCAGACAAAAGCATATATCTCCTCGGGGGAATCCGGCCAACACCACGACCATGCCGGCATCAATCTAAATGAGATTGTATTTCATTTAGATTGACAGGGGTCAGTCATATGCAATAACTGCAGCGCCCCCGAATGCTTGTGCACGCCAGCTGGCCAGAGCCGCATCGGATGGGTAGAACTTCGCGATATCACCCAAGTGCAATTCAGCAGCAGCTTGCTGAACGGAGGCCTCTTCACTGGCCTCACAAAGCAACTGCAAACGGACCGACAAGCCCCGCACGAGCTCGCCATGTTCGGATTGCTCGCGGACTGCCGGAAATTCACGCACCAGTGCAGCCACGTCGGGCGTGCGATTTTTGTTGTCCAGCCGCACGGGCACGCGCAGGTACTTGCCGAAGCGGCAGCGGGC
>RFQA01000199.1 GCA_009925925.1 Betaproteobacteria bacterium
TTCCCCCGCCGTGGCGGCGGTAAATGCACCGCCGGTCAGGCGGTCCAGGGTAGCGGTATCAATGGGTTTGGCAGTTTGGTTCGACGTCACAGCGGGCTCAGAAAGTAATGGGGGTGGAATAAGCAACCGCGTATTTTCGCTGGGTTTTGCTTGCTTGCCCGATGTTTTTGCCCAGACGGCCGCGGCAGCATGCTCATGCCCGGGGCTGAAGTCATCGGATTCAAACACTTTACAGCTGTAGCGCCCACGGAATATGCGCAAACAGCTACTTTTTTAATAGCAAACATCTAGACTGAAGGACTGGAGATCCAATGCAGGCACAGATGAACTTTCCTTGGAAGACAGAAGTGTCTCTCTATATATAAGTGCTCGTACCAGATGAGCGCTTGTCAAAGAGCGGCTTTGGGGAGGGTTCGTTTGAAGACCGTATTGCCCAAAAGAAAGCCCGGCGCATGGACTCCAAGTCCTCTGCACCGGGCTCGATGGCGACCTCAAGGGCCTTGCCATCCGGGTTGCCGCGGATGAGTTGGATGTCAACCAGCGGACTTGAAGGCAATCGATTGCCTCCGACAAAGGCCGGGGCCGCTTTATCACACACGATGGGTGGACTGGCTACTGCCGGCATTCCACCTGCAATTGCAGGCCTAGGAACGATAGTGATTGATTGAAACGAATGCAAAAATGAAAATCTTTGCGCAGAAGCTTTCCGATTGTCTGGTTAAGCAGCGCCCCCAAAAAGCCTCCAAATCGCCTTCCCCAGAGGGAAAAAGGCATTTTTAGAAACTGTCAAGCATATAGATTTAATTTGATATGGTTGACTCGACATATAAAGCCCTCCTAGAATCCGCCCATTCTTAAATCCCAATTAGGGATTACCCGCCCCGCTGCCGAACCCGGCATATTCAAATCGCTGCACATGTCGAGACGACGCCGCAGGATATTGATAGCGTACCAACCCAAACGAGGTGACTGAACTGCCTGGGCTCCGAAGCGCCGTGCAGCCAAGCCTCCCCGCCAAAGAAGGAAGAGCTATGACAGCGACTACCCGACTGACCAAAGGCATTCGCACTGTTGCGAACGATATTGCCCAAGGCTTTTTTGAGATTTCACACAACGGCTTCGCCCTACTCGGCTTGGCTGTGATGTTTGCCATCATTGCACTGACCGTTCGCCCAGAACTCCGCCAGGAAGGCGAAGTCCGCCTGATGGGCTGGCTGCAAGACCGCCACATCCAAGCAACAGGCTTGGAAGTAGAAGCCGACGCAGTGGAGCGAGCAACTGCCAGCAACCCCCAAGACTTGCCCAAACAGCAAGCGGCGGTGGCCTACTGGCTGAGCAAGAAGTACAACGTCGCGCCAGAGCCACTAAGCGCCCTGGTGGCTGAGGCCTATGAAACTGGCCAACGCTCCAAACTGGACCCCACGCTGATTCTTGCCGTGATGGCCGTGGAATCCGGCTTCAACCCTTTTGCGCAAAGCCACGTAGGCGCGCAAGGCCTGATGCAGGTGATGACCAAGGTGCACAGCGACAAGTACGAAGGCTTTGGTGGCAGAATGGCCGCCTTTGACCCGGTTTCCAACTTGCGCGTGGGCGCCAAGGTGCTCAAGGAGTGCATTGCTCGCGCTGGCTCTATCGAGGGTGGACTGAAGTTCTATGTGGGCGCAGCCAACATGGAAGCAGACGGTGGCTATGCTGCCAAAGTGCTGGCCGAGCACACCCGGCTGCTGAGCGTGGCCGCCGGAAAACCTGTTCCCATGATCGCCCCGACACCTGTCAAGGCTCCTGCAACTCCTGCGCCCGATGCAGCGCCTGCTGTGGAAAACGTGGCGAGCCTGATCCATTCTTCCTGATCGATCGCCGGGCCTTGCCCGGCTCGGTTAAACTCTCTCCCGCACGCGACTGGCGATAGGCGCCGTCTTCCTCAGGAAGCCGGTTGCTGACGTGGGACACCACTGGGAAGCGTGCCGCATGACCTGCACGGTTTGTGCGATCAGCCGTTCGCCTGGGCAGCACTGTTGTCACCATTGACCCACAGGCCCGATCTCCTCAAAGGACTGCCATGTACGACCGCAACATTCTTGTTGAACAAGCCGACCCCGAACTCTGGACCGCCATCCTTGCCGAAAACGCTCGCCAGGAACACCACATCGAGCTGATTGCCAGCGAAAACTACGCCTCGCCAGCTGTCATGGCCGCCCAAGGCAGCCAGCTGACCAACAAATACGCTGAAGGCTACCCCGGCCGTCGCTACTACGGTGGCTGCGAGCATGTGGATGTGGCCGAGCAACTGGCCATCGACCGTATCAAGCAAATCTTTGGCGCTGAAGCGGCCAACGTACAGCCCCATTGCGGCGCGTCGGCCAACGAAGCGGTGTTCCTCGCTTTCCTGAAGCCTGGGGACACCATCATGGGTATGAGCCTGGCTGAAGGCGGTCACTTGACCCACGGCATGCCTCTGAACATGAGCGGCAAGTGGTTCAACGTGGTGTCTTATGGTTTGGACGCCAATGAAGCCATTGACTATGAAGCCATGGAGCGCAAGGCGCACGAAACCAAGCCCAAACTGATCATTGCCGGTGCATCCGCCTACTCTTTGGCTATCGACTTCGCCCGCTTTGCGAAGGTGGCAAAAGACGTTGGCGCCATCTTTATGGTGGACATGGCCCACTACGCCGGCTTGATCGCTGCAGGCGTGTACCCCAACCCCGTGCCTCACGCAGACGTGGTGACATCCACCACCCACAAGAGCCTGCGTGGCCCCCGCGGCGGCATCATCCTGATGAAGGCCGAGCATGAGAAAGCCATCAACAGCGCGATCTTCCCCGGCCTGCAAGGCGGCCCTTTGATGCATGTGATTGCTGCCAAGGCAGTCGCTTTCAAAGAAGCACTCACCCCTGAGTTCAAGGCGTACCAAGCCCAAGTGGTGCGCAATGCCAAGATTGTGGCAGAAACCCTGACAGCACGCGGCCTGCGCATCGTCAGTGGCGGCACCGAAAGCCACGTGATGCTGGTGGACCTGCGCTCCAAGGGCATTACCGGCAAAGAAGCTGAGGCCGTTTTGGGCGCTGCCCACATGACCATCAACAAGAACGCCATCCCCAACGACCCCGAGAAGCCCATGGTGACCAGCGGTATCCGTGTGGGCACACCGGCCATGACCACACGCGGTTTCAAAGACGAGGAAGCCCGCGCCACAGCCAACCTGATTGCCGATGTGCTGGACAACCCGCGCGACGAAGCCAACATTGCTGCCGTTCGCGCCAAAGTCCATGCCTTGACCTCGCGCTTCCCGGTTTACAAGTAAGCAAGGGCCCAACACGATGAAGTGCCCCTTCTGCAGTCATTCCGAAACCCAAGTGGTGGAGACACGGATTTCTGAAGATGGTGACTTCATCCGCCGCCGGCGCCAGTGCGGCGCTTGCGACAAACGCTTCACCACCTACGAGCGGCCGGACGTCAACTTTCCGGCCATCGTCAAGAAAGATGGCCGCCGTATCGAATTCGAGCGTGCCAAACTGCTTGCGTCCATGAACCTGGCCCTGCGCAAAAGGCCAGTAAGCACCGAGCAGATCGACAGCGCCATCGAGCGCATTGAAGAAAAACTATTGAATCTGGGCCTGCGCGAAGTCCAGAGCACCCGCATCGGCGAACTCGTGATGCGCGAACTCAAAAAACTAGACAAAGTTGCCTACGTGCGCTTTGCCAGCGTCTACCGCAGCTTTGAAGACATTGATGAATTCAAGACGCTGGTGGATGAAGTTAGTCGCTAATCAGCGCCTCAACTATTTCCAGCAATCCGCAACTGGGATTGTTGCATTAGGGGCCCCCCTTACACCTGTGTTTGTGATTGTCAAGCGACCACATTTCGTATTGTTTGCCCGAGGTGTGGCAGTCAAAGTGTAGGAATTAGCTGCAACCGCGCTGATTGATAGATCATATTTTGGCGACTCAGCAGGGGCTTTTTGCAGGCTGAGAGGCAACGAAACAGCATTACCCGCCCTGTCGGCGGCGTATGTATCGTTAGCCGTATAGAAACGCTCCATAAACTGCTGAGCCCCTAACAATGCCGCCCTTGCAGCGGCACGATCACCTTTTTCCATATAACTTCTGTAGTTTGGCAACGCAATACCCGTCAATATTGCGACTACAGCAACAGCAACCATCAATTCGATTAGGGTAAATCCAAAGCAATTTTTTTTTGAATATGCTAGTTTCATATATTTTAACGAATCGGAGGATTGATTATTCGCCGCTGAACACGATCTCTCATAACACCCGCAACGTCGGGCGCACGTCGAATACATGTTGTAGTTTGGCCTGTAGTATTTTGAATACTAACCCGATAGTAACCGGCGGCACACATACCATCAGAAATAGAGTTTGAGCCCGTTTTAGCAGGGCTGTACACAATTGAGTCAACACCATCAGCCCCAGTTTTATATCCGGAAGCACCTTGGTCAGACGAATTCACTACTCCATCACCATTCGTATCATAAAGCTTATAGGGTGGATTCGTACCCTGTTCAACGTTCAAAATAAAACTAATACCTTCACCATTATTGCTGCCGCAAATGGTGGCTGTTTGCGCAGGCGCTACAGTGCTAACCAAGGCTGTTTCATAACTGACGAACTGCGGCGGGTAAATCACACGAAGCCCCGGGATGTTATTTGGCGAGGGAATCTCAAGATCCATATACCATCCACGTTGCGTTGCCCAGTCGACAGTGCTTCCAGAAACGGTATAAAAGCTTGCCCCGGGAATTGGCAGCATAGAGATAGAGCGAGAACTCAATGACGAACGAGTAATTGCGCGCGAAACCGTAGTATCACCATCCTTATCCCAAACGCCATAAATCGATTGCCGACTCAAGTCAGAAGAATCCGACGTATACAAAAGTCGACCAGTGCCAAACACCAGCAAAGTACCACCATTTGAGTGAGGATAGATCACAGGAGCTTGGGTGATTGGCTGGTTACTTGCCGCCTTGAACACCGGAGTATCAACTCCCGACTGCTGCCAAACCTTGAACGAAGAGGAAACTGTGTCGTAATCCAGCCTCCACATGTTTCCTTTGACATCACCAGCATACAACCTGGTGATTTCCCCCGCAGTATTCTTTTGTAAGGCAACACCTCCCAGACCATTGGCACCGGCAGAATCAATGACAATTTTAGAAAGTGCTCGGGTGTCCAAATCAACCATAAACAGAACCGCTTTGCCGGACGAGCTACTTTGACCGTTACCGAATATTGCGATCCATTTACCTGCTTGTGTGACTCCAACTTCGATTGGTGACATGACATAGCCAATGTCGCTGTCATTGTCGCTTGAGAATTCCCAACGAATAGTTGATGCGCCTAACTTGTTGACTCCACTGGAATCAACTGTTTCAGTTACATCAAGTCCGTAAACAGCCCGCCCACCTGCACCCAAGGAGCCTACCAGATAGTTCCGCCAACACTTACTGTTCGCAGCACAGGAAAAAGCCGTTGCACCTGAGCCAAATGTATATGTGGAAGGCCCGTAAGTAAAAGCATCTGCTTCCTTTTGCCAACCATCCACAAAATACTGATGAGGAAGCGCAGCGCTTCCGTAAGTTTTATCACTCAACTTGTAGAGATTAGGGTAAACAGCACGCGGCACGTAGGCAAAGACCTCTTGACCATCCGTACTCGTTGCACTCGTCGACTTGGCATCTTTGAATGCGTGCAACATACCAGCATTCCCACCTACAAACAAAACACCCTGCCTGGAGGCCTTGTAGTTTAGAAACTTTTGATAATCGGTACCGCCTGTTGATAGACGACCGTAATCTGAATCCACGGATTTTTGAACAAAGACAGGGTTGGAGTTAACAAAATCACCCAGTACGAATGCACTTCCACTACCAGTTTGCCTCAATCGGAATGGATTACCAACTCCTTCTTTGGAGTGATCACCTCTCAGGAAATTTACAAAATCAGCTCCATAGGTCGACGCAACAGAGCCCATTGCAAGTCGATTGGAAGCACTCAAGTTGGCCCAGTCAAATGTGGCGGCGGCGGGAGTCGTCAATCCAGTGTCCCACGTGAATATCTTGCGTTGATTCCAGTCAGTCGCAGACCCACCTTTTGCAGTGGGTTTTACGGGCCATACTGAAGACGCCGTCCAGACTGAGCTTGATGCTTGTCCGCTCGAATCTAAAGGTCGCGCATCAATGTCACCACTCCATTCACCAGCAACATAAGTTGGAACATATTTCCGATTGGTGCTATCCAACACCGTTGATG
>RFQA01000200.1 GCA_009925925.1 Betaproteobacteria bacterium
CCGCCGCTGCTCCTGCTGCTGCCGCTCCTGCCGCCGCTGCTCCTGCTGCTGCTGACGCATCTGCTCCTGCTCCTGCTGCTTCCGAGCCAGCTAAGCAGTAATATCTGCTTGCAGACGAAAAAAACCACCGCGAGGTGGTTTTTTTTCGTCACTACATCACCTGCCAGGGTGATGTAGCGGTTTACTTGATGTCGTCCGCAATCACTTTGACGATACGTTGTGCTGTTGCAGAGCTTTCCGCATTGCCATCGGCGTCCAGTACGCTGACGGTGGATTTCTCCCCCACGCTGCGCACTGCAATGCGGTACTTGGTAGCTTCATTGGCTTTTTTGGAGCCGCTGAACATTTTGCTGAAGAATCCCGGTTCAGAGTTCTCCGATGTCAGGTTCTGGTACCGCACAAAGTAGATGCCTTGCTTGCGATCCCTGTCTTCCACCGTGAAGCCAGTCCGGTCCAATGCTAGGCCCGTGCGGCGCCAAGCGCGGTCGAACCCTTCTTCCAACTGCACCACGGGTTGTCCATTCACATTGCCCATTAAAGCGATTGGGGGCTTCGACGTGCCAGCGGCGGCCACGGATTTAATTTGTTCTTTGGACGCTCCTAGGCGCAACATTAAACGGCGCAAAAACTCAGCTTCCAACTCAGGGTCTGTCGGGCGCGGTTGCCAAACCGTTTGACCGTCACGTTCATTGGTGTAGACCTCCACCATGCCGCGATGGCTAATGAAGATTTCTGTATCGCCATTTGCGTCCCGCTCAAGTCGGGTGCGGAACTTGTCGCGCTCTGGGGTGGAGTAGAACGAATCCAGCAGTTTGCCCAATGAGGCTCGGATGAAGTCTTGTGGAATCTTGGCCCGGTTTTCTGCCCAGTCAGTTTCCATGATGCCCAATTTATCTTGGTCCATCGCGAGTAAAAATCCGTTTTCTTGCCAGAAGTCCTTGACCGGTTCCCATAGCTTCTCCGCTGGGCGGTTCACGACAAGCCAACGCTGGTTGCCGGCGCGCTCAATGCGCACGTCACCCACTGCGACCGCCGCGATCGCTGCCTTGGAAGTCTCAACCTGCCCAGCTTTTGACGCGTTGGCAGAGACTGCACCGCCCACTACGGTGTACGGTGTTTCCTTGCTAAGTTGGGTCAAGTCGGGTGGCACGTCCAGCTTGGGAGCCTTGGCCGCGGACCGGTAATTCACTTTATCGGTTTCGAGCACAGAACAGGCTCCAAGAGCCAGCGTCGCGCCTAGCAAAATCACTTTAGAAATGGAATTCACGGAATACCTCATAAAAGGGTCAGGAGCTCAGATCAGTCCGGCGGACTGCAGTGCATGCTCAAGAACCGGTTGGCTCGCATCCGTCAAGGGGGTCAAGGGCAAACGTAACGCAGACTTGCTTAAGCCCATGCGCGACACAGCCCATTTCACCGGAATCGGGTTGGACTCTATGAACAGAGCCTTGTGCACGGGCAAAAGTTTCATTTGAATTTCCATCGCCTGGGCCACATTTCCGGCAATGGCTGCCACACACAATTCATGCATGAGTCGGGGGGCCACGTTCGCAGTGACGCTCACATTGCCATGTCCACCACACAGCATCAAGGCCACCGCAGTCGGGTCATCACCGCTGTAAATGGAGAACTCTTTGGGGGCATCCTTGATCAACCATTGCGCCCGTTCGATATTGCCGGTGGCTTCCTTGATGCCCACAATGCCTGGCACTTGTGTCAAGCGCAACACAGTGTCGTGGGTCATATCGGCCACAGAGCGCCCAGGGACGTTGTAGAGCACGATAGGCAAGTCGCCGGTGGCTTCAGCAATGGCCTTGAAGTGCTGGTATTGGCCTTCCTGGGTAGGCTTGTTGTAGTACGGCACGACTTGCAGTTGGCAATCCGCGCCTACCTGTTTTGCAAATTTCGCCAAGGCGATTGCCTCGCGGGTGGAGTTTCCGCCGCAACCGGCCATGATCGGCACGCGCCCCGCAGCTTGCTCGACAGACGCACGGATGATTTCGCAATGTTCTTCAACACTGACGGTGGGGGATTCACCGGTAGTACCCACTACACCGATGCAGTCGGTGCCTTCGGCGATATGCCAATCGATGAGTTTGCGCAGCGCCGGGTAATCCACGGAGCCGTCATCAAGCATCGGAGTGATAAGGGCTACGATGCTGCCCCGGATTGGACCTTTAGAAGCGTTCATGTCGAGTGTTGATTCAGTAAACAAACATTTTAACTAGAGTGCATAACGCGCTGGAGTGGCATTGTGTACACCGGGGGTAAAGTTGCGCAGGGCTGCAATGCGCTGAACGAATCGATCGGGCTGATTCAAAAAACCGTTTTCATAGGCGACGATGTGCAAGTCTTTGCACATGTGTAACAGCTCTCCGTTTTTCAGCAGAAAGTCGGGTCGGGCCGGACGCCCCACCGTTTCGTTGCCGACGGCAAATGTCTCATAAAGCAGAACACCGCCCGGTGCGAGGCTGGCCAGCAGTGTACCCATCAGGGGACGCCACAGGTAATTGCTCACTACAACGGCATCGAACATTTCGGGTTCGGCAGCTCCATCTTTAACAAGTGGCCACGGCCCGTTCTCAATGTCAGCTTCTATCAACCTGGCGAGTGGCACCAATTGGCGCGCGCCACTTATGTCTCTATCGACCCCCGTTACTTTGCAACCGAGCCTCGCAAACCATTCCAAATGGCGGCCGCTCCCGCAGGCAACGTCCAAAACCGAAGTGCCTGAGGGAATGAGGTGGCTCCAGCGCTGAATCCACGGCGATGGCGCGGACACCTGCGTATGCGGTTTGTGCATCACTTTGGCTTCACTTCATCTTTCAGCGCTGCCATGGCCATGTTTTCCACCACACCCGGAAGCAGAAGTTTCAAAAAACGCCCCAGCTTGCCTTGGGCCGTCATTACTACTTCACGTTGGCGCTTTTGCATTCCTGTGGCGATCAGGTAGGCGCACTCGGATACTGTCATGGCCTTGTCTTCCTTGAGGCCGCTGGAGCCTGCGATCTCGCCCTTGGCATTCAGTCCGTGCGCGCGGATATCTGTCAACACCACGCCGGGGAAGGCGGTCGTCACGCTCACGCCGGAGGGCTTGAGCTCCGCGCGCAGCGCTTCGAAAAAGCCCGTCATCGCAAATTTTGAGGCGCTGTAAGCCGTGCGCCCGGGCACGCCGATCAGACCCGCCAGCGACGACACCGCCACGATGCGCCCTTGGGTTTGCTTGATGTGCGGCAGCGCAGCGTGGGTGCACCACACACTGCCCCACAGGTTGATACGCATGAGGTCTTCATACCAATGCAGGTCTTGGGCATCCACATCCTGAAACAGCGCTTGGGCCGAGACACCCGCATTGTTGACGAGGGTGTCAATGCGCCCGAAGGTATCCAGCGTAGCCTGAATCAAACCGCGGCATTGGGCCTCAATGGATACATCCGTGGGCACCACCAAAACTCGGGTTCCCTTGGCGCGACACGCTTCAGCCACCGCTTCCAAGTTTTCACGTTTGCGGGCTGCCAACACAAGATTCATCTCAGCGCCGTGACGGTTAGCTAGCTGACGCGCGAGCTCAGCACCAATGCCCTCGGAAGCGCCGCTAATGATGGTCACAGGGGTTTTATGGGTCATAGCAGGAAAACTTAAAAGCAGGCCCAAAGCTGATTGGCCATCTGCACCATGAAATCAGGCTGGGCGTACAAGGTGAAAACGGCGGTCAGCAGCACGCACAAGGCCAGTGTGATCGCAGTTTTTTTGAGCATGGAGGTTGGCTTCACGCCGCTTGAGGGGCGCGGGCAATAGGCGCTTCACGCACCGGCAGATTTACCAGTGCAGCGGCTACGCCCAGTGCGATGGCGATGTACCAGACGATGTCATAACTTCCGGTGCGGTCGTACAGGTAGCCACCCAGCCACACGCCCATGAAGGATCCTATCTGGTGGCTGAAAAACACAAATCCACCCAGCATGGACAAATGCGCCACACCGAAAATCTGGGCAATGGTGGCATTCGTGGGTGGAATGGTCGAGAGCCACAGGACCCCCATGACAGAAGCAAACACATACACGCTCATGGGGGACAGCGGCACCAGTAAAAACAGGCTGATGGCTACTGCCCGCGCGAAGTAGATGAATGCCAGGATGTATTTTTTTGGCATTCTCTGGCCGAGTACACCTGCAGCATAAGTACCAAATACATTAAAGAGGCCGATCAACGCCAGCGCATAGCTCGCGACCTGGGGTGACAAGCCTTTGTCTTTCAGATAACTGGGCATGTGTACTCCGATAAACACCACTTGGAAGCCGCACACAAAGTAGCCTGCCATCAGCAACTGAAAGCTCGGGTACTTGAAGGCCTCGCGCAGCGCCTGGCCTATGCTTTGATGACGTGCCGGGGCTGAAGCTCCACCGAATGCGGGCTCTTTCAGCCCGCGAGCCAGTGGAATCATCAGCAAAGTGGCCGCCGCCAAGGCCAGCAAGGCCTGCTGCCAGCCAAAGTGGCTGATCAAAAAGCCTTCCGTCGGTACCATCAAAAACTGGCCGAACGAGCCAGCTGCCGCTGCGACCCCCATGGCCCAGGAACGCTTTTCTGCTGGCACATTGCGACCGATCACGCCATAAATCACGGCATAGGTGGTGCCTGCTTGTGCCATGCCGATCAAGGCGCCGGTAGCCAGTGTGAACGTCAACGGGCTGGTGGCCAATGCCATTCCGCACAAGCCCAGCGCATACAACAGAGCCCCGATGATGATCACCCGGAATGCCCCGAACCGGTCTGCGGCCATGCCCGCAAAAATGCCGCTCAGTCCCCAGGCCAGGTTTTGGATGGCAATGGCAAAGGCGAATGTCTCCCGCGTCCAGTTCTGGGCTTGTGTAATGGGCTGGAGCCATAGGCCGAAACCGTGGCGGATACCCATGGACAGCGTTACGATGGTGGCGCCGCACACCAGCACTTGGGCGATGGAAAGAGGTTTGGAGGTTGAACTCATCCTTCAAATGTAGCCAGTTTCGGGCCCACGGTTTGCAGCGGGCGGGACAGCGGTTGGGGCGGCGTCAGGGTTGGTGATGGGTATTTGCATGTATACATATACAGTGGATTGCCGCAGTTCCCCTACAATCCGCCGCTATGGCTGTCAAACCCACCCCCGAATATTCTGAATCGTCGATCCGCGTGCTCAAGGGCCTGGAGCCCGTCAAACAGCGCCCGGGCATGTACACCCGCACCGATAACCCCCTGCACATCATCCAGGAAGTGCTGGACAACGCTGCCGACGAAGCCCTGGCCGGCCATGGCAAGAAAATCAAGGTCACCCTGCACGCCGACGGCTCCGTCAGCGTGGAAGACGATGGCCGCGGCATTCCCTTCGGCATGCACCCGGAGGAAAACGCTCCGGTGATCGAGCTGGTGTTCACCCGCTTGCACGCAGGCGGCAAGTTTGACAAGGGCAAGGGGGGGGCCTACAGCTTCTCCGGCGGTCTGCACGGCGTTGGTGTATCTGTGACCAATGCGCTGGGCAAGCGCCTGGAAGCCACCAGCTACCGCGAAGGGTCCGTCGCCTACCTGGTGTTTGAAGGCGGCGACGTGACCGAGGCCCTGCAAGTGCGCAAAGCCGGTGACGGCGACCGCAAGCAGGGCACCACGGTGCGCGTTTGGCCGGATGCCAAATACTTTGAATCCGCCGCCCTGCCCATGGGCGAGCTGACCCACCTCCTGCGCAGCAAAGCGGTGCTGATGCCCGGCGTGAGCGTCACGCTGGTGAATGAAAAAACCAAAGAAAACCAGAACTGGCTCTACAAGGGCGGCCTGAAAGACTACCTGGGCCAGACCCTGAGCGCCGACCCCGTCATTCCCATGTTTGACGGCGAAGGCTTTGCCGATGGCAACAACGACACCTTTGCCGAAGGCGAGGGCGCAACCTGGTGCGTGGCATTTACTGAAGACGGTGCTCCGGTGCGCGAGAGCTATGTGAACCTGATCCCCACCAGCGCGGGCGGCACGCATGAGAGCGGCTTGCGCGATGGTCTGTTTCAGGCGGTCAAAAGTTTCATCGAGTTCCACAGCCTGCTGCCCAAGGGCGTGAAGCTCATGCCCGAAGACGTGTTCGCCCGCGCCAGCTATGTGCTGAGCGCAAAGGTGTTGGACCCGCAGTTCCAAGGGCAGATCAAGGAGCGGCTGAACTCGCGCGACGCCGTGCGCCTGGTGAGCAGCTTTGTGCGCCCCGCGCTCGAACTCTGGCTGAACCAGCATGTGGATTACG
>RFQA01000003.1 GCA_009925925.1 Betaproteobacteria bacterium
AGCCTGGGCGCTGTGCCCATTCCGCTCTACCAGGATGCTGCAGCCCCAGAGTGCGTGTTCCCTATCAATAACGCTGAAGTGCGCTTTGCATTCGCGGAAGACCAGGAGCAGGTCGACAAGCTGCTGGAGGTGCGTGAGCAGTGCCCGCAGCTCCAGCACATTTACTTTGACGACCCCCGCGGCCTGCGCAATTACGACCAGCCGGGGTTGGCTGGCATGGACGAGTTGCAAGCCGCCGGCAAGGCATTCGCAGCGATTCACCCTGCGTTCTTCCGGGACGAAGTTGCCAAAATAACGCACACCGATGTGGCTGCCATGTTCTTCACCTCGGGTACTACCGGCAACCCCAAGGGCGTGGTGCATACGCACGACTCCTTGCTCAACCGGGCACGTGCAGGCGCAGAGTTCGACAAGCTCACGAGTGCCGAAGAGGTGCTTGCCTATATGCCTCCGGCGTGGATCGGCCAGAACATCTTCAGCTACGCCCAGTGGTTGTCCTGTGGCTATGTGGTGAATTGCCCTGAGAGCAGCGCGACGGCCACTATCGATCTGAAAGAAATCGGCCCGACCTATTACTTTGCACCGCCCCGGGTGTTTGAGGGCATGCTCACCAGCGTGATGATCCGCATGGAAGATGCGGGCAGCATCAAGCGCAACATGTTCCATTACTTCATGAACGTGGCCAAGCGTGTGGGCCCGGCGTTGATGGATGGGCTGGAGGTGTCGGGTGCAGACCGCGCCTTGTATGCCCTGGGCAATGTGTTTGTGTATGGCCCCTTGCGAAACACTTTGGGCCTCAGCCGGGTGCGCGTGGCCTATACCGCTGGTGAAGCCATCGGCCCGGACCTGTTTACCTTCTACCGCTCCATCGGCATCAACCTCAAGCAGCTCTACGGCTCGACCGAGACCGCGGTGTTTGTGTGCCTGCAGCCGGACAACCAGGCCCGCGCCGACACGGTGGGCATTCCCTGCGAAGGCGTGGAGATCAAAGTGGCCGAAAACGGAGAGATTCTGGTCAAGTCGCCCGGACTGCTCAAGGAGTACTACAAGAACCCAGCGGCTACTGCTGAGGTGTTGACGGCTGACGGCTGGTACCACACCAGTGACGCAGGCTTCATTGATTCGCACGGCCACCTCAAGATCATTGATCGCGTCAAAGACGTGGGCCGCCTCAAAGGTGGCGCTTTCAACGACGCGATGTTTGCTCCCAAGTACGTGGAGAACAAGCTCAAGTTCTTCCAGCACATCAAGGAAGTGGTGGCGTATGGCGATGGCCGCGAGAAGGTGTGTGTGCTGATCAACATCGACTTTGATGCCGTAGGCAACTGGGCTGAGCGCCGCAACCTGCCTTACGCCGGCTACACCGATCTGGCCCAGAAGCCCCAGGTGTACGACCTGATCAAAGAGTGTGTAGAGAAGGTCAACGCCGACCTGAGCGAGGATGCGCTGCTGGCTGGCAGCCAGATCAGCCGCTTCCTGGTGCTGCACAAAGAGCTGGATGCAGACGATGGTGAATTGACCCGCACCAACAAAGTCCGCCGCGGCTTTATTGCCGAGAAGTACCAGGTGTTGGTGGATGCACTGTACGAGGGCAAGACCAGCCAGTTCATCGAGACCGTGGTGAAGTTTGAAGACGGCCGCACCGGTAGCGTCAGCGCCACGCTTCGCATCGAAGACACCAAAACCTTTGCCCCCGTAAAGGCTGCAGCATGAGCGATAAAAAGATCGGCGACGTCATTCTGGATGTCAAAAACATCTCCCTGCGTTTCGGCGGCGTGAAGGCGCTGACCGACATCAGCTTCGATGTGCGGGAACATGAGATCCGCGCCATCATCGGTCCCAACGGTGCGGGCAAAAGCTCGATGCTGAACTGCATCAACGGGGTTTACTCCCCCCAGGAAGGTGCCATTACTTTCCGCGGGCAACAGTTCAAGCACATGGACAGCCACCAAGTGGCCACCATGGGCATAGGCCGCACCTTTCAGAACCTGGCCTTGTTCAAGGGCATGAGCGTGCTCGACAACATCATGTCCGGCCGCAACCTCAAAATCAAAAGCAACATCCTGATGCAGGCCCTGCGCATCGGCCCGGCCGAGCGGGAAGAGATCCAGCACCGCGAGGCGGTGGAGCGCATCATTGATTTCCTGGAAATCCAGGCCTACCGCAAGACGCCTGTGGGTCAGCTGCCTTACGGCCTGCAAAAGCGGGTCGACTTGGGCCGCGCGCTGGCGATGGAACCCCAAGTGCTGCTGCTCGACGAGCCCATGGCCGGCATGAACGTCGAAGAGAAGCAGGACATGTGCCGCTTTGTGCTCGACGTGAACGATGAATTCGGCACGACGGTGGTGTTGATCGAGCACGACATGGGCGTGGTGATGGACATCAGCGACCGCGTGGTCGTGCTGGACTACGGTAAAAAAATCGGCGATGGCACCCCGGACGAAGTGCGCAACAACGCAGACGTGATCAGCGCCTACCTCGGCACCAGCCACTGAAAGAAAACACCATGGCTTTTTTCCTTGAAACCTTACTCGGCGGCCTGATGGCCGGCATGCTGTATTCGCTGGTCGCGTTGGGCTTTGTGCTGATTTTCAAAGCCTCAGGCGTCTTTAACTTTGCCCAAGGTGCGATGGTGCTGTTTGCCGCTTTGGCGATGGCGCGCTTCGCGGAATGGATTCCGGTGTATCTGGGCATCACTTCCCCGGTGGCGGCCAACGTGCTGGCCTTTGTGGGTGCGGGTGTTGTGATGTTTGTGGTGGCCTGGATCATTGAGCGCTTGGTTCTGCGCCATCTGGTCAACCAGGAAGGCACCACCTTGCTGATGGCAACCCTGGGCATCACTTACTTCATGGAAGGGCTGGGCCAAAGCATCTTCGGCAGCAGCATCTACAAGATCGATATCGGCATGCCCAAGGATCCAGTGATGATTCTGGAGAGCACGTTTGAAGGCGGCATCCTGATCAACAAAGAAGACTTTTATGCCGCCATCATCGCTGCTGCACTGGTGGCCCTGCTGAGCGTGTTCTTCCAGAAAACAGCAACGGGCCGCGCCCTGCGCGCCGTGGCGGATGACCACCAGGCTGCGCAGTCCATCGGCATTCCTCTCAACCGCATCTGGGTCATCGTGTGGTGCGTAGCCGGCGTGGTGGCCCTGGTGGCCGGAATGATCTGGGGCAGCAAGCTGGGCGTGCAGTTTTCCCTGACCACCGTGGCCTTGCGTGCACTGCCGGTCGTGATTCTCGGGGGGCTGACATCGGTGCCCGGCGCGATCGTGGGTGGCTTGATCATCGGCGTGGGCGAAAAGCTTTCTGAGGTGTACCTCGGGCCTTATGTGGGCGGCGGTATCGAAATCTGGTTCGCCTATGTGTTGGCGCTTGGTTTCCTGCTGATCCGGCCCCAGGGCTTGTTCGGCGAAAAAATTATTGACCGCGTATGAAATACGCACTCAATTATTTTTCGTCGCAGACTAACTTTGCGAAGCAAAGTTAAGCGAAGCGGGTCGAAGACAAAAGATCACTCGAGAGTAAAAAATGTTCTACAGAGAAAACGGCCAATTCAAAACCACCTATCGCGCGGACCAGCAGATATTCCCCATTCTGCAAGACCGCATGGCCATCGGAGCCCTGTTGATGGTGGGCTTTGCGCTGGTGCCCATGTTGGCCAGCGACTACCTGTTCCGGGCGATCCTGATTCCCTTTTTGATCTTTTCACTGGCCGCTGTCGGCGTGAATATTCTGGTGGGTTTCTGCGGCCAGATTTCGCTGGGTTCCGGCGCTTTTATGGCGGTAGGCGCCTACGCGGCATACAACTTCTTTGTGCGCATTGAGGGCATGCCTTTGTTGGTCGCGCTGCTGCTGGGTGGCGTGAGCTCCATGCTGTTCGGCATGGTCTTCGGGCTGCCCAGTTTGCGCGTCAAGGGCTTGTACCTCGCGGTGGCCACGCTGGCGGCTCAGTTTTTTGCGGACTGGATGTTCTTGCGCATTCAGTGGTTCACCAACAACTCGCCTTCGGGCTCGGTGTCGGTCTCCAATTTGCAGGTATTCGGTCTCTCGCTGGAATCACCCCTGGCCAAGTACATCTTCTGTCTGTCGCTGCTCGTGGTGATTGCCTTGCTGGCCAAGAACCTGGTGCGTGGCGCCGTGGGACGTGAATGGATGGCGATCCGCGATATGGACGTGGCGGCTGCGGTGATCGGCATTCGCCCCATGTACGCCAAGCTGAGTGCGTTCGCGGTGAGCTCTTTCATCGTGGGTGTCGCCGGTGCCTTGTGGGGCTTTATTTACCTCGGTGCCTGGGAGCCTGCAGCCTTCTCGGTGGACCAGTCGTTCCGACTGCTGTTCATGGTGATCATCGGCGGCATGGGCTCCATCATGGGCAGCTTCTTCGGTGCGGCATTCATCGTGGTTTTGCCCATCTTCTTGAGCCAGTTCCTGCCTGCCTTGGCGGGTCTGTTCGGATTTGAGATCTCCACGGCCGCTGTCTCGCATGCCGAGCTGATGGTGTTCGGCGGTCTGATTGTTTGGTTCCTGATCGTCGAGCCCCACGGCCTGGCCAAGCTGTGGTCCATCGGTAAACAAAAGTTGCGTTTGTGGCCTTTCCCTCACTGAGGGGAGGCCAGGTTCCGTGTTTTCCCCGTGCTTCAACCACTTATTACAGGAGAGACAAATGAAGCTTTCTAAACTCGTACTCGCAAGCACTCTGGTGGCTGCCGGTGCATCCGGCCTGATGGCAGGCAATGCTTTTGCGCAAGCCAAGGAGCAGTTCATTCCGGTGTTGTCGTACCGCACCGGGCCTTACGCGCCCAACGGTGTGCCATGGGCCAACGGCTATGTGGACTACATCAAGCTCACCAATGCCCGCGGCGGCATCAATGGGGTGAAGTTCAGTTTTGAAGAATGCGAAACCGGTTACGACACGGCCCGCAGCGTGGAGTGCTATGAGCGCCTGAAGGGCAAGGGTGCGTCGTTTGTACAACCCCTGTCCACCGGCGCTACGTTCGCGATTACCGAAAAAGCACCTGCGGACAAGATTCCTGTGGTGACAGTGGGCTATGGCCGTAGCGAGAGCGCGGATGGTTCCGTCTTCAAGTGGAACTTCCCGATTGCCGGCACGTACTGGGTGGCTGCAGACGCCATCATGCAAGCCATCGCCAAAAAGGAAGGCGGCTTCGACAAGCTCAAAGGCAAGAAAATTTCGCTGGTTTACCACGACAGCCCGTTCGGCAAAGAGCCTATCCCCTTGTTGCAAGAGCGTGCGGCCATGCACGGCTTCAACCTGACCCTGTTGCCTGTGACGGCCCCCGGCGTGGAGCAAAAGGCCACTTGGCTGCAAGTGCGCCAGAACCGTCCTGACTACGTGGTCCTGTGGGGCTGGGGTGTGATGAACTCCACTGCCATCAAGGAAGCACAAGCCACCGGCTACCCCCGCGAAAAGATGTACGGCGTGTGGTGGGCCGGTGCTGAGCCGGACGTGAAGGACGTGGCCGAAGGAGCCAAGGGCTACAACGCAGTGACGATGCAGCACGGTGCTGAGCCTCAATCCAAGCTCGTGAAAGACGTCATGGCCATGGTGCACGACAAGGGCCAGGGCACAGGACCGAAAGATGAAGTCGGTCAGGTGCTCTACATGCGCGGCGCCATGAGCGCCATGCTGGGCATCGAGGGCGTGCGGGCTGCGCAAGACCGCTTCGGCAAAGGCAAGGTGATGACTGGTGAGCAGATCCGCTGGGGTCTGGAAAACCTGAACTTGACCCAGGCCAAGTTGGACGCACTCGGCTTTGCCGGCGTGATGCGCCCCATCAGCACCTCGTGCATGGACCACATGGGTGCGTCCTGGGCCCGTATCCACACTTGGGACGGCGCCAAATGGCAGTTCACCTCGGATTGGCTGCAAGGCGATGAGCAAATCATCAAGCCTTTGGTCAAGACCACTGCTGCCAAGTACGCCGCAGAGAAGAAGCTGACTGCCCGCACACCTGCGGACTGCCAGTCTTGAAAGCACCCCCGTTGACCGCTCACTGCGTGTAGCGGTCCTCCCCCCTCTAGGGGGCAATACCAGCGGCCCGGCATAGCCGGTTCCGCGGTGTTTCTGGAAGGGTGGCTTGCTTCGCTTGCCACTCTCCAGATGAAAGCGTCGTGCATCGGGGCTTTCATCTGGTCAACAAGGCTGAGTTATGGAACCGAAAAATATCGTTCTCAACGTGAATGGCATCGAGGTCATTTACAACCACGTCATTCTGGTACTCAAAGGGGTTTCCCTTCAGGTGCCCGAAGGTGGCATCGTGGCCATCCTTGGCGGCAATGGGGCGGGCAAAACGACGACCTTGCGCGCCGTGTCCAACCTGTTGGCCGGTGAGCGAGGTGAGGTCACCAAAGGCAGCATTGAGCTGCGCGGTGAACGCATCGAAAACCTGAGCCCTGCCGACCTGGTGCAGCGCGGTGTGGTGCAGGTGATGGAGGGGCGCCATTGTTTTGCCCACCTGACCATTGAAGAAAACCTGTTGACCGGTGGCTACACCCGCAAGAGCAAGGCCGAGGTGGCGGCGAACCTCGAGAAGGTTTACAACTACTTCCCCCGCCTCAAAACCCGCCGCACCAGCCAGGCGGCTTACACCTCCGGTGGTGAGCAGCAGATGTGCGCCATCGGCCGCGCGCTCATGGCTAACCCCAGCATGGTTCTGCTGGATGAACCCTCCATGGGCCTGGCGCCACAGATCGTGGAAGAGGTGTTTGAGATCGTGAAAGACCTCAACGCCAAAGAGAAGGTGACCTTCTTGCTGGCCGAGCAAAACACCAACATGGCACTGAAATACGCCGACTACGGCTACATCATGGAAAGCGGTCGCGTGGTGATGGATGGCGCAGCCGTTGACTTGCGCAGCAATGAAGACGTCAAGGAGTTCTACCTCGGTGTGGGTGGCGGTGAACGCAAGAGCTTCAAAGACGTAAAGAGCTACAAGCGCCGCAAGCGCTGGTTGGCCTGATTTTTGATAATAAAGTGCTTCTGGCGCCCATCAAATGTGCGCGAGTAGCTCCTGAAATAATAGCAAACCAGCTGACGGAGAGCCTATGACCCCCGCCTACGACGCCCTGGAAATCCGTTCGCAGGCCGAGCGCGATGCTGCCCACATGTCGGCACTCCCCCGGCAGGTCGCCCAAGCGCAGCAACACAGCCCGGCGTTTGCCTCCATCCTGCAGGGCGTGGACCCTGCCTGCATTACCGACCGTGCGGCATTGGCGCGACTGCCGGTGACCCGCAAATCCGAGTTACAGGCGCTGCAGCAGGCTGCGCGCCAACAGGGCGGCAATGTATTTGGTGGTTTCAGTGCCATCGGGTTCGGCAGCGCCATGACCCGCGTGTTTGCCAGTCCGGGCCCTATCTACGAACCCGAGGGCACAGCGCGCGATTACTGGCGCATGGCACGGGCCATCTACGCGGCGGGTTTTCGTCCCGGCGAGCTGATCCACAACAGCTTCAGCTACCACTTTGTGCCCGCCGGCTCCATGATGGAGACGGGCGCCCATGCCTTGGGGTGCACGGTGTTTCCAGGCGGCACTGGTCAGACCGAGCAGCAGGTTCAGGCCATGGCCGAATTGCAGCCTGCGGGCTACATCGGTACCCCCAGCTTCCTGAAAATCATTCTTGAGAAAGCGTTGGAAATGGGCGTGGCCCTGCCCACCGTGCGTAAAGCCATGTTCGGTGGCGAGGCGTTTCCACCTTCGTTGCGAGACTGGTTCACCGCCCACGGGGTGGATGGTTATCAGTGCTATGCCACGGCGGATTTGGGTCTGATTGCCTACGAGACCCATGCACGTGAAGGGCTGGTGCTGGATGAGCAGGTGATCGTGGAGATTGTGCGGCCCGGTACCGGCGACCCGGTCCCCGAAGGTGAAGTGGGCGAGTTGGTGGTGACCAGCCTGAACCCCGACTACCCCTTGATCCGATTCGGCACCGGTGACCTTTCAGCGGTGCTGGCCGGGCAGTGCCCTACCGGTCGCACCAACACCCGCATCAAAGGCTGGATGGGTCGTGCTGACCAAACCACCAAGGTGCGCGGCATGTTCGTGCACCCCAAGCAGGTGGACGAAGTGGCCAAGCGGTTCCCCGAAGTGCACAAGGCCCGTCTGGTGGTCAGCGGTGAAATGGCCAACGACCAAATGACCCTGATGCTGGAGGTTGGAGTTCAACCCGAAGGCCTTGCGCAGCGTGTGGCTGATGCGGTGCGCGAGGTCACCAAGCTGCGTGGGGATGTGCAACTGTTGTCTCCGGGCAGCCTGCCCAATGACGGCAAAGTCATCGAGGACGCACGCAGTTACCGCTGAGCAAGAGGCCCGCTGTTGCGGGTCTCAGGGTTTTCCCGAGCTGTTGAACACCACAGTTACCTCACTGTGCCGGACCCGATAACCTTGCTTAGGCGGGAATGCTCATTCTCATTTTTAATAGCCCCGCGAGCTAGGTGCTTTCCACATGACAACACTGTGTGGGGCGGGCTAGACTGCATCCATTAACTAGGAGACAAACCATGAAAAAACTACTCGTTGCGACGGCTGCCATGTTCTCGATTTCGGCCTTCGCACAGGCGTATCCCTCCAAGCCCATCACCATCGTGGTGCCGTTTGCTGCAGGTGGTCCCACTGACCGCGTAGCGCGCGATTTGGGTGAATCACTGCGCAAGCAGCTGGGCGATGTGAGCATCATCATTGACAACGCGGCGGGTGCAGGCAGCTCTATCGGATCCAGCAAAGTCGCCAAGGCCGCGCCGGACGGCTACACCCTGCTGTTGAACCACATCGCCATGGGCACCATGCCCGGCTTGTTGCGCAACATGCCTTTCAAGGTCGAGTCGGACTTCGAGTACCTGGGCATGATCAACGATGTGCCCATGACCCTGATCGGCCGTCCTGATCTGCCCGCAAAGTCCTACAAGGAGCTCACCACCTGGATCGGCCAGAACGTAGGCAAGATCAATCTCGGTAATGCAGGCGTCGGTTCAGCTTCCCATCTATGTGGCTTGCTCTTCCAGAGTGCTCTCAAGGTCGACATGACCACAGTGCCTTACAAAGGCACCGCACCCGCAATGACCGACCTGATTGGTGGACAGATCGACCTGATGTGTGACCAGACCACCAACACCACCCAGCAAATTGAAGGCAAAAAAGTGAATGCTTATGCCGTCACTACTGCCAAGCCCTTGACCACTGCTGCTTTGAAGAGCCTGCCCACTTTGCAAAGCCAAGGCCTGTCTAACTTCGAAGTGACCATCTGGCACGGCCTGTATGCCCCCAAAGGCACACCCGCTGACATTCAGGCCAAGCTCAACTCCGCTCTGAAGGCCGCGTTGAAAGATGCTGACTTCATCAAGAAGCAAGAAGCGCTGGGTGCAGTGGTGATTACCGACAAGCGTGTCGAACCTGCTGAGCACAAGAAGTTCGTGGCGGCCGAAATCGCCAAATGGACCCCCATTATCAAAGCCGCCGGCGTCTACGCTGACTGATCTGGCATGAAACCTGTCTGACCCGCTCGCCGGGTCAGACACCCCACGTGATGTCCTTGCCCGCAGCCATGCTGCGCCGGGCCATGTCCAGCAAGGGCGTAGCCCGTTGGCGCAAGCTCACACCGGCAGGCGTCGTATCTTCGCCTTTTTCTTGTGCCTCCAAGGCGGCTTGGGCGCGTTGTGCCTCTTCCTTGGCAATGGCTTCCTCGAGCGCTCTGATGGCGCCTGGCATGTCTGCGGCTAGCAAGATGCCCTTGCGCAAGCTCTCTTCGCCGGTGCGCCCCCACAGAGCCAGAATCTGCCGGCCATTGGGCTCCAGCATGATGACGTCGCTGGCTACTTTGGATTTGAATTTGTAAAGCATGGCGGGGTCCGCTGTGGTTTTATGATGCCGTTAACTGCAAATGCAGCACCCACAGCATACTGACAAGAGGAGCACCCATGGCGGACTTACACATACTGCGCGAACACAGCCTGGGCTTTGCCGCCGCACGCAAAATTGCATTTCAATGGGCCGAGCAGGCTGAGCAGGATTTCGACATGGAGTGCACCTATGTTGAAGGCGATGAGCTGGATGAAGTGATCTTCAAGCGCTCGGGAGTCAGCGGCATGCTGCAGGTGAGCGATTCGAAGTTCGAGCTCAGCGCCAAGCTCGGCTTTTTGCTCGGAGCATTCAAGGACAAGATTGAGGCCGAGATCGTCAAAAACCTCGATCAACTGCTCAAACCCAAAGCGGCTGCCAAAGCCGGGGCGAAAAAAAAGTAGCGCATTGCGCTACTTTTTTGATAGCTACCTGCGCATATTGCACGAGAGCTAGGAGCTGATTTAGCTCAAAGATTCAATCAGATCGATGTACTGCTGCATGGCGTCATCGTTGCTGGTGCCCTTGAAGCCATTCCAGGCATCCCACTTGGCGCGGCCCACCATGTCGGCGAAACCGGGTTTCTTTTCGGTGTTGTCGCCCGCGGTAGCTTGCTTGTAGAGGGCGTAAATCTTGAGCAGAGTGCCGTTATCGGGGCGCTCGCTCAGGTTTTTGGAATTGGCAACAGCGGCTTCGAAAGCGGCTTTGAGATCGGCCATGGTTTTCTCCGTTCGGGTTTGTGCAAGGAACTAGGGGGAACACCCGATGCAGGCAGGTGCTTCACCCGTATCTTAAGCGGCGTTTTGCCCCCAGAATAGGCGTTCGCCCCCATACCTGTTCCGTCCGGAGAATCCATGGTCACCCGCGTCACTGCTAAGAACGTTGCCGACAAGGCCCGCACCCCCATCTCCAACGCTGCACTATCCGGTGTGCCGGTCGCCAAAAAGGTGGTGCGCCGCACACGCAAGGCGGCCGAAGCGGTGCAAAAAAATGTGGCAGATGCCGTTATCGGCACCCTGGGTCTGAATGGCGAACGCATGTCCAAGGTAGACACGGCTTGGTTGCGCATGGACTCCAGCTCCAACCTCATGATGATTGTGGGGGTATGGGTCACCAAACCTGGCTTGCCACTCGCAGACCTGAAGCAGCGTGTGGAAGACCGCCTGTTGAAATACCCCCGCTTCAAGCAGCGTGTGGTGGAAGACGCTGCCGGGGCTAGTTGGGTGGAAGATGCCAACTTCGATATCGACCGGCATGTGGTGACAGAGACATTGGCCAAAAAGCCGCGTGGCCGCGAGCAGGAGGCCTTGCAGGAGCGACTGGCTGCCCTGACCATGGAGCCACTGGATCGCAGCCGGCCGCTCTGGCAGTTCCATTTGGTGGAAAACTACAGAGGCGGCTCGGCCTTGATGGTGCGCATTCACCATTGCATTGCAGACGGCATTGCCCTGATTTCAGTAACCCAGTCCTTGGTGGACGGCGGTAGCCCGCCACCGCAACGCCGCAGTAAACCTGAGCGGGCCCAGGGGCTGGATGGCGCAGAAGAATGGCTGAGCGATGCCTTGCTCAAGCCCCTGACCCATATGGCCGTAAAAGCGCTGAGCGCGGCCGGAGATGGTGCAGTGAAGTCCCTGTCGCTGTTGATGGAGCCCCAGAAGGGCATGGAGTCGGGCATGCACAGCTCGGTCGATATGGCAAAGATGGCCTACCAGGTGGTGAGCGACTTGGCGGCGTTAGCCTTGATGCCCGACGATTCGCCCACGCGGCTCAAGGGGCAGCCCGGCACCGCCAAGCGAGTGGCGTGGTGTGCACCCTTGCCACTGGAAGAGGTGAAAGCGGTGGGTAAGGCCTTGAATTGCTCCATCAATGATGTGTTGCTGAGTTGCGTGGCAGGTGCGATTGGCGAATACCTGCGCGAGCAAGGCGATGCGGTAGCCGGCAAGGAAATCCGCGCTATGGTGCCGGTAAACCTGCGGCCCCTGGAGCACGCCTATAAATTGGGTAACCAGTTCGGCCTGGCGCCCTTGGTACTGCCCATTGGCTTAGAAAACCCGGTCGAGCGTGTGTACGAAGTCCGCACCCGCATGCGAGGCCTGAAGGGCAGCATGCAGCCTCTGCTGGCCTTCGGCCTGTTGGCGGTGGCAGGTTTGCTGATCAAGCCGGCCCAAGATGCCCTTTTGAGCCTGTTCTCCAAAAAGACTACGGCAGTCATGACCAATGTGCCGGGTCCGCGCGAGAAGCTCAAAATCTGCGGCGCTACGATTGAGGAAAATCTGTTCTGGGTGCCCCAGAGCGGTTCCGTGGGCTTGGGTGTCTCCATCCTCAGTTACGGCGGTGGTGTGCAGTTCGGCGTGGTGACGGATGCGACCTTGTGCCCGGATCCCCAGAAGATCATTGACCAGTTTGAGCCGGAATTTGCCAAGCTCTCCATGCTGACATTGATGTTGCCTTGGGGCGATTGATCAGTTTGCCAGTTCGGCCTTAACTTGGAGCACCCCAAGGTGCTCCATCGCATCCAGAGGCTGGACGGCTGCAGCTTGTTCATAGAGGCACATGGCCTCGGATTCAAACTGCTGTCTGTCGAGCATGAGCAAGCCGCGTGCGTACTCAGTCAGCGCGATGGCCGCGCGTGGAATGAGCGCCAAGCCCGTCCGGAAATGGTGCAAGGCGGTTTCGCGCTTGGCTCCGTACGTCATGTTGCCGATCATGGGGCCCACCTTGTCGATCACCTCTGCATGGAATGAGCCCAATGCAATATGTGCATCTGCATGGCGGGGGCTCAAGCCAATAGTGGTTTCGAACGCAGTTTTGATTTTTTCGCCGTAACCCTTGGCCAGCGCTTGCGCCACACTGGTGCTCTGGCTGTAGCGACCCAAGGCGTAGCCATAAAAGTAGTGCGCATTGGGGTTGCCGGGCTCTGCCGCCATGTGGGCTTTCGCACGCTCTGCGGTATCGAAATACAACTTTAAGCGGGCGGCTTCGTTGCGCTCCAAGTAGTCCGCCTGGATCACGCACGCCTTGTTCATCACGGCGTAGCCGGCCGGGCCGAGCAAACGCCCTGCGCGGAACGCTGCTTCGAACTCGCCGCGGTGGTACAGGACCCAAGCCTGTAACACCTCGGGGTCTAGGGGCAGGGGTTCCTGATCACCATCGTGCAGGCGCGCCCAGTGGTTTTGCAGGTTCTCGCTGTCAAACAGGTGCTGATGCACGTAGGGGTAAGGGTCCCAGACCGGAGTGCCGTGCATCAGGAGCTGGTGTAGGCACCGCTGAGTTGCAACAAATGGCTGCGTTGCTGGACTTCAAGGTAGGGGACCAAAAGATTAAGCACATGTTGTCCGCCGCGCAGCAGGGCCGCTTGCGCGCTTTCCGGCTCCAGGGCGTTGCGCGGGTCGCGCACATATTCAAAACTCAGCCAGTACGTGAGGACTACCACCATGCTGGTAGCGGTAGGCTCCATTTCGCGCACATCCATGCGCAAGGCGCCTGCGCGAGCCATGGACTCGAGCATGGCGCGTATCGAGCGGGTCTTGTTCTTCAGCACGCTTTGGAAGTGGGTTTCCAGGCGCCTGTTTTTGCTGAGCAGGTCGTTCAGGTCGCGGTACAAAAAGCGGTACTGCCAGATCAGCTCGAACAGCGTGTGCATGAAAAACCAAGCGTCCTCTACATCGCGGACATTGTCACTGGCGTTGAGTACCTCGTTGAGCGAACGTTCGTAGCGGTCAAACAGGGAGTTGATCAGCTCGTCTTTGGCCGGGTAGTGGTAATACAAATTCCCGGGGCTGATGCCGAGTTCTGCCGAAATCAGGGTGGTCGATACATTCGGCTCCCCGAAGCGGTTGAACAGTTCCAGGGTGGTTTCCAGTATCCGCTCGGCAGTACGCCGTGGCGCTTTTTTAACCATGGGTCAGTGCCTCAGCAGTGTCTCGTGGCGAACCACATGTGAAAGATCTTCCATAACATCCTGCAATGTACCCAATGCTTGCCCTAAACGGGATGGGGATTTCCTCGGGGCGCACAGGTGGCGCTTGGGGTCGTCCAGCACATCATGCCGCAGCCGAATGCCATGGCGGTGAAGTTGTGCGGACAAGCCGGTTTTTCGAGAGCGAAGCAGTTGGCGGGTTTGCTGGTACGCGTGCTCGGCGAGTTGCCTGCGTTGTGCGTAGCTGAAGGTGTTGGCCAGATACAGCTCCGGGTCCCGATGGTCCGGCTCGATCAAAACGATGTCGGTGTCAGGGTAAGCATGGGCGTAGTGCTTCATGCCCAGCTCCATGCGCGAGTGGATCATGGAGCGGAAAGTCTGACTCAATACAGCCGGCAAGCCGCCATCCACAATACGCGGGATGTTGCGCTTTTCTGCAGGGATGCCCGCCTGCATGATCCGTTTGTATTGGGGGGCCGTTGCGTCGAAGGGCACCAAGGGATTCAGGCAAATCAAAAGATCTGCCCCTTCTTCAAGCGCGACCGAGGCGTGCATCGTCTTCTTCATCGCCCCATCCACGAAATACTGGTCTTCAATGGCAACCGGCGGAAACAGCCCCGGCAAGGCCGAGCTGGCTTGCACGGCTTTGGAGATGGGGATGTGGTCCCATCCCTTGCTTCCGAATGCGACTGCTTCGGCACTGTCCAAGTGAGTGGCGACCAAGGTGAGCTTGCAGGCCAGTTTGCGGAAATCGTTGGTGCGGCCGTCCTGGTTGAACAGTCTCGAGAGTTGTGTATCCACTTGGCAGTTGGAGAAGACGCCGGTCGGCAATGCGGGTGCCAACCGTTCCAGCGCCCGAATGGCGGAAGTGCGTCGCGTCAGCATGTCCCAGCTCACGGACGCCAGCAGGCCCGGCAACATGATGCCGCGCCGCGCCCATTCGTCATACGCAGGCTGCATCAGCCAGGCAGGGTCAAAGAAGTCGTTGGAGTTGGCGTCCCCTTCAATGAAGGACGCGCAGAGCTGGTGGGGCGTTAAGCCGTTGGCAAGGGCTGCAGCGATAAATCCGCCGGCAGAAACGCCTACATAGTGGTCTAGGTGATTGAAATCCAAGCCGGCCAAAGAGTCGTGCAGAGCACACAGCGCGCCTACTTCATAAATGGCCCCCAAAGGACCGCCACCAGCGAGTGCCATGGCGATTCGGGGCTTGGTTTGTCGGGCTGCCGTCATGGGGGAAGTGTAGTGTTCAGAGGAGGGTGTTCATGCTGCGATGCAGCAGTTTCGACGGGCGTAAAAAAGGGCGCCTTTGCGCCCTTGTTCTACCGCCTGGAGCGATCAGTTTTGTGGAGTCGCGTTGCCGTCTGCAGGCACTACCGGCGCTTTACTCGTCGTGGTTTTTTTGCTGGCAGCCTTTTTGGCAGCGGGTTTGGAAGTGGTGGCTTTTTTGGCTGGTGCCTTTTTGGTCACGGCTGCAGGCGCAGGCGCGGCCTTCTTGGAGGGAGCTTTCGCGGTTTTGGTTGCCGCAGGTGCTTTGGCAGACAGCTTTTGGACGGTCTTGTTGAGTTCTTCGATGCGCTCAATCAAAGCGCTCACGTCCTTGGCGGAGGGAACGCCCAGCTTGTTCAGGGCTTTGGCGACGCGTTCTTCAAAGATGTTTTCCAACTTGTCCCACTGACCGGTGGCTTTGCTGGTGATGTCGTTGGCCATGGTCGACATTTTGGCAGTGGCTTCGTTAATTTTGCCTTCGGCCGCGGCTTGGGTCTTGCGCTGGATGCTCACGCCTTCCTTGACCAATGCTTCAAATGCCTTGCTGCCTTCGGCCTGTGCGCGGGTGAAGGCGCCCAAGCCGGCCTGCCAGATTTGTTGTGCAGAGTCCTTGACCGAAGACGACAACGGCGTGCCGGTAGAAGGAGATGATTTGCTTTTTTGGATTTTCTTGACCATGAGAACTCCTGATGAGTGTGTGACAGGGTGCACAAGCGTATTTGCACCGGCTTGATGCTTACTCTAAGGCCTGTCATGCAGTCTGTGTAGGTGGGCGCCACTAAGGAAAACGCTGAAAGCGTTTCACAATCGCGCAGTCATACAAAAGACTTCGCGGGTTTACGATGAAATCCGCAGCGCCAAAAACCGTCAGAATTATTCGATTAACAGGAGCATGTATGCGGTATTTCGTCACAGGGGCTACAGGGTTTATCGGCAAACGTCTGGTGAAAAAATTGTTGCAGCGCAAGGGTGCGACAGTGCACTTCCTGATTCGCAAAGAGAGTGAAGATAAAGTCGCCGACTTGCGTGAGTTCTGGGCGGTGTCCGACGCCAAATCGGCAGGGCGGGTTGTCCCGGTCTTCGGTGATTTGACGGGCAAGAAGCTGGGCGTCAGTGCAGACGCCATCAAAGCCCTCAAAGGTCAGGTTGACCACTTCTATCACCTCGCCGCGGTGTATGACTTGGAGGCTGACGAAGAGTCGCAAATTGCCGTCAACGTCGAAGGAACCCGCAATACCGTGGAATTTGCCAAGGCCATCGATGCCGGTCATTTCCATCACGTGTCGTCCATTGCTGCAGCGGGCCTGTATGAAGGCGTGTTTCGTGAAGACATGTTCGATGAGGCCGAGAACTACGAACACCCGTACTTCATGACCAAGCATGAAAGCGAGAAGATTGTCCGCAAGGAATGCAAGGTTCCTTGGTCGGTGTATCGCCCGGCTATGGTGGTTGGCGACAGCCAGACCGGTGAAATGGACAAAATTGATGGGCCGTATTACTTTTTCAAGCTCATTCAGCGCATGCGGCAATTGCTTCCGCCATGGATGCCATCCATCGGTTTGGAAGGCGGTCGGGTCAACATCGTCCCCGTAGATTTTGTCGTTGATGCTTTGAACGTTATCAGCCACAAGCAGGGCATTGCCAAGCAGTGCTACCACTTGGTGGATCCGGTGGGCTACCGCGTAGGCGACGTACTGGACATCTTCAGCAAAGCGGCCCATGCCCCAAAGATGAATATCTTTGTGAATGCCGCCCTCTTGGGGTTCATTCCACGCAGCGTGACAAAGAGTCTGATGGGACTCGCGCCTGTACGTCGGGTTCGGAACGCGATCATGAAGGACCTGAGCCTGCCGGAAGACATGCTCACCTTTATCAACTACCCCACACGCTTTGACTGCCGTGATTCTTTGGCGATGCTGAAGGGTTCGGGCGTTGAATGCCCCAACTTGAAAGACTACGCATGGCGTTTGTGGGATTACTGGGAGCGTCACTTGGACCCCGACCTGCATATCGACCGTTCCCTGCGCGGAACCGTGGGCGGCAAAGTGGTGTTGGTGACTGGGGGCTCATCGGGCATCGGTTTGGCAGCTGCGCACAAATTTGCCGAGGCTGGCGCGACTACGATCATTTGTGGTCGGGACCTGGACAAGCTGGAAGAGGCTTGCAAGGAAGCCAAGGCGAAAGGCTATAGCTTTGTGGCTTACCCGGCGGATATTGCTGACATGGCGGACTGCGACCGTTTCGTCAAAGTGCTGATAGAGAACCATGGGGGCGTGGACTTCCTGATTAACAACGCAGGCCGCTCCATCCGCCGCGCGATCGAGTCCAGTTACGACCGTTTCCATGATTTTGAGCGCACGATGCAGCTCAATTACTTCGGTTGCCTGCGCGTGACCATGGGCTTGTTGCCGGGCATGGTGGCCAAGAAAAAAGGGCACATCGTGAACATCAGTTCGATTGGCGTGCTGACCAATGCACCGCGCTTCAGCGCCTACGTAGCATCCAAAGCCGCTTTGGACGCTTGGACGCGTTGCGCATCCAGCGAGTTCGCAGACCAGGGCATCAGCTTCACCACCATCAACATGCCGCTGGTGCGCACCCCCATGATCGCGCCTACCAACATTTATAACAACGTGCCCACGCTGTCACCCGAGCAAGCCGCTGACATGGTGGCTGACGCTTGCATCAGCAAGCCTGTGCGAATCGCCACACGCTTGGGCATTACCGGGCAGGTGATGCATGCGCTGGTGCCCCGCATCGCCCAGATCGCCATGAACACCAGCTTCCGCATGTTCCCGGATTCGTCTGCAGCCAAAGGGGCCAAGCCGGGCGAAAAACCGAAGTTGTCACCGGAGGCGATTGCGATGCAGCAGATGATGCGAGGCATTCACTTCTGACATTTCTAAGGTGTCGTTAGTATTTGGCGTATAGAATGTTCAACCGATGAACAAGCTTGCGCCATATGTCTGCCTCCGCTGAAGAGTCGAGCCTCAGGGTCCTGCGCCTGCTGGAAAAAAATCCACAGCTCACCCAACGTGAGCTGGCGGTGGAGTTGGGTGTGAGTTTGGGCAAGGCCAACTACTGCGTGCAGGCGCTATTGGGCAAAGGCTTTATCAAGCTGCAGAACTTCCGCGGCAGCAACAACAAGTTGGCCTATGCGTATTTGCTGACGCCCGCGGGCATTGCGGCCAAAAGCAGCCTAGCGGTGAGCTATTTACAAATCAAGATGGCTGAATACGAGCGCCTGCGTGCAGAGATAGAGCAGTTGCGGCATGAGGCGGGAGCTGTGACTCTGCAGGGCGGGGTCAGCACGCTGGAGGTGTCCAGTGATGAGCTCAAGGCTGCAGCCCATGCTACCTACACGGCAGATCCGGCCTTGTTGAAGCAGTGCCAAGTGTTTATCGTGACCGTGCCGACGCCTGTAGATACAGCGAATCGTCCGGATATGACGCCGCTAATCAAAGCCAGCGAAACCGTTGGCAAGGTAATACCCGGTGGTGCCGTAGTGATCTATGAATCAACGGTTTACCCTGGTGCTACTGAAGAAGTCTGTGTTCCTGTGCTCGAAAAGTTTTCGGGCCTCAAGTTCAATCAAGATTTTTATTGCGGCTACAGCCCAGAGCGAATCAACCCGGGTGACAAGGTCAACACGCTGACCAAAATCAAGAAGATTACCAGCGGCAGCACCCCTGCGGTGGCTGACGCGGTAGATGCGCTCTACCGCAGCATCATCACGGCCGGTACCCACAAGGCCAGCAGTCTGAAAGTCGCCGAGGCGGCGAAGGTCATTGAGAACACCCAGCGCGACCTGAACATCGCGCTGATCAACGAGCTCTCAGTCATTTTTGCCCGTTTGGGGATCGATACGCTGGATGTATTGGAGGCTGCGGGTAGCAAGTGGAACTTTTTGCCATTTCGCCCGGGGCTGGTGGGGGGGCACTGTATTGGCGTTGACCCTTACTATTTGACGCACAAGGCCGAGGAGGTGGGCTATCACCCGCAAGTAATTTTGGCGGGGCGTCGCATCAACGACAACATGGCGCGCTATGTGGCGCGAAACACCATCAAGCACATGTTGCAAAACGGTATGGATGTACCACGTTGCCGTGTGGGGGTGTTGGGTCTCACCTTTAAGGAGAACTGCCCGGACATTCGCAACAGCAAGGTAGTTGATATGGTCCGCGAGTTTCAGGGCTGGGGGGTTGAAGTTGTTGTGGCCGACGCATGGGCCGATGCTGAAGAGGTGCAGCATGAATATGGCCTCAAGCTCGGAGTCGTCGACGCGGCTCACCCCGTGGATGCGCTGGTGGTCGCTGTGGGCCACAACGAATACCGTCATTTGCTGCCCGGCGAATTGCGCACCCTGTGCCGAGGCGACAAGCCCGTGCTGGCCGATGTGAAGAGCCTGTATGACCGCCACTCGGTTGCCGCCGCAGGCTTTACTGTGTTCCGACTGTGAGTTCCGCGATGAGCAATACCCCGATCACCGACCGTAAAGTCCGCTTCGCCTTGGTGGGTTGCGGCCGCATCGCCAAGAACCATTTTGACTCGATTCGCCAGCATGCTGCGCATGCAGAGCTGGTGGACGTTTGCGACACCGATTCGGCTGCGCTGGAGCGCGCCGTTCACAGCACGAGCGCTGTAGGCCATGCCAGCCTGACCGCCCTGCTGGAGAAAACCACAGCAGATTGTGTAGTACTGACCACGCCTAGCGGTATCCATCCGCAGCAGGCCGTTGAAGTGGCGCGAGCTGGCCGCCATGTGCTCAGCGAGAAGCCCATGGCCACCAAATGGGAAGACGGGTTGCGCATGGTGCGTGCCTGCGAGGAAGCGGGTGTGCGCCTCTTTGTCGTCAAGCAGAACCGCAAAAATGCTACGCTGCAATTGCTCAAACAAGCCGTGAGCCAGAAGCGCTTTGGTCAGATTTATATGGTCACCCTTAATGTGTTCTGGCAGCGGCCTCAGGCAGGATATTACGACCAAGCCAAGTGGCGCGGCACTTGGGAGCTCGATGGCGGCGCCTTCATGAACCAGGCCAGCCACTATGTGGACCTGCTGGAGTGGCTGATCGGCCCCATAGACTCCTTGCATGCATACACCGCTACGTTGGCCCGCGACATTGAAGCGGAAGACAGCGGCGTGCTCAGTGTGCGCTGGCGCAACGGTGCTCTTGGCTCGCTGAACTGCACCATGCTGACGTACCCCAAAAATTTGGAGGGGTCCATCACCATCCTGGGAGAAAAAGGCACGGTACGTGTAGGTGGCGTGGCTGTCAATGAGATCCAAGAGTGGCAGTTTGCCGACAGCCGCCCAGAAGATGAGCAGATCAAGGCTGCCAGCTATGAGACCACTAGCGTCTACGGCTTTGGCCATCCTCTCTACTACGACAACGTCATCAAGACCCTGCGCGGCGAAGTCGAGCCTGATGTGGATGGCCGTGAGGGCTTGAAGTCATTGGAAGTGCTGATCGCTGCCTACCGCTCAGCGCGTGATGGCGTGCGCGTGGGCTTGCCGCTGGAACTGTAATGAGCACAGGCTATACCGTTCACCCCACGGCCATCGTTGATGCAGGGGCGCAGATTGGCGAAGGCAGTCGCGTCTGGCACTGGGTGCATATCAGCGCGGGCGCGCGAATAGGTCGCGCCTGTTCTTTTGGACAAAACGTCTTTGTTGGCAATGATGTGCACATCGGCAACAACGTCAAAGTACAGAACAATGTGAGCGTTTACGATGCGGTGACCCTGGAAGATGATGTGTTCTGCGGCCCCAGTATGGTGTTCACTAATGTCTATAACCCGCGCAGCGCCGTGACTCGCAAGGACGAGTACCGTCGTACCTTGATACGGCGCGGCGCGACGCTGGGCGCCAACTCCACTATTGTCTGCGGCGTCACGGTGGGGCAGTATGCCTTCGTGGGGGCTGGTGCCGTGATCAAACACGATGTACCGGACTACGCCCTGATGGTGGGCGTGCCCGCACGTCAGATCGGCTGGATGAGCCAGCACGGCGAGCGGCTGAATTTGCCCCTAACAGGCAACGGCGAGACCGCCTGCGAGCAGACGGGCAGGCGCTACACACTAAGCGACAGCCAATGCCGTTTGGTGGATTGAAGACAGGAAAAATTGCATGGACTTCATCGACCTCAAGAGTCAGTACCAGCGACTCAAGCCCCAGATCGACGCCGCGATCCAGCGCGTGCTGGACCATGGCCAATACATCCTTGGCCCCGAAGTGGCTGAGCTTGAAGAAAAGCTGGCGGCCTATACCGGCGCCAAGTACTGCATCAGCGTGGCGAACGGTACTGACGCGTTGCAGATCGCGTTGATGGCATTGGGCGTGAGCCCGGGCGACGAAGTCATCACTCCTGGTTTCACCTACATTGCCACTGCCGAAACGGTGGCCCTGCTAGGTGCCAAGCCAGTGTATGTAGACATCGACGAGCGTACCTACAACTTGGATCCGGCTTTGATCGAGGCGTCCATCACCCCGCGTACCAAGGCCATCATCCCGGTCAGCCTGTATGGCCAGTGCGCAGATTTCGACAGCATCAACGCCATCGCTGCGCGGCACGGCATTCCTGTTATCGAAGATGCCGCGCAAAGCTTTGGGGCCAGCTACAAGGGGCGTAAAAGCTGCAACCTCAGCACGATCGCCTGCGCCAGCTTTTTCCCGACCAAACCTCTGGGTTGTTATGGTGATGGCGGTGCAGTCTTTACGAGCGATGATGGCTTGGCCAAGGTGATGCGCCAAATCGCACGCCATGGGCAGGAGCGACGCTACCATCATGTGCGGGTCGGCGTGAATAGCCGCCTCGATACTCTGCAGGCTGCAATTCTTCTGCCCAAACTTGCGATCCTGGACGAGGAGTTGGTGCTGCGGCAAGTGGTTGCCAAGCGTTACACGGACTTGCTCGATGCGACGGACATCAGAACTACTCCTTATATCGAAGCGCACAACTACAGCGCGTGGGCACAGTACACAGTACGTGTGCAATCACGCGACTTAGTGCAGAAGAAGCTTCACGAGGCGGGTATTCCCACGGCAGTTCATTATCCAATGCCCCTGAACCAGCAGCCTGCTGTCAGAGACGACGGCGCGCGTTTGCCGGTGGGGGATCTAGTGGCGACTCAGGTACTCAGCCTTCCGATGCATCCGTGGCTTTCTTTACAAATGCAGCAACTTGTCAGCGCGACTATGGGGTGCAGCGTCTGACGCAGTTTCCATGCAAATTAAAGGGCTTTCCCTGCAAGTTTCGCTATTCAGAAGGTTTCCAGTCCTGTCCATAATGTCTGGCGGAGCCTTGGCGCAAGGATTGCAGCTACTAGCGTATCCCGTAATCGCTCGGTTGTTTTTGCCGCAGGAATTAGGGAGCTATTGGAGTGCCATGGGAGTAATCACCGTATTGGTGGCGATATTCACATTACAACTTGAAGGAGCTATTCTCGGTGCGCGGTCCCAGCAAGTGCCACTTCTGATGCAAGTGGTATTCTGGATACTGGGTGCTGCAGCGTCAATTATCCTTTTGCTTGTGGTTCTACTGAAAGTTATCTTTCCGCCGGCGGAATGGTCGCATGATGTGTGGTGGCTTGCGTGGTACTGTCCAATCGCATTGCTGACACACGGCATGTATGCGGTCGGTGTTACCCGAGCAACTCGTTTTAGGGAGTACAGTCGTCTTGGTTTGGCTTACCTGACGATTGTCCTCGTTGCGGTCTGTATTCAGATTGTCGCCGGCTACGCGGGGCTGGGAGTCTTGGGATTGGTGTTGGGTGATTTGCTCGCTAGACTGCTTGGAGTTTGGGTTCTTTTGTGGCGGTCATTCGCAATTACGATGCCGCAGTTGAGTCGGATCCGACGAGTTCTTGTGAGATTTCGCCGCTTTCCCCTCCTGATGGGGCCGGCGACTATATTGAATACAGTTAGCCAAAACTTTCAAAGTATCTTCTTTCCATTGCTATTCGGCAACAGTCAGGCCGGTCAACTGGGTATGGCCACCAGGTTGGCTGCTTCGCCTGCGGGATTAGTTACTGGCGCAGTCAGCCAAGTATTCAGCGGGGAACTTGCAGCGCGTCGCGAACAGCCAACTGAACAGCGAAGGTTAGTACTTGACACACTATACCTTTCGACCATGGTTGCGCTGCCATTTGGGATAGGTGTGGCAGTGTGTGCCGAAGTCTTGATTCCACTGGTTTTAGGTGATTCTTGGAGAGTCGCTGGTGAATATGCGTCTATCCTATCGGCGGGTATTGCAATGTCGATGATAGTATCCCCAATCAGTTCCATTGTTATCGTTCGAAACTCACTGTCCACCGCATTTTTCTTTGCATTGGCTGAGTTATTCATGAGAGGCCTGCCCTTTGCATTGGCAGCTATGGACAAAATTACTTCTCCAACATCGGCAGTGGTGTGTATCTCAGTGGGAAATATGGCTCTGTATGCCTTAGGACTGGCCCGAATGGCAAGGCTCGTTGAGGTGTCTGTGTCTTCCTATTGTAGGCGCGTTGGTTGGTTAGTGGCGGTGTCGCTAATTTCCTTCGCTCCCGCTGCTGTAACCCGCATTCAAGGGGAGGAACCTATTTTGGTAATCGTTTTGTCTGGTGTCGGGTTGCTAGTTTATTTGGTGCTTGTATCAGTGTTTCGCCCAGAGAAATGAAAACACTTCGGTTATTTTTGTATGGAGACGACTGGGTGCAGCACTTAGCGCACGTAATTAATATGCGTCCTGACCTTGGAATAACTGCAGACTATTGCGAATATCCGGAAATCAGGCCCTGGCGCATTCTTGCGAAGGTGCTAGCTGCGGACGTCCTTATACGTGTCGGGGTTAGGCCGGGCGCACGTGGTAAGCGTTTGTATTTGCTTGATTGCATGTGGTGGGTTTTTCAGCGGATATTTTGGACCAAGCAGACAATTTACTACTGGATTGGAACAGATGTGCTGGATGCTGTCAGAGAGCGTCAGCTTGATAACAAAGTCCGTTTTGTTGATTCCATCCAGCGTGGACGACATTTTGCTAACGCGCCTTGGTTGGCAGCAGAATTACGTGGCTTGGGTATTGAAAGCGATCTTGTCCTTTTCCCCGTGGGCAAGGTATTTCCTCCAGAAGAGTCGTATATCGAATGGCCATCTTTGTTCACGGTATTGACTTACATTCCGGACGGAAGAGCTGAATTCTATGGTGGCAGTGCATTTGCTATGGCGGCGCGGCTTATGCCCAACGTGCGTTTTTTGGTCGTTGGGGGACAAGGGAAATGGCTGACTGACCCGCCGCCAAATCTTAAATTCCTCGGTTATGTTGAGGACATGAGACCAATTCTGAATGAAGCGCATGTGGTGGTACGACAGGTAGAACACGATGCAATCGGGGGCACAGTTCGAGAGGGTTTATTCTTTGCTCGATATGTTGTCTACTCGTACCCTCTCCCACATACTTCGCTCTCTAGGTGGGGTGATGCTGTTAGTCTTCACGCCACTCTTGTTGGCTGGCATGAACTGTTTGAGTCGGGCGGATTGAGTCCGAACTGGGAAGGCCGCCGGTATGCCATTGCCGCTTGGGATCCAGAGCGGTTGCTTGAGGGATTCGCTGAAGCATTGATGCGAGTGAGCGCGCCGCAAGCGGAACGAAGGGAGGGGCAATCGTGATTGCTTTAGTGGATTATGGGGTAGGGAATTTGAGTTCCGTCGCCAATATGCTGCGCAAAGCTGGCGCAGACGTAGTCGTATCACGAGAGCCTAAAGTAATTTTGGCTGCGGACAAGTTGCTACTGCCCGGAGTGGGGCATTTCGATCACGGCATGAAGATGATCAACGCTTCCGGTCTGCGCGAAGCTCTGGACCACTTCGCGCTAGAGTTGCGGCGCCCCGTGCTAGGCATCTGCCTGGGCGCGCAAATTTTGGGCCACGGCAGCGAAGAAGGTGATGCGCCCGGACTGGGTTGGGTTGACATGGCCTGTCGTAAATTACCGGCCATGCCAGGGATCCGGGTGCCACACATGGGCTGGAATCAGATCACGCGGAAGAAACACTCCCTACTGCTCGACGGTATGCGCGAAGACGCCCGTTACTATTTCGTACATTCGTATCACATGGAGTGCGCCGATGCCGAGGACGTGCTGGCCACGGCGGTTCACGGCATCGAATTCACTTGTGCGGTGCAGCGGGGCAACATCATGGGCACGCAGTTTCATCCCGAAAAATCGCTGCGCCATGGCTTGGCGCTGATGCAATCGTTTGTGGGGCTTTAGGCATCATGAACAAGACGCGTGTCATTCCCGTCCTGCTGCTTCGGGGCAAGGGCTTGGTCAAAACGGTGAAATTCAAGGAACCCAAATATATCGGGGACCCCATCAACTCGGTCCGCATCTTCAACGAGAAGGAAGTCGACGAACTAGTGTTCCTTGACATCACCGCAACGCCAGAAGGCCGGGGGCCGGATTTCGAGTTGCTGGCCGATATCGCGGGTGAGGCCTTTATGCCTATGGCTTATGGCGGCGGCATCACTTCGCTGGAACAAGTTAAGCGTATTTTCAGCCTAGGTTTTGAAAAAGTAGTTATCGATTCCGCGGCTTACGACGTACCCCAGCTGATCCGCGACGCCGTAGCAATCTATGGCTCCCAGAGCATCGTCGGTTGTGTGGATGTGCGGCGCACTCTCCTGGGGCGCTACGAACTCAGCTCTCATGCGGGCAAGACCAAGCGGACTATTGGGTTGACTGCGCATGTGCGGGAGCTGGAGCGACTAGGCGTTGGGGAAATTATTGTTAACGCAGTAGATCGGGACGGCACGCAATCGGGTTATGACCTTAAGCTGATCCGAGAGGTGTCGTCGGCGGTTAGCATTCCAATAGTGGCCTGTGGTGGCGCGTCAAGTCTAGACGACTTTGTCGCCGCGGTACATGAGGGGGGGGCTTCCGCGGTGGCGGCTGGTAGTTTTTTTGTGTTCGTCGGGCCGCACAGGGCCGTACTTATCAACTATCCCGCGCGCGTGGATCTGACCAAGCGGTTACCCTGAATTCGCCCTTGAGAGGCGTTTCGCATCGCAGATAATCTTCGGACCGCGGACAGAGACCGTCCTGCCTCTCTTTTTTCAACACTCAGCATATGCAAAAACCAGACTACAGTCGCCCAGTAGATGCGATTCGTGCGCCAGTGGACGGACGTCCGATTCAGAAGGCCGCGTTTGTGCTCATGGGGCGCGAGTATCAGATCTGTACGCGCTGCGTCATGGATACGACAGATCCAGAGATCCAATTTGACGAACAGGGGGTTTGCAACCACTGTCGCAACTTCGACATTAACGTCAAGCCGACTTGGCCTTCTTTGGGCGGCGATGCAGTCAAGCTGGAGGCGATGATTCAAGCAGTGAAGGCCTATGGCAAAGGTAAGCGTTACGACTGCATAATTGGCCTATCCGGTGGCATAGACAGTTCCTACATTGCGGTTAAGGTCGCAGAGTGGGGACTGCGACCGCTGGTGGTGCATGTCGATGCCGGCTGGAATTCCGAGCTGGCGGTAATGAATATTGAGCAAATTTGCCGTCGTCTAGGATTCGATCTAGTCACACACGTAGTGGACTGGGAGGAGATGAGGGACATGCAATTGGCCTTTCTTCGCTCCAACCTCGCGAATCAAGACGTGCCCCAAGATCACGCCTTCTTTGCCGCCCTTTACGGCTATGCAGAGAAGGCCGGGATCAAGTATGTGATCAATGGGAGCAATTTCGCAACAGAGAGTATTCTGCCGGCCGCTTGGGGTTACGATGCCATGGATGCGACTCATGTGAAGGCCATCCACACCCGTTTCGGCTCTCGACCCCGTGGCGATTTTCCCATAGTCAGCTTCTTCAGTCTGTATGTGAAGTACCCATTCCTCCTGAAAATGGAAGTGCTGCGGCCATTAAACCTCCTGCCTTACAACAAGGAAGAGGCGATCAAAATTCTGGAGAAGGACTTCGGGTGGCGTTATTACGGCGGCAAGCATTACGAGTCGCGCTGGACCCGCTTCTTTCAAGCCTACTACTTGCCACACAAGTTTGGGTACGATAAGCGTAAGGCGCACCTGTCTAGCCTCATTGTGTCCGGCCAGATGAGCCGCGGAGATGCGCTCGAGGCTCTGAAGACGCCGCTCTACGATCCGAAGCTGCTGGCGGAGGACAAGATATTCATCGCTAAAAAGCTCGGCATGTCGCCGGACGAGTTTGATGCCTTGGTCGATCAACCAGTGCATCATTTCAGCGAGTTCCCCAACCACCAGCGTAAGCGAAACCTGGCTGTGAGGGTTTATAGGACGGCTAAGTCGGTGCTTGCGCCCGTTTTGCGGATGCTGGACAAATTGCGGGCCTGATGGTCGAAGCAGTGGGAGCCCCGCTGGGGCGCGAGACAGGTACACTGAGATTGCCTTGAACATCCATATATATCCTTCGATCTTCGCGAACGAATCCAGAATTCTCAAGATCGTTCGCAGCCTGCGGGGGCATGACGTGTTCACACGGGTGGTGGTACTTGCCTTGTGGAAGGCGGGCCTTCCCAGGCACGAAGTACTGGAAGACGGCATCGAGGTGATGCGGGTGGAGCCGCTCTTCGGTGGCGGGCTTCACGGCTGGGTGGGCCGTCTGCTCAAGATCGTGGGCTGGTATCTCGGAGTCTTGTTGGCATTGAGGGGTCAGACGGTTATTTGCTTCAACTGTCACAGCTTGCCCGTTTTGCCACTGTCGGTGCTCGTCAAGTTCTGGAAGCGTTGCGCTCTGGTTTATGACCCACATGAGCTGGAGACAGAGACGGCCGGCCTGAGTGGTCGCCGCCAATGGCTGGCGCGCCGGGTCGAAAGTGCGCTGATTCGACGGGCGGACATCGTCTGCGTGGTTAATCGTTCGATCGCCGACTGGTACGTCGCACGCTACCGGATTCAACATGTTTGGGTAGTGCGCAATGTGCCCTATCGCACCGAGAAACGGCCTGTTCGCACGGGTGCGCTGCGTCGGGCCGTCGGGCTTTCGCCCGAGGCGCAGCTCTATCTCTATCAAGGCTTGCTGGCGCCCGGGCGCGGTGTTGGAATGCTGATCGAGGCCTTCTCCGGGATGCCGGATCGGCATCTAGTCTTCATGGGTTACGGGGAGTTGGAAGGCCAGATCCGTGAGGCCGCTGTACATCACGCCAACATCCATTTCATGGCTGCTGTGCCGCCCAGTCAAGTCAAGGACTACACGGTGGATGCAGACGTCGGCATCGCCCTGATTGAGAACGTGTGCCTCAGTTACTACTTATGTCTGCCCAACAAGCTGTTTGAGTACGTTGCTTGCGGCGTACCTGCGGTTGTGAGCGACTTTCCCGAGCTGGGGCGCTTCGTGGATGAGTATGACTGCGGTTGGAAGACGGTGCCTGACGCGCAAGCTCTGCGTCAGCTGATGCAGGGATTGACGGCAGAGGAGCTGGCGGCCAAGCGCACCAACACCCGGGACTCCGGCTGGATGTATTGCTGGGAGGAAGAGGAGAAGACGCTGTTGGCAATGTACAGAGAGCTTGGTTTTAACTTAGCAGGCGGCCGTCATGCTCCACGCTGAAATCAGAAGGGAGAGCCCGTGGGGCGAATTGTTCACCTGACGTCCGCGCACCCGCGCAATGACATCCGAGTGTTTCTGAAGGAGTGCCGCAGCTTGGCTGCGCATGGCCATGAGGTCGTGCTCGTAGTGGCTGACGGGCGTGGTGATGAGGTGCGTGACGGCGTCAAGATCACCGACGTCGGCCGATCCTCGGGGCGGCTGGACCGTATGTTCAAGGCGACCAGACGCGTCTATCGTAAGGCCCTTGCGCTGAATGCTGAACTCTATCACCTTCACGACCCGGAGCTTCTTCCAGTGGGGCTGAAGCTCAAGCGCTGCGGGAAGAAGGTTGTATTCGATGCGCACGAGGATGTGCCTAAACAGATTCTGGGCAAACATTACCTCCACCCCGGGGTGCGGCGTGTAATGTCCTGGTGCTTTGCTCATTTCGAGAATTACGCCTGCAAGCGCTTCGATGGCGTGGTGACGGCCACGCCCTACATCCGCGACAAGTTCCTGAAGATCAACCCGCGCTCGGTCGACATTAACAATTTTCCGATGATCGGTGAGTTGGAGAGCGCGGTGCCATGGATCGACAAGGCCGACGAGGTCTGCTATGTCGGTAACATCGCACAAATACGCGGCATCAAGGAACTCGTAAGAGCCATGGAGTCCACCGGCTCTCAAGTTCGCTTGAACTTGGTCGGTGACTTTGCCGAGGAACAAGTTGAAGCTGAGGTGAAGTCCTATTCGGGTTGGAGCAAGGTAAATACGTTAGGGGTCCAAGATCGCCAGGGGGTGCGCGTTGTGCTGGGCAGATCAGTGGCGGGAGTGGTGACGCTGTATCCAATCATTAACTACTTGGACGCCTTGCCGATCAAGATGTTCGAATACATGTCCGCAGGTATTCCTGTCATTGCTTCAAACTTCGAATTGTGGAAGACGATAGTTGAGGGCAATCAATGTGGTCTGTGTGTGGATCCCATGGATCCTGATGCCATTGCCGCTGCTATTGACTATCTGATGAGCCATCGGGGCGAGGCCGAGGTAATGGGTAGGAATGGTCGAGAGGCTGTTCTCTCTCGATACAACTGGGCTCGCGAGGAAGCCAAGTTGATTGAGTTTTATGATCAGCTGTTGTCCGCATAAGCGTGGGCCGTCTAAAACTTCAGCTGGAACAATCAAATGTGTGGAATTTTCGGTGTTATTTCATCCTCGCCGGTGCTTGAGGATGAGTTAAGCATACTGGTTAAGCACGCCCAGCAGCGCGGTCGGGACTCCAGCGGGCTGGTGACTTTCATCGATGACGTCTACCAAATCTACCGTGCTGATTACCCAATAACCCGGTTACTCAAAGAGGTTAGACCTCAATCCAGCAACTTGGTGTTGGGCCATAGCCGTCTGATCACAAACGGCTTGGGTGACAACCAGCCCGTGGAGCGGGATGGCGTAGTCGTTTTGCACAACGGTATCGTCGTCAATGACGAGGCAATTTGGCCGCAGATTGGCAAAGAGCGAAAGCTGCAGGTCGATACGGAAGTAATCGCGGGTATTGCCTCTGCCTACTTAGAGTCAGAGCGAGAGCTTGCCGACCTGCCGGCACACCTTTTAGGCCTTTGTCGTGGTGTGGTGGCCTGCGCGCTCATCCTGCCCAAGCTGGGCAAGCTATGCCTGTTCTCGAACAACGGCAGCCTGTATGTGGGGCGCAAGAATGGTGCGACTTTGTTTGCGTCGGAGCGCCATCCGCTCGCGGTGATTGGCTGCGAGGAAATTGTTCAGGCGCGCGACGCGGTGTTTATTGATATCCCTGCGTCCCAGGGGGCCCCGAAGATATCTGACAGGAATGAGCGCAAGACCGACTTGATCCCGGCGCTCTCTCTGTCGGGCTCAGAGGAAAAGTTGCTTGAGTACCGTCGCTATGAAGGGCGCCGCTGCAACAAGTGTGTGCTTACTGAAACCATGCCCTTCATCAAGTTCGATGCCGAAGGTGTCTGCAACTACTGCAGGAATTACAAGCCACGCAATAAGCCGCGCCCCAAAGAAGAACTGTTTAAACTGGTCGAGCCCTATCGCCGCGCACATGGAGATGACTGCTTGGTCCCCTTCTCGGGTGGCCGGGATAGCTGCTACGGCCTGCATCTCATTGTCAAAGAACTGAAGATGAAGCCCATAACCTATACCTACGACTGGGGCATGGTGACAGATTTGGGGCGCCGCAATATCAGTCGCATGAGTGCCGAATTGGGTGTGGAAAACATCATCGTCGCAGATGACATTGCCTTGAAGAGGCAGAACATTGCCAAGAATCTGAGTGCTTGGCTCAAGTCACCACATTTGGGTATGTTGAGTGTGTTGACGGCGGGTGACAAACATTTCTTCCGACATATCGAAACGGTCAAGAAGCAGACTGGTATTGGTTTGAACTTATGGGGCGTTAATCCGCTGGAAGTGACCCATTTCAAGGCTGGTTTCTTGGGTGTTCCACCAGATTTCGAGGAAGAGCGTGTCTACTCTCATGGCGCGATGAAGCAATTGCGCTATCAGTATTTGCGCTTCAAGGCGATGCTGGAGAGCCCCGGCTACTTCAACAGTTCGCTGTGGGACACTTTGTCTGGCGAGTATTACCGGAGTTTTGCAGAGAAGACGGATTACTTCCATATTTTTGATTACTGGCGCTGGGATGAGAAGCAGATCAACCAGACCTTGGATGCTTACGAGTGGGAGCGCGCGCCGGACACCACGACAACTTGGCGCATTGGCGACGGCACTGCTGCGTTCTACAACTATGTGTATTACACGGTGGCCGGCTTCACCGAGCACGACACCTTTCGCAGCAACCAAATCCGCGAGGGTGACCTTACGCGCGAAGAAGCGCTGGAGTTGGTGATGGAGGAAAATGCTCCCCGTTACCCCAATCTCAAGTGGTATCTGGATGTTTTGGGTATGGACTTCAAGGAAGCCATTTCCGTAGTCAACGCTATCCCCAAGCTTTATTGAGTCGCCTTTTGAAACCCTGCATTTGGTACGTTTCCAAATACGTGGCCCCGCCAGCCAAAGCAAGCTCTGGCAGCCGGGGCTACCTCATCATGCGGGAGTTCGCGCTCATGGGCTACCGCAGTGTGATCATCACGTCGGACTCAAATCAGCTTGCCGAAGTGCCAACCCTGGATGCGGCCTATCTGATCCAGAAAGTTGACGGTCTCGAAGTATGCTGGATACGGACCATGAAGTACGGCATTGCCAAGTCAATGCGCCGCATAGCGAGCTGGCTGGATTTTGAGTGGCAGCTCTGGCGTATGCCCAAAGACCACTTGCCTGCGCCCGATGTAGTCGTAGTCTCCAGCTTGTCCCTGCTCACAATTCTCAACGGCTTTTTGCTGCGAAGGCGCTATCGGTGCAGACTGATATTGGAAATCCGTGACATTTGGCCGCTGACCATTACAGAAGAAGGCGGCTTTAGCCGCTGGAATCCTCTGGTGCTGGGTCTGGGCTTTATTGAGAAGCTGGGTTACCGGTACGCGGACGCCATTGTGGGCACCATGCCCAATCTGGGCGCGCATGTGGCTGCTGTGCTAGGGCAGCCCAAGCGCACTCATTGCATTCCTATGGGGGTTGATGAGACTGCGATGTGCACCGGCGACGTACTTCCTGCCCAATATGTCGAGAAGCACATTCCCAAAGACAAGTTCATCGTGACGCATGCAGGCACGATCGGAATCACCAACGCGCTGGATACCTTGCTGGATTGCGCTGAGTCCCTGCGAGACAACACCAAGGTGCATTTTCTGGTGGTCGGCGAGGGGGACTTGCGAGCGCACTACCAGCAAAAGTATGCGCACCTTCCCAACCTCAGTTTTGCGCCGCGTGTGCCAAAGCCAATGGTGCAGTCTGTGTTGTCACATTGCGATTTGCTGTATTTCTCAGTGCATGTTTCCGAAGTCTGGAAGTACGGTCAGTCGCTTAACAAAGTGATTGACTACATGCTTTCGGGCAAGCCCGTGGTCGCATCCTATACGGGCTACCCCTCCATGATTAACGAGGCCGATTGCGGCAGCTATGTGCCCGCAGGGGATGTCGCAGCATTGCGGGGTGAGATCTTGCGTTACCTGGCCATGGATGCCACGCAGCGCGAGGCCATGGGCCAGCGCGGTCGCGAATGGATATTGGCTAACCGCCGCTACCGGACGCTCGCCCAGAACTACCTTACCATCCTGTTTGAGCGGGATGCCACCGAGGTGCAAGGATGAAGCGTCTGTTCGATGTGTGTGTTGCGCTGGGCCTTTTGGTGGCGCTGGCGCTGCCCCTGTTGCTGCTGGCTTGGGCGGTGCGCCGCAATCTCTGCAGTCCAGTGCTGTTCCGCCAGTTACGGCCAGGGTTGCAAGGCCGGCCTTTCATGATGGTGAAGTTCCGCACCATGACAGACGCGCGCGACGCAGGCGGCGCTTTGCTGCCTGATGCCCAGCGGCTGACCAAGTTTGGACGCTTTTTGCGTGCCAGCAGCCTTGATGAATTGCCCGAACTTTGGAATGTGTTGCGCGGCGAGATGAGTCTGGTCGGTCCGCGCCCCCTATTGATGGAATATCTGCCGCTTTATTCACCCGAGCAGGCGCGTCGCCATGAGGTGCGTCCCGGCATTACGGGGTGGGCCCAGATCAACGGCCGCAATGCGGTGAGTTGGGATCAGCGTTTTCTACTGGACGTCTGGTACGTTGAACATAGGTCTCTATGGCTTGATTTGAAGATACTTTGGCTCACCGGGCGTAAAGTCCTGGTGCGTGAGGGTATCAGCGCTCAAGGCGACGCGACGATGCCGCGTTTTACAGGGAATAAGCCATGAAGCGGCTCGCACTCTTGGGAGCCAGTGGCCACGGCAAAGTGGTTGCGGATGTCGCCTTGGCGGAAGGTTGGAATGAGGTAGTTTTCTTTGATGACGCTTGGCCAGCGTGTTCGCAAAATGGCCCTTGGCCAGTTGTTGGTAATGGCCTTGCACTGATTGCTCGTCTTCAAGAGTTTCAAGGTGTGATAGTTTCTATTGGAGACTGTGTTGTGCGGTGGAGCAAGCATTTGGAACTGCGTGCGGTGAGTGCGCCATTGGTTACCGTCATTCATCCCAGGGCCACCGTCAGCCGCCACGCAAGTTTAGGAACCGGGTCTGTTGCGATGGCTGGTGCGGTGGTCAATATCGGTTCACATATTGGGCAGGCGGCGATCATCAATACTGGAGCGACGGTGGACCACGACTGCAATTTGGCTGATGGTGTGCATATCTGCCCTGGCGCCCATCTTTCTGGAAATGTCCATGTGGGGCATTGCACCATGGTCGGTGTTGGAGTTGCGATAAAGCAAGGCGTTGTGATTGGAAATCAAGCAATCATTGGCGCCGGTTCCGTTCTTGTTCGAGATGTGGATGATTGTGTGGTGGTTGCCGGCAATCCCGCGCGTTGTTTGCGTTGATTCGGTCTGAGCGTACCTAAAATTTAGATTATGTTGAATACAGAATTTTCACCTTGGCCTGAGTTCAGTGACGAGGAAATTGAAGCCGTAGCTGGTGTTATGCGTTCCAACAAGGTGAATTATTGGACGGGGTCTGAGTGCCGAGAGTTTGAAAAAGAATTCGCGACTTGGTGTGGGACTCGCTATTCCATTGCATTGGCAAACGGAACTTTGGCATTGGACTTGGCGCTGAAGGGATTGAGTATTGGGCCGGGTGATGAGGTGGTTGTGACTCCACGAAGTTTTATTGCCAGCATCTCTTGCGTGGTGAATGCGGGGGCAACTCCTGTATTCGCTGACGTGGATTCCGATAGCGGGAATTTGTCGGCGGCAACTATCAATGCGGTGCTGACCCCGCGTACGAAAGCTGTTATTTGTGTGCATTTGGCGGGCTGGCCATGTGACATGGATCCCATAATGGCGTTGGCAGCTGATCGCGGCTTCAAGGTCATTGAGGATTGTGCGCAAGCACATGGAGCCCGATACAAGGGGCAAAGTGTCGGAAGTATCGGTCACGTCGGGGCTTGGAGCTTTTGCCAAGACAAAATCATGACCACTGGTGGTGAAGGGGGCATGGTGAGCGTAAACGACGAAGCCCTTTGGCGCTCCATGTGGGCATATAAGGACCACGGCAAAAGTTATGCAGCAGTCTATGAGCGTCAACATGGACCAGGATTCCGTTGGTTGCATGAGAGCTTCGGTACCAACTGGCGTATGCTGGAAATACAAGCTGTTATTGGGCGCATTCAACTACGGCGTCTCGATGCCTGGACTGCACGACGTGCCGAGTATGCGGGGAAAATACTGTCCATTTGTCGTTCCTTTGATTGCATGCGTGTTCCATCGGTCCCCGACAATATGGCGCATGCTTGGTACAAGTGTTATGCCTATGTTGTGCCCGCTTGTTTGAAGCGCGATTGGAGTCGCGACAGAATAATTTCAGAAGTTAACGCACGTGGTGTCCCGGCTTATCAAGGGTCTTGCTCTGAGGTTTATCTGGAGCACGCGTTCGATGGAACCCCTTGGCGGCCGAAAGAGCGTTTACCAGCGGCAAAAGAATTAGGTGAAAACAGTTTGATGTTTTTGATTCACCCAACATTAACAGACGCCGAAATTAACAAAACCTGTGCAGTATTGCGTGCAGTATTGACCGAAGCTTCTGCATAATCATCAATTTTTGACTTGTGAGGTACTTATGTCCAATCTGATTGACATCCAAAGCCAAATCGAAAAACTGCAAAAGCAGGCCAGTGAAATCAAGGCCAAGGAATTTCACAGCACGGTTCAGGATATTTTGGCCAAAATGCAGGCCTTTGGTATCACTGTCAAGGATTTGCAAAATGCAAAACCGGCCAAGTCAGCCAAAGGCGTACGCGGCAAAAAAGCTGCAGTCCCCGGCAAGTTGCCCAAAGTTGGGAAGCGAGCAGGTATAGCGGTCGCGGCCAAATACCGCGGTCCTAATGGCGAAACTTGGTCAGGCCGTGGGCTGACCCCCAAATGGCTGGCGGCCTTGATTGGTCAAGGACAAAGCAAGGAATCTTTCGCAGTCAATGCTCAATAGCCGCCGGGTTCTTGCTTGGCCTCGTATGGCCAAGCGCCTGGCAGTCATCGCGCTGGACGTTGTGCTGGCGCTCTTGGCGACATGGTTTGCTTACGCGCTGCGTTTGGACAACACCTACTACCCGGTGGGTTCCCAGTGGTGGGTCTATGCTGTCGCGCCATTGCTGGCGATTCCCATCTTTGTCCGTTTTGGCCTGTACCGCGCCATTTTTCGTTACACAGGCCAAGCCGCTCTGGTCGCCACCGGAAAGGCTGTCTCGCTTTACGCTGGCGTGCTGACTGCAGTACTGTTATGGCAGCAGTGGCCGGGAGTACCTCGAAGTTTGGGTTTATTGCAGCCCATTGTGTTCTTGTTGTTGGTGGGGGCGAGTCGTGCCTTTGCGCGGTTTTGGTTAGCCGGGCTTTCCACGCAGTCGGCTGACAGCCAGGGGCGATTGCTGATTTTTGGCGCTGGCTCTGCCGGAGCACAGACTGCCGCGGCTTTGGGCATGGCGCGGCAGTACACCTTGGTTGGATTTGTTGATGATGACGCCACCAAGGACGGCCGTAGCATCAACGGAGCGCCTGTGCATGCGTCGGGCAAGCTATTGCCTTTGGTCCGCGACGAAGAGATTACGGACATCCTGCTAGCCATGCCTAACGCCACCCGTGAGCGGCGCAACCAGATCATCGAATCTCTGCAAGGATTGCCCGTACACGTGCGCACCCTCCCCAGCATGTCCGACTTGGCCAGCGGCAAGGTCACGGTACAAGATATTCGCGAGCTGGATGTGGAAGATTTGCTGGGCCGCGAGCCTGTTCCCCCCAATGCGGAACTGTTGGCCAGGGACCTTGTTGGGCAGGTTGTGCTCGTCAGCGGTGCAGGCGGCAGCATTGGTGGGGAGTTGACACGTCAAATTCTGCAGCAACGGCCTCGCCAGCTGCTGCTTCTGGACCACAATGAGTTCGGCCTCTACGCAATCCACCAGGAGCTTGATGCGATTTGCAAGGTCCAGCATTTGTCCGTGGAGCTGGTGCCCCTGCTCGGTAGTGTGTCCAATCCGGAACGCTTGGCGGCGATCTGCAATACCTATCACCCTGCCACCGTTTACCACGCTGCCGCATACAAACATGTGCCCATGGTGGAAGACAACCCCGGAGAAGGGGTACGCAACAACGTGTTTGGCACACTGAACATGGCTCAGGCTGCGGCGGCCAGTGGCGCCCATCGGTTTGTGCTGATCAGCACGGACAAAGCGGTTCGCCCCACTAATGTGATGGGCGCGACCAAGCGTGTGGCCGAGCTCGTGCTGCAGGCGCTGGCGCAAGAGCATGTCGGCACTTGTTTTTCTATGGTTCGATTTGGCAATGTGCTGGGCTCCAGTGGTAGTGTGGTGCCTTTGTTCCGCAAGCAATTGGCGGCCGGAGGGCCGATCACGGTGACACATGAAGAAGTCACTCGTTTTTTCATGACTATCCCTGAGGCTGCGCAACTGGTTTTGCAGGCCGGAGCCATGGGGCAGGGGGGCGACGTGTTTGTGCTGGATATGGGCCAGCCCGTCAAGATCATGGACTTGGCGCGCCGAATGGTGCAGTTGTCGGGTCTATCGGTCCGTGATACGGCACACCCCACAGGGGATATCGAGATCGCCGTGACAGGCCTGCGCGTGGGTGAGAAGCTCTACGAGGAATTGCTGATCGGAGACAACCCTCAACCAACGGCCCATCCGCGCATCATGAAAGCCCACGAGCCTTCCGTCCCTTGGGCTGAGCTGCAGTCGGAGCTGCAAGTGCTATTGCAGGCGGCCAATGCCCATGACACCTTGGCGATCAAGTCATTCATGCTCAAGCACGTGCAAGGCTACCAACCCGCCTAAGGCCAGCGTGCTGTACGCATGCCGCAAGGGTACGGCTTTGCAATGCGGCACAATTTGCGCTTCTTCCCCTGATTCAACACGGACTTCGACCATGTCTGACACAAGCCTACCGTCTTCCATCGCTCCTTTTGACAAAGCCCAGATCTTGGCTCAGGCCTTGCCTTACATCCGCAAGTTCCACGGCAAGACCATGGTGATCAAGTACGGCGGCAATGCCATGACTGATCCTGCATTGCAAAAAGCCTTCGCAGAGGATGTGGTGCTGCTCAAGCTGGTCGGCATCAATCCCGTGGTCGTGCACGGTGGAGGCCCCCAGATTGAAGGTTTGTTGAAGCGCTTGGGCAAAAAAGGGGAGTTCATCCAGGGCATGCGCGTCACCGATCCCGAAACCATGGAAGTTGTCGAATGGGTCTTGGGTGGTGAGGTGCAGCAGGACATCGTCGGGTTGATCAATCAGGCCGGCGGCAAGGCCGTGGGTTTGACAGGCCGTGACGGCGCCATGATCCGGGCCCAAAAGCTCAAGATGGTGGATAGCACGGACCCGAGCAAAGAACATGACGTCGGCCAAGTGGGCGATATCGTCAGTGTGGACCCCAGCGTGGTGAAGGCTCTGCAGGATGACGCCTTCATTCCCGTGGTCAGCCCCATCGGTTTTGGTGAGAACAACGAGAGTTACAACATCAATGCAGACGTGGTGGCAGCCAAACTGGCCACGGTGTTGCAGGCAGAAAAGCTCATGATGCTGACCAACATCAGCGGCGTATTGGACAAGCAAGGCGTCCTGATGACAGACCTGACCGCAAAACGCATTGATGAACTGTTTGCCGACGGCACGATCAGCGGCGGCATGCTGCCCAAGATTGCCGGCGCACTGGATGCAGCCAAGAGTGGCGTGAACTCGGTGCACATCATTGACGGCCGTGTCCCGCACGTGCTGCTTCTGGAGATTCTGACGGATCAGGCCTTCGGCACCATGATCCGGTCGCAGTAATCCATTCGCTATCTATTTTGTAGCTACTCGCGCATAACGGTAGTGCGCCAGAGAGGGTTTTGATGCGGCTCCTGTTGGTTGAAGATGATGTGATGGTGGCTAGCGGCATCAAGCTGGGCTTGACCGATGCCGGCTATGCCGTGGATTGGGTGGGCAGTGCAGAGCGTGCGCTCGAAGTCACCCAGACGGAGTCCTTTGATGTGGCGGTGGTAGACATCGGCCTCCCGCACATGGATGGCTTGGCCCTGACCCATTCCTTGCGCAAAAACGGTCAGACCATGCCGGTGCTGATTCTCACAGCGCGAGATGCTTTGCAGGACCGCGTACAAGGTCTCGATATGGGCGCAGATGACTACATGGTCAAACCCTTTGAGCTGCCTGAACTGCTGGCCCGCTTGCGAGCCCTGTTGCGCCGCTCGCAGGCAGCAACCTCCTCGATCTTGAGCTTCGGCCCCCTCGAGCTGGATACGGCCCAGCGTGTGGCCTGTATCCGTGGTGAGGGGCAGATTGCAACCCTCTTGGAGCTGGGCCCCCGTGAGTGGACTGTGATGGAATACCTGCTCCTGCAAGCGCCCAAGCCTGCCAACAAGGACAAGCTGCTGCAAGCGCTCACGGGGTGGGACAAAGAGATCACTCCAAACGCTGTGGAGGTGTACATCTCACGGCTGCGCGGCAAGTTGGAGCCGCATGGTGTGGCGCTTCGCTCCATCCGGGGCTTCGGATACCGTTTAGAGCTCACCGCTTCCTGAATGAGCAACACCGGCATGTCCAGCGGTTTGCAGCGGCGCCTGTTGCTGCTGCTCTTGCTGCCGTTGTTCATGCTGGCTTCGCTCAACGCCTGGTTTGACTACCGCTCTGCGGACAGTGCCGCCTTGCAACAAGACAGACAGCTCCTCACCCTGGTGCCTTTGTTGGCTGACTCCATCGTGGCCAGGGGCGATACGGCGGCCGCGGTTCCTGTACTGCTCACCGCACCACCTGTGGAAGAGTTCTTGAACAGCCGTCCCGGCGCTGCGGCCATTGCGGTCGCTGGCTTGGATGGCGTGGTGCGCGTGGGAGCAGAGTGGCTTTCAGGGGCTCCACCCACGACTAAAGAACCCGCGTTTTCCAGTGAAGAGTTTGAGGGGGCGACCTACCGCATCGTCAGCCAAAGGGTACAGACGGTGGCGGGTGAATGGGTGGTTCGCTTGGCCGATGGTTCAGACCCCCGCCAGCAATGGCTGCGCTTGCTCGCGTTGAAGGTGGTGCTGCCGAATCTGGTGCTTGCCTTCGCCGGTTTTTTTGCAGTGCGTTGGGCGGTGGGCACTGCATTGCGTCCCTTGCTGGAACTGCGGGATGCCTTGGAGCGGCGCTCCCCGCGAGACCTGTCGGCCCTGGACCCGGACGCGTCGCCCGATGAGGTGAGGCCGTTGGTGGTGTCCTTGAACCGGCTGTTCGGTCTGGTGAATGCCCAGGCCGAAAGCCAGGCCCGTTTCGTGGCGGATGCGGCGCATCAACTGCGTACGCCGCTCGCCGGACTACAGGCCCAGGTAGAAGCCTGGGCCCAAGCGGTTGATGCCCAGACTTCAGACAAAAATACGGCATCAGCGCCCGCCGGCTCTGCGCAAGCAGCTATTACTTTAGGAGCAGACCAAGTCTTGCGCTTGCGCCACGCTGCCCGCCGGACGTCCCAGCTTGCCAACCAGTTGCTGGCCCTCTCCAGGGCGGATGCGCGCAGCGCCAATGTGCAGCCTTTGCAACGCATCGATCTGCAGCAACTGTGTGAGGCGGTGCTGGAGTCGCAGCTGGATGCGGCGATGGACAAAAACATAGACTTGGGGCTCGATGCCAGCCCGGTCCACATCAGCGGGCAAGAATGGTTATTGCGTGAATTACTGGTGAATCTGGTCGATAACGCGATCAAGTACACGCCCTCAGGCGGACACGTCACCATTCGCTGCGGCCAGGGGCGCTATGCGTTCCTGGAGGTGGAAGATGACGGCCCCGGCGTGCCAGAGGCTGAGCACCAGCGTGTGCTGGAACGCTTCTACCGGGTTGCGGGTACGGCCGTGGAGGGAAATGGATTGGGGCTTGCGATTGCCAATGAAATTGCGCTGGTCCATCGCAGTCAGCTGGAGCTCAAGCCCGGCGGGACGGGGCGGGGTTTGTGTGTAGGACTGCGATTCCCCCCAGCCTGACATTCAAGGTGGCCTGCGGGCGTGTGCGAGAATTTGAGTGGCCACTAACTTCAACGTTTTGCAGAGCAACCTATGTCTGACTCCACGGCTGCCCCGACCGACGCCTCTGACACCTCGGCTCAACCCGACGACGCGGCCCCCGCTCGCAAGCGGCCCAAGCCGGGTGAGCGCCGGGTTCAGATCCTCCAAATGCTCGCGACCATGTTGGAGCAGCCCGCCGGCGAACGCATCACCACCGCTGCACTGGCCGCACGTTTGGAAGTGAGTGAAGCTGCCCTCTACCGCCATTTCGCCAGCAAGGCCCAGATGTTCGAGGGGTTGATAGACTTCATCGAGCAAACCGTTTTTTCGCTCATCAACCAGATCGTCGAGAAAGAGGCTGCTGATTCAGGCCCCGCTACCGGCACGCGTCAAGCAAGTCGCATTGCAGGCATGTTGGTGCAGTTCGCGGAAAAGAACCCCGGCATGACCCGCGTCATGGTGGGTGATGCCCTGGTGTTGGAGCACGAGCGCCTGCAGCAACGCATGAACGCCCTGTTCGACAAAGTGGAGTCCACCATCAAGCAGTGTCTGCGCGATGCGGCCTTGCATGCACCCGTATCCGGATCCAGGCCGGACCCGCAAGTGCAAGCCGCGGCCGTGGTGGCTTTTGTGGCAGGGCGCTTGCAGCGCTATGCCCGTTCCGGATTCAAGCGCTCGCCCTCGGAACACCTGGAGCCTGCACTCGCCCTCATACTCGGGTAAACCCTAGATTTCCTTAGAAGTGAGCCTCTAGAGGGGGCGGATACTTCACAGCACTCGGTGAAATGCTGCAAAATAGCACGGTCGTTCTATTTTGGATGGTATTTCGCTTATGTCGTCTGTCGCTGAAATCGCTCTAGAAGCTATGCCTGCAGAGGCGGGTGCCAAACGCGCACCCGCACGCCGCGCCATGCAAAAAGGGCAGCAAACCAAAGCGGCCATTGTGGAAGCTGCGCTGGGCCTTGCGACCCAGATCGGTCTCGAAGGCCTGAGCATCGGTGCGCTGGCCGAAGTCACGCAGATGAGCAAGTCCGGCGTTTTTGCGCACTTCGGCTCCCGCGAGGAAATGCAAATCTCCGTGATCCGCGAATACTTCAACCGCTTTGAGCAGGAAGTCTTTTATCCCGCCCTGCATGCGGACCGCGGACTGCCACGCGTGGAAGCCTTGTTCGGCAATTGGATGAAGCGCGTCGCCGTGGAAATCCAGTCCGGTTGCATTTTCATCAGCGGCGCCGTCGAATTCGACGACCGCCCGGGCCCGGTGCGCGACGCGCTGGCCTCTTCCGTACAAACCTGGCTCAGCGCCCTGTACCGCGCCGTCGTGCTGGCCAAGCAATGCGGCCACCTGCGTCCGGAAGCGGATGAACAGCAGATGGCCTTTGAAATCCACGGCCTCATCCTGGCCCTGCACTACGAAGCCCGTTTCCTCAAAAATCCCGGTTCTATCGAGCGCGCGAACCGTGGTTTTTCCAACATCCTTGCGCGCTACGCAATCACCTCCGTGTAAGCGCCATAACCCATCTTCACCCCCAGTTACCTAGGAGAACTCACCATGCCCACCTATACCCCCCCGATCCGTGACATGCAGTTTGTGATGCACGAAGTGCTCAATGTGGCGGATGACTTGAAACAAATCCCCAAGCACGCAGACATCGATGCAGACACCATCAATGCCGTGCTGGAAGAAGGCGGCAAATTCGCTGCCGAAGTGGCCTTCCCCCTGAACATCAGTGGTGACACCGAAGGTTGCACGATCGACCAGACCACCCACAAGGTCACTACTCCCAAGGGCTTCAAGGAAGCCTATCGCCAGTACATCGACGGCGGTTGGGCCGCATTGGCCTGCGACCCCGAGTACGGCGGACAAGGCCTGCCCTATGTGGTGAATGGCATGTTCTACGAAATGCTCAACAGCGCCAACCAGGCCTGGACCATGTACCCCGGCCTGACCCACGGGGCCTACGCCGCGCTGGAAACCCACGGCACCCCTGAGCAAAAAGCCACTTACCTGCCCAAGATGACCAGCGGCGAGTGGACCGGTACCATGTGCTTGACCGAACCCCATTGCGGTACCGACCTGGGCCTGATGCGCACCAAGGCCGAGCCGCAGGCCGACGGTACTTACAAAATCACCGGCAACAAGATCTTCATCAGCGCCGGCGAACACGACATGACCGACAACATCATTCACCTGGTGTTGGCCCGCTTGCCTGATGCGCCTCCCGGCATCAAAGGCATCAGCCTGTTCATCGTGCCCAAGTTCCATGTGAACGCAGACGGCTCCTTGGGTGAGCGCAACGGCATTTACTGTGGCGGCCTGGAGCACAAAATGGGCATCCACGGTAATGCCACCTGCCAGATGGTTCTGGACGGTGCCGTGGGCACCATGGTCGGCCAGGCCAACAAAGGCATGCAAGGCATGTTTGTGATGATGAACGCCGCACGCCTGGGCGTGGGCAACCAATCGCTGGGCCTCACTGAAGTCGCATTCCAGAACGCCTTGGCCTACGCCAAAGACCGCATCCAGATGCGCAGCCTCTCCGGCACCAAAGCCAAAGACAAGCCCGCAGACCCCATCATCGTGCACCCCGACGTGCGCAAGATGCTGATGACTGCCCGTGCCTACGCCGACGGCGGCCGTGCACTGCAGGTCTACTGCTCCATGTTGCTGGAAAAAGAGCACAACCACCCCGATGAAAAGATGCGCAAAGACGCAGGCGAAATGCTCGCTTTGCTGACCCCAATTGCCAAAGCCTTCCTGACCGACAACGGCCATATTGCTACCAACGCCTGCATGCAGGTCTTCGGCGGCCACGGCTTCATCAAGGAATGGGGCATGGAGCAGTTCGTGCGCGACAACCGCATCAATATGATCTATGAAGGCACCAACACCATCCAGTCTTTGGACTTGCTGGGCCGCAAGGTATTGGGCAACAACGGCGCCACGCTGAAGAAGTTTGGCAAGCTGGTCGGCGTGCTGGTGGCAGAAGAGGGCGTGAACGAAAAGATGGCTGAATTCATCACTCCGATCGCCATCCTGGGCGAGCAGATGACCAAGTTCACCACCGAAGTCGGCTTCAAGGGTTTCCAGAACCCCGACGAAGTGGGCGCCGCCGCCGTGGACTATCTGCGTGTGGCAGGTCATTTGGTGTTCGGATACTTCTTTGCCCGTATGGCCCAGGTGGCGCTACGTGAGATTGCGGCCGGTAGCACCGACCCGTTCTACACCGCCAAGCTGCAGACCGCGCGCTTCTATTTCGCCAAGCTGTTCCCCGAGACCGCGACCCTGATGCGCACAGCCCGCACCGGTTCCAAAGTTTTGATGGACACCGACGCCGCCTTGGCGTAACCATCACGCATTCGTCTGTTCCGTCCTTTTCTTCACAGTACAACAAGGAGACAACCATGCTGCGTACGATTCTGGTCATGGCACTGGCATGCTGCACAACGGCAGCGATGGCCCAAATGAACCCCGTGGGCCTCTGGAAATCGATTGACGACAAGGATGGAAGCGCCAAGTCCGAAATCCGTATCGTAGAGACTGCCGGTGTGGTGAGCGGCAAGATCGACAAGGTGCTGGACCCCAAGTCCAGACCGGACGAAAAGTGCGTGGAGTGCAAGGACGACCGCAAAGACCAACCCATCGTCGGGCTGGAACTGATGCGCGGGCTCAAGAAGGCTGATTCCCGTGACAACCTTTGGGACGGCGGCACCATCGTGGAGCCGTCTACCGGCAAGGTCTACAAGGTGCAGCTCACCCCGATTGACGGTGGCAAGAAGCTCGAAGTCCGTGGCTACATCGGTGCCCCTTTGTTCGGGCGCACGCAGACCTGGATCCGCGTGCAGTAAGCCGCGGCTCCATACCAACTCAAGAACCAGGGCCGCCCCACGGGCAGCCCGCAAGCGAAAGAATGGCAATGTCCAAATTTCTGGTGAAAAAAGTCGCTGTGCTGGGAGCCGGCGTTATGGGGGCCCAGATCGCGGCCCATCTCGTCAACGTCAAAGTGCCGGTGGTGCTGTTTGACCTGCCGGCCAAAGAAGGCCCCAAGAATGGCATCGTCACCCGTGCCATTGAGAACCTCAAGAAGCTCAAGCCCGCCCCTCTGGGCGTGGTGGATGACGCTGCTCTGATCGGTCAGGCCAACTACGAAGAACACCTCGAACAGCTGCGCGACTGCGACCTCATCATCGAGGCCATCGCAGAGCGCATGGACTGGAAGCTGGACCTCTACAAAAAGATCGCGCCCTTCATCGGTCCCAACACGATTGTTGCGTCCAACACGTCCGGCCTGTCGATCACCAAATTGTCGGAAGCGCTGCCTGAGGAAATCAAGCCCCGTTTCTGCGGTATCCACTTCTTCAACCCGCCCCGCTACATGGCGTTGGTGGAGTTGATCAACACCCCGACTACAGAAGCTCACTACCTCGATGCTCTCGAAGGCTTCGTGACCAGCACCTTAGGCAAGGGCGTGGTGCGTGCCAAAGATTCCCCGAATTTCATTGCCAACCGCGTCGGTATCGCCGGCATGTTGGCCACCATGAAGGAAGTGGAAAACTTCGGCCTCACCTACGACGTGGTCGATGACCTGACCGGCAAGAAGCTGGGTCGCGCATCCTCCGGCACCTTCCGTACTGCGGACGTGGTCGGCCTGGACACCATGGCCCACGTGATCAAGACGCTGCAGGACACGCTCAGCATCGAAACCGATCCCTTCTACGAGAGCTTTGCCACCCCAGTGGTGCTGAAGACCCTGTTGGAGATGGGTAACCTGGGCCAGAAGTCCAAAGCCGGCTTCTTTAAGAAGGTCGGCCGCGATGTGCTGCGCTTCGATGGTGAAAGCAAGGAATACGTGGCCGGCGGCGAAAAGGCCGACGAGGTCTACGCCCGCATGCTCAAGAAGCCAGCCGCCGAGCGCCTGAAGCTCTTGCGCAATGCCGAAGGCAAGCAGGGCCAGTTCCTGTGGGCCATCCTGCGCAACAGCTTCCACTACGCTGCCATTCATCTGGCGTCCATCGCCGACAACGCCCGCGATGTGGACTTCTGCATGCGCTGGGGCTTCGGCATGAAGCAAGGTCCGTTCGAGCTCTGGCAGGAAGCCGGTTGGCTCGAAGTGGCCCACATGGTTCAAGAAGATATAGCCGCCGGCAAAGCCCTGTGCGAAGCGCCGCTGCCCGAGTGGGTGTTCAAAGGCCCCGTGGCTGACGCCGGTGGTGTGCACACCGCTGCAGGTTCCTGGAACCCCACCACAGGCACTTTTGTTCCAGTGCGCAAGCTGCCCGTGTACGAGCGCCAGCACTTCCCCGAGAGCGTGCTGGGCTCCAATGCGCCCAAGGCCGAGACCGCTGGCAAGACCGTGTTTGAAGACGAGTCCATCCGCCTGTGGACGCTGGACACGGACCAGGATGGCCCCTCCGGTAGCCGAGTGCTCATTGCCAGCATCAAGACCAAGATGCACGCCATCGGTGGCGGTGTGATCGAAGGCCTGTTGCAAGCCCAAGAATTGGCCGAGAAGGAATACCAGGGTCTGGTGATCTGGTCGCCAGACGAGATGTTCTCTGCCGGTGCCGACTTACAAGGCATGATGCCTGCGTTCATGATCGGTGGCGCCAAAGCCATCGAGGGCGCAGAAGCCGAGCTGCAAAACGCCATGCTCAAGCTGCGCTACTCTAATGTGCCCGTCATTTCCGCCATTCGCGGTTTGGCGCTGGGCGGTGGTTGCGAGCTGGCCATCTACTCCAGCAAGCGCGTGGCCGCAATGGAAAGCTACATCGGCCTGGTGGAAGTCGGCGTGGGCCTGGTGCCCGGTGCCGGCGGCTTGACCTACATCGCACGCCGCGCTGCAGAGAACATGGCACTGTCCACCTCCAAGGACGTGCTGCCTTTCCTGACCGAAGGCTTCACCGCTGCGGCTATGGCCAAGGTAGGCACTAGCGCGCTCGAAAGCCGCAAGCTGGGTTACCTGCTGGATAGCGACGTGGTCGTAGCGCACAAAGACGAGCTCTTGTTCGTGGCCATTAACGAGGCCAAGGCCTTGTACACCTCCGGCTACCGTGCACCGCACAAGCGCAGCTTCCCTGTGGCTGGTCGCAGTGGCATTGCCACCATCCGCGCCCAGCTGGTCAACATGCGCGACGGTGGCTTCATCAGCGCGCACGATTTCCATATCGGCTTGCTGATTGCAGAGGTGGTGTGTGGCGGCCAAGTGGATGCCGGCACCCTGGTGACGGAGGAATACCTCATGGCCATGGAACGCAAGGCCTTCTGCAGCCTGCTGACCCACCCCAAGACGCAAGAACGCATCATGGGCATGATGTCCACCGGCAAGCCGGTGCGTAACTGATTGGCGCCATGACTACGCTCGCTGCCCACGCATCGACTGCCCGGCCCAACCGCTTGGCACGCTCGGTCGCCAAGCTGGACCGCGTGCCTGCGGCCCTGCGCCCCTGGCTGCGCAACAAGGTCATGGGCCGAGCAGTGCCTTTCACCGGCACGGCAGGTCTGGACTTTGCGCACATGGCGCCTGAACGTGTGGAGATTGCCGTGGCCAATGTGCGCCGCGTGCAAAACCACATTCAGGGTGTGCATGCCGCTGCCATGGCGCTGCTGGCCGAAACGGCCACCGGCATGGTCGTGGGCATGAATGTGCGGGACGACTGCCTGCCCCTGGCCAAGAGCATGCGCATCGACTTCAAACGACGTGCCCAGGGCGCCATGCGCGCAGTGGCCACCTTGTCGGATGCGCAGCGCCAGCTCATGCAGCAAAGCGACAAGGGCGAGGTCAGCGTGCCGGTGCTGGTCAGCGACGAATCGGGCGAACAGCCCATTCAATGTGAATTCATCTGGGCGTGGATACCCACCCCGAAAAAATAAAGGAGTTTCCTCATGAAACAAGTCCAAGACGCCTACATCGTTGCCGCCACGCGCACGCCCATCGGGCGTTCCGGCCGCGGCTATTTCCGTAACACCCGCCCTGACGAGTTGCTGGTGTCTGCCTTGCGCAGCGCCATGTTGCAAGTCCCCACCCTGGACCCCAAAGCGATTGAAGACGCCATCATCGGCTGCTCTTTCCCCGAAGGCGAGCAGGGTATGAACATGGCCCGCGTGGCCGTGGGTTTGGCGTTTGACCACCCCGTGGGTGGCATCACCGTCAACCGCTTCTGCGCGTCCGGCATCTCCGCCATCCAGATGGCGGCAGACCGCATCCGCGTCGGCGAGGCCGATGTACTGATCGCCGGTGGTGCCGAGTCCATGAGCATGGTGCCCATGGGTGGCGGCAAGCCCTCGTTCAACCCCGAAGTGTTTGCCCGCGACGAGAACGTCGGCATCGCCTACGGCATGGGTCTGACCGCAGAAAAGGTCGCCCAGCAGTGGAAGGTGACACGCGAAATGCAAGACGCCTTCGCCCTTGAATCCCACCTGCGCGCCATCAAGGCCCAGCAAGCCGGCGAGTTCACCGACGAGATCACGCCCATCGATGTGATCGAGCGCACTCCCAACCTGGCAACCGGCGAAGTGTCCACCCGCACCCGCACCGTGAACCTCGACGAAGGCCCACGCCCAGACACCTCCATCGAAGGCCTGGCCAAGCTCAAGCCTGTGTTCGCTGCCCGCGGCAGCGTGACTGCCGGCAACAGCTCCCAGACCAGCGATGGCGCAGGCGCTTTGATTCTGGCCAGCGAGAAAGCCGTCAAGCAGTTCGGCCTGACCCCCTTGGCCCGTTTTGTGAGCTTTGCAGCGCGCGGCGTGCCGCCCGAAATCATGGGTATCGGCCCGATCGAAGCCATTCCTGCCGCCCTGCGTTACGCTGGTCTGCAGCACTCTGACATCGACTGGTTCGAGCTGAACGAAGCCTTTGCCGCCCAGTCGCTGGCTGTTATCAACACCCTGGGTCTGGATCCGTCCAAGGTCAACCCCATGGGTGGCGCGATTGCGCTGGGTCACCCGCTGGGCGCTACCGGTGCCATCCGTGCGGCCACGGTGGTGCACGCGCTGCGCCGCCACAACCTGAAGTACGGCATGGTCACCATGTGCGTAGGAACCGGGCAGGGCGCTGCCGGCATCTTTGAACGCGTGTAAGGCGCGTCACACCAAGGCCACCTTCGGGTGGCCTTTTGCATGGGGCTGTATGCTCCGCAGCCATCTGGAGATCGCTTGAATGAGTACCCACGTTTTTGATGAAGCCATTGCGCTGCAGGCGCAGCCGGATGGCAGCTGGACAGGCCACACCCACCCGGCCTATGCCAATATGGTGGGGCCGTTTGGCGGCATCACTGCGGCACAAGCCCTGAACGGAGTGCTGCAGCACCCCGAGCGATTGGGCGACCCGGTGTCACTGACGGTAAATTTTTGCGCGGCGCTGGCCGACGGTCCCTTCACCGTCATGGCGCGTGCGGCGCGCACCAACCGGTCGACGCAGCACTGGACTATCGAGATCCAGCAGGGAGATGCGATTGTTATGACCGGCACGGCGGTGACCGCCGTGCGCCGGGAGACCTGGGGCGTGGACGAAGAACCCATGCCCCTGTGCCCGCCACCCTCCGAAGTACCGCCGCCGCAGGTCATGGCGCCCATGGAGTTTGTGAAGCGTTATGAGCAGCTCCCGGTGACCGGCCAGCTGCCTGCCGTGTGGGATGGCAGCGGCCACAGCAGCCTCACGCAAATCTGGGTGCGGGACAACCCGCCACGCCCCCTGGACTTTGCGTCGCTGGCTTGCATCTCCGATGTTTTCTTTCCCCGGGTGTTCATCCGCCGGGCCACCCACGTGCCTGTGGGCACCGTGTCATTGACGGTCTACTTCCACGCCAGCACCGAGCAACTGGCCCAGACCGGCACCGGTTACTTGTTGGGGCAGGCGCAAGCGCAGGCCTTCCGTAATGGCTTTTTTGACCAGAGCAGCCAGCTCTGGAACGAAGCCGGCGTGCTGCTTGTGACCACGCACCAGATCGTCTATTACAAACAGTGATCCAATCACGCATCCAAATTTGAGCGAGCGACCATGCAAGACATCCTGATCCACACCGACGCCGGTATCACCACCATCACCCTGAACCGGGTCGAAAAAAAGAACTCCTTTACTCAGGCCATGTACGCCGCCTGCGCAGACGCATTGGACGCCGCCCGTGACGACGCGGCCGTGCGCGTGGTGGTGTTCCAAGGCGACGCCACCGTGTTCAGCGCCGGCAACGATATCGGCGACTTTCTGGGCGCGCCACCCAAGGCGCAGGATGCGCCGGTCTTCCGCTTCCTGCGTGCGCTGGCGGCCTTCCCCAAGCCCATCGTTGCGGCGGTGTGCGGCCCGGCCGTGGGCATAGGCACCACCATGCTGTTCCATTGCGACCTGGTTTACGCCGGTGACAACGCAGCGTTCTCCATGCCCTTCGTGAACCTCGGCTTGTGCCCCGAGGCAGCGTCTAGTCTGTTGGTGCCCCAGATGATGGGTTACCACCGCGCCGCCGAAGCCTTGCTCATGGGCGAGCCCTTCATGGCCGAAGCCGCGCTGGAAGTGGGCTTGGCCAACCGCGTGGTACCGCCCACCGAAGCCAATGCGGTGGCCCAGGCCCAGGCCCGCAAGCTGGCCGCCAAGCCCATCGCTTCGCTGATCGAAACCAAGCGCCTGCTCAAGAAAGGCCAACCGGCCGATGTGCTGGCCCGCATCGACGAAGAAGCCGTGAGCTTCGGCCGCATGCTGGGTGAGCCTTCTGCCAAAGAGGCGTTTACGGCGTTTATGGAAAAACGCAAGCCAGACTTCAGCAGGGTCTGAAGGCTGTATCCGAAGGATGCGCACGAAGTGCGGGCTTGCGTTTTCGTCAAAAGCGAAAGCCCGACTTCACCAAGGTCTGACTTTCAAGTGTTTTGGGCTGCTAGCGCTCGTTCCATATGCGCGAGCAGCTCCTGAAATAATAGCAATTTGAAGGGAAGGTGCTTCCTTCGCACCTCAGCTACAAAGCGCCAAGACACTCGCGTTTTCCCTGAGTATTTTTGCCAAGCAAGCGCTTGCTGAAAATAGACGGGGCTGGTATGGTCGACGCATGACCCCTACCGAGACCCTGCCTGCTGCGCCTGCTGAAGATGTCGCGCCACCCGAGGCCAAACGCCCGCGCGGCCGTCCCCGCAAAACCGAAGACGAACGTGATGACGGCAACCGCCGCCACGAGCTGCTCAAAGCCGCAGCCCAGCTCTTCCGCCGCCAAGGGTTCGCCGCGACCACCACCCGCGACATTGCCAACGCGGCCGGCATGCAAAGCGGCTCGCCGTTCTACCACTTCAAAAGCAAAGACGCGCTCTTGTTTGCCGTCATGGAAGCGGGCATGCATTCGGCGCTGGCCAACCAGCAGCGTGTGCTGGGTGACGCGGCCTACGCCGCACTGAGCCCGGCCGACAAACTGCGCCGCCTCGTCCATGCGCACTTTGAGGTTCTGCTCGGGCCCGGCAACGACTTTGTGCCGGTCATGCTGTACGAGTGGCGCTCCTTGCAGCGCCCGCAGCGCAAGGTGCTGCACAAACTGATTGCCGACTACGAGGCCCTGTGGATGCCGGTGCTGCAAGCCCTGCAGAGCAGCGGCCAGCTCAAGGCACCGGTGGGCGTGGCCCGCCTGCTGATTCTGGGCGCGCTCAACTGGTCGGTGCAATGGTTCGACCCCGCCAAAGGGGCTACGGTAGAAGCGCTCGGCGAACACGCCGTCGCCATGTTCATTCAGGAGGTGTAATGCATTACGGTTCTGTCTTCGCGCCCGGCTTGTTTGCCGGCAAAGTGGTGGTGATTACCGGAGGCGGCTCCGGCATTGGCCGCTGCACAGCCCATGAGCTGGCGGCCTTGGGCGCCACCGTGGCACTCATAGGCCGCAAGCCCGAAAAGTTGGAAAAA
>RFQA01000021.1 GCA_009925925.1 Betaproteobacteria bacterium
CTTGCACCACACCATCACACGCGCGGTCAAAGAGCTTCTTGAAGCCAAGGTCGTTCGGACCCACCCCATCCAAGGGGCTGAGTTTGCCCATCAGCACAAAGTACAAGCCCTTGTAGGCCCCGGTGCGCTCCATGGCACTCTGGTCGGCCGGTGTTTCCACCACGCAGAGCTGGGTGCGATCACGCCGCTCATCTAGGCAGGTGGAGCACACCGCATCCTGCGTAAAAGTGTGGCAACGCTCACAGTGGTGCACAGTGTCTGCCGCCTGCTGGAGCGCGCGGGACAGAAACTGCGCTGCGGGCCGGTCGTGCTGCAGCAAATGAAATGCCATGCGCTGTGCCGACTTGACACCCACGCCCGGCAGGCCCCGCAGGGCCTGGATCAGCGTGTCGAGCGCGTTGGTGTCAGACATGGCAAATGGCTGTGGGCCGTGTTCAGAACGGGAACTTCATGCCACCGGGCAAGCCCGGCATGCCGGCAGTGATCTTGCCCATTTTTTCAGCCGATGTTTCTTCCGCTTTGCGCACGGCAGCGTTGAAGGCAGCTGCCACCAGGTCTTCGAGCATGTCTTTGTCATCGGCCAGCAGGCTGGGGTCGATGGCTACGCGCTTGACATCGTGCTTGCAGGTCATGGTGACCTTGACCAGACCGGCACCGGACTCACCGGTGACTTCGATGTTGCCCAACTCGTCCTGGGCTTTCTTCATGTTGTCCTGCATGGCCTGGGCTTGCTTCATGAGGCCCGCGAGTTGTCCTTTGTTGAACATGGTCTTCCTTAAGAGAGGTGAGAGAAAAGAAAAAGGTGATCGCCCGTCACAGGGGCTTGATGGATCCGGGCACGATTTTCGCGCCGAAGTCCCGCATCATGGCTTGAACAAAAGGGGCTTCCAGAATTATCCGCTCCGCAGCATGCTGTTTTTCTGCCGAAGCGGCGGCGTTGCGTCGTGCCGGGCTGTCGATCACCCGCCCGACTTCGATGGCAAGCTGCACCGGATACCCTGCAGCATGTAAGGCATTGGTCAAGCGTTCGCGGGTGCTTGGTTGATTCAAGGATTCGCGCTCCAGACGCAACAGCCACTGGTCGGTATCCCGCGCGATCAGTTGAGACTGCAAGGCCAGCACGCGCACCATGGCCGTAATGGCTTCCGTCTCAATCAGCTGCGTAACCGTCTGGTGCCAGAAGTCACCTTCCTCCGTGGGCTCAAAGCCGGTCGCCGACAAGGGTTCATCGAGGGCACTTTCCTGCAACTCCTGCACCGGAATTGCTACGATTTTGGTAGCTGGCGGCGCAGAAGCAATGGGCGCCAGCGGCACATTGGATTCGTAGTCTTCATCTATGTCGTCGACCCAGGGCGCCTCAAACGCATCGTCTTCCGGGTCATCCGCCACCATGACGTCATCTTCCTCCGCACCTTCAGGCGCATGCACCGGACCGCTTTCGCGCACCGCCAAAACTTGACCTGGTGGCACCACGGGCGGGAAGTTTTTCGGTGCGGCTACTGAAGGGGCGGGAGGCGCGCTCGCAGGTGGAGCCACCGGGGTGTCTTCCCAGGGTTGAACCGATTTGGGTCCCGCGGGCGCAACAGGCTGATTGGCTGATTTTGCAGGTGCGGAATATGCCGATTCCGCGGGGAAAGAGGGCGTTGCGGGCGTACCTGATGCAGTAGAACCCTGCGCAACCAGGCTCGAGGAAGCGGCGGAACCCTCAACAGGTGCCGCGACACGCTGTCGCTCAGGAATCGCTAGAGTTTTTTTTTCAGCCGCAGGCTTGAAAGCCAACAAGCGTAGCAACACCATGGTGAGTGCCGCGTATTCATCCGGCGCCAAGCCCAGGTCTGCGCGGCCGTGCAGGCAGATGCTGTACAGCAACTGGGTTTCATCAGCAGGCATGGCAGCCGCCAGGCGGGCGGTATCCACCGCTTCGGGGTCGCCTTCATCCAATGCCCCCTGCCCTACTGCTTGCGCCACCGCCATGCGCTGCAGCACGGTGGACATTTCTTCCAGCGTGGAGGCTGCACTCAAGCCATTGAGGCGCAAGGCCTCCGCGGTATCGACCACCGTTTTGCCATCGCCTGCGGCGAGGGCCTCAATCAGCCGAAACACATACGAGCGATCCACACTGCCCAACATCTGACGCACGGTAGCCTCTTGCAACTGGCCGGAGCCAAAAGCAATCGCCTGGTCGGTCAGGCTCAGTGCATCGCGCATGGAGCCGCGGGCGGCGCGGGCCAACAAACGTAGGGCTTGGGCTTCGGCGCTTACCTGCTCCACATCCAGCACTTTGGTCAGGTGTTCGCGGATGGTTTCCGGCGCCATGGGTCGCAGGTTGAACTGAAGACAGCGCGAAAGCACGGTAACCGGCACCTTCTGCGGGTCCGTGGTGGCGAGCACAAATTTCAGGTACTCGGGTGGCTCTTCCAGCGTCTTCAACATGGCGTTGAAGGCGGTGTTGGTGAGCATGTGCACCTCGTCGATCATGAAGACCTTGAAGCGTCCCTGCACCGGCTTGTAAACGGCCTGCTCGAGCAAGGCCTGCACTTCATCCACGCCCCGGTTGGAGGCGGCATCCAGCTCGGTGTAGTCCACAAAGCGGCCGCTATCAATATCGGTGCAGGCTTGGCATACCCCACACGGTGTGGCGGTAATTCCACCCTGCCCGTCCGCCCCCTGGCAGTTCAGCGACTTGGCCAGAATGCGCGAAACAGTGGTTTTGCCTACGCCGCGCGTACCAGTGAACAAATAGGCATGGTGCAGGCGCTGGGTCGTGAGTGCGTTGGTCAAGGCTTGCACCACGTGGTCCTGCCCCACCATTTCAGTGAAATTGCGGGGGCGGTACTTACGGGCGAGCACGAGATAGGACATGCGGGGATTCTACGGGCTAGTCAGGGGTACAATAGGCGTTGACGGGCCTTCCCGCATGGTGAAGCGGCCAACCGGGTCAGGTGGGGAACCAAGCAGCCCTAACTGTGGAGCCAGTGCCGGGGTCAGGCTCGTCAACTAACTTTCTTCCCCCTCTCAGTGCGCCACCTCGTTATGGTTCTGGGTTTCATGCGTTGGGCGCTAGCCCTGTGTCTTGTACTGAGTGGGTCTGCAGGCGCCCAGAGCAGCGGCGCATCTGCCACTTTCCCCCTTATCGCCATCAATGCCGAGAATGTCGCGCACACCGACATCGGAGCCCGTATCGCTTACCTGCAGGACGACACACGTCAACTGCAAGTCAACCAGGCCATGGCCGATGGCCAGCCTTGGATGCCGGTAGCCCGCACCAGCCCTAATTTCGGCTTTACCAACAACGCTTACTGGTTCCGCTTCGCGCTCGACAACCAGACCGGCAAGCCGGTGACGCGTTTCATCGAACTCCCCCGCCCTTTTCTGGACGACGTGCGCTTGTTCCACTTCGTGGATGGTCGCATCATCACCCGCTATTCGCTGGGCGACGAGCAACCCTTTGTCCAAAGGGTGATGCAGCACCAGAACTTTGTCATGCCCCTGAATCTGGAACCCGGGCGCAATCAAGTCGTACTGCGGATCGCCTCCACCGGCACCGTGGAAGCTCCTTTGCGACTCTGGCAGCCTGCTGCCTTTTATGAGGCAGCCTCCAAAGAAAACCTGCTGGCTGGTGCCGTGTTCGGCATGCTGCTGGTGATGATTGTTTACAACCTGTTTGTGTACCTCTCCACCCGGGACGTGAACTACATCTACTACATCAGCTTCGTCGCAAGTTACCTGATGTTCTGGGCCACCTTGAATGGCTATGCCTTTGCGCTCGCCTGGCCGGAGGCCATACGCTGGAACAGCGTAGCGGTGCCTTTTTCCATCGCCTGGGCCTGTCTGTCTGCCAGCCTGTTTGCTGACAACTTCCTCAAGTTGTACCGGTTTTCGCCGCCTGCCCATCGGGTCATGCAGGGCATGGCGCTGGTTAGTGCCGGGCTGATGCTCGGCTCGTTTGTGCTGCCCTATGTGTGGATCATCCGGGCCACCTCAGCCTTCATTCTGCTGGTGTCCTGCGCTGCCTTGTCGATCGGGTATTGGCGCTGGTGGTTGGGTGCACGCTTTGCACGGTTCTATTGCCTCTCCTGGACTGCGGTGTTCGTCGGAGTCAGCGTGTTGACCGCGAGCAAGTTCGGCTGGTTGCCTGTAAATTTTTGGGTGGAGAACGCATCGCAAATCGGCATTTTGTCCCTGGTTGTGCTTCTGTCCTTCACGCTGGCGGACCGGATCAATACCGACCGCAGCTTGCGCATCAATGCCCAGGCCGTAGCGCTCGCCCACGCCAAAAAAGCACGTGCCTCGCAGCAAGCCATGCTGCAGGCGACCGCAGATGCAAACCGCGAGCTGGAAAATCGCGTCCAAGCCCGCACCAACGAACTCCATGCCGCCATGGATCAACTCCGGCTGGTCAATGATCAGTTACAGCGTTTGTCCATGACCGACAGCTTGACCCAAGTCGGTAACCGCGCTTTCTTCGACCAGTCACTGGTCACCGAGCACAAGCGCGCGAGCCGGCTCAAGCAACCTCTGGCCTTGTTGCTGCTGGATATTGACCATTTCAAGGCCATCAACGACACCTACGGCCACCCCGCAGGGGACGCCTGCCTGAGGACCTTGGCAGACTACATGCGGCAAAAAGTGCAGCGCGCCGGTGACCTGCTGGCCCGCTACGGTGGCGAGGAATTTGCCGTGCTGTTGATCAACAGCAATCTGGGCGACGCCCTGGATATGGCGGACGAATTCCGGGCAGATATTGCCGGCTTGGAAGTGGTGTTTGAAGGTCGCACCTTGCGCTTCACCGCCAGCATCGGTGTGGCCAGCGCCATACCGGACATGCAGTTCACACCGTCCCAGTTTGTAGGCGATGCGGACAAGGCCCTCTATGAAGCCAAGCATGGTGGACGCAACTGCGTGCGTGCCGCAGCGCCGCGACTCGCCGGCTTGACCAGCAGTGCGTTGCCAGCCTGAAAGGTCGGATCGCTATCGATTCAGGAGCATCCTGCGCATATTCGACGGGCGCTGGAAGGCGATTTGATCAAGAACGCAGATAGTCCAACGCGCCCTGCCCCGCCTGTTTGCCGCTGGCAAAGCAGGCCTGCAACAGGTAGCCGCCGGTCGGTGCTTCCCAGTCCAGCATTTCGCCGGCGCAAAACACACCGGGCACTTGCTCCAGCATGAGACGGGGTGTCAGCACCTCAAACAACACTCCCCCGGCACTGCTGATGGCTTCATCAATCGGGCGTGCCGCTTGCAAGGTCACGGGCAGTGCCTTGATGGCAGCAGCCAGCTTTTCGGGATCGTTGACCGCCTCTTTGCCCAGGCACTCGTACAGGATGGCGCTCTTGATGCCATCCAAGTGCAAGCGGCTCTTGAGGTGGCTGGAGAGGCTGCGGCTGCCACGCGGGTGGCGCACTTCGGCCAGCACTTTCTCGGCGGGAATGTCCGGCAACAAATCCAGATGGAAAGTAGCGCTGCCATGGCGCACGATGTCGTCCCGCAGCAGGGCCGACGCTGCGTAAATCAGGCTGCCTTCCACACCGCCTTGGGTAGCCACAAACTCGCCCTTGCGCGAGAACACCACGCCTTTCGAATGGGTAAAGCTGAGCGCCACCGACTTGAAAGGCTGGCCTGCAAATTTCTCGCTAAAAAACGGCGTCCACCCGCCCTGCACATCGAAGCCGCAGTTAGCCGGCAATAGCGGCGCCACGGCCACGCCACAGGCTGCCAGCAATGGCACCCAGGCGCCGTTCGAGCCCAGACGCGCCCAACTGCCGCCCCCCAGCGCCAGCACCACGGCGCGGGCGTGCACCTCCACCGGACCGGTAGGCGTGTCAAACACCAGCGCTTGGTGGCCTTGCGAGGCGGATGCGCCCTGCACCCACCCTGTCCAGCGATGGCGCATGTGGAACTGCACCACGCCACCTGCTGCGGGGTGGCGCAAGCGGTGCAACCAGGCGCGCAGCAAGGGGGCCGCCTTCATGTCCTTGGGAAACACCCGGCCCGAACTGCCCACAAAAGTTTCCACGCCCAGGCCGTGGGCCCAGTCACGCAGCGCGGTGGAATCCAGCCCGGCTAGCAAGGTCTCGATGGCGCTGCGCCGTTCGCCGTAGCGGCCGGCGAAGGTATCGGCACCTTCGGAGTGGGTGAGGTTCAGGCCACCCTTGCCGGCCAGCAAAAACTTGCGACCCACTGAGGGCATGGCGTCGAACAGGTGCACGGTCACACCGGCATCGCACAGCACTTGGGCGGCCATGAGCCCGGCAGGGCCGCCGCCCACAATGGCAACGTCCACCTGCAAGGCTTGGGATTCAGAACGGGGAGAGGTAGGCAGATCAGTCAAAGGAATCCATCACAAAATTTCAATCAAACGGCCTTGCGGCGTCAGGAACGCGGTGTGCACAGCTTCCCCCGGATAAATCAGGGTCAGCGCGGCGCGGTATTCACGGAGTTGGGCGCACAGTTCGGGCTGCTCTTGCGGGTTGGCCGAGGACTTGAAGTCCAGCACCCACCAAGCCGAGGTATCGCGGCGCTGCACCAAGCGATCCAAGCGCAGCGTTCTGCCACCGTGGGTCAATGCGACTTCGTTGGCATGCCACGCCAATGCGCTGCGCCGCCACGCCCACGCGCCTTCCCCACCGAGTATGCCCTGCGCCATGCGCTGGGCTTGCTGCATCTGCGCTTCTGTGAGCGAAAAAGTGCGTGCAGCCTGCGCACACTGCTCAGGCGTCCATGCATCTGCGTCTGGTACCTGGCCCTCGCGCAGCGGCAGCCATTCCAGCAAGCGGTGCATGGCTTGGCCGATACGGGACTCCAGACTTTCCGGCTCAGCAACCGCTATCAATTCAGGAGCTGCTCGCGCATATTCCATGGGCGCTAGAGGCACTTTTCTCTTCAAACCTTCAGTGGGGAGCTCCCACAAAGCGAAGGGCTCGGCAGTGTCCGATTCGGTCGACTCCGCACTGTCTACCCCCTCGAGAGCCGTGGAAGGCGCAAGGTCTGCCGCAAGCTCCTGCAAGCGCTTCCACCAGCTGCCCTCGCGCTCGCGGTGGGGCGCGGTGCTGGAGAGCACCAGGGTGGACTGGGTCCGGGTGAGCGCCACATATAAAGCATTGAGCTCCTCCCGCGCGCGGGCGGTTTGCTCCAGCACCAGAGTATCGACCACGCAGGCCGGCGGGCGGGACTCGCTGGCCAGAAACACAAACTTGCGAGGGTAGGCCGCCTCGCCCGGCCAATCCACGAGCACGCCCATGGATTCTGGCCGGGTGCCTTCGGCATCGGTGTCCAGCAATATCACCAGCGGCGCCTCCAGCCCCTTGGCGCCGTGGATGGTGAGCAGGCGCACTGCGCCTACATCGGCCCGCACCGGCGCGGGAATGCCGCCGGCACGCAGCGCGCGAACCAGGGTGTAGGCGGTGCTGTAGCGCCCGCCGTCCACCTGCAAGGCGGCATTGAGCAACGCGCGCACATTGACCAAGACGCTCTCCCGCAGCACCGCCGGGCTGGCGGCGGCGAAGCGGGCCAACACGTCACCGTCGTCATAGATGGCGCTCAGCGCATCGTGCACAGGCAAGCTCTGTACCCAGCCCTGCCAGCGGGTGAGGGACCGGGCTGCCGACAGCATGCGCTGGCTCAGGGGCAAGCCGCCCTCCACGTCCGGGTCGGCGGCGGCGAACTCACACAACACCGCCATCCAGCCGGGTACGAGCGCGTCGGGGTCTGCCGCGCGTGCCTGGCTGCGGGCTGTCTGGTGCAAGAGGCTCAAGTCCACCAGATCTTCATCGCTCGCACCAAACAAAGGAGACTTGAGCGCACGCGCCAGTGACAGGTCGTGCGCGGGCGACACCAGCACATCGAGCAAGGCCACGAGGTCTTGCACTTCGGGCATCTCGCCCAACTCGTTTTTCTCGGGCTGCTGGGCCGGAATGCGCAGTGCCGCCAGCTCTTGCTGCATCAGCGTCAAGCGCTCGCGCTTGCGGGCCAGCACCATGATGTCTTGGGGCCGCAATTGCCCGCCGCGCCCGCTGAGCTGCCCGGCCAACCACAGGGCGGCCTGCCGGCACTCCAGGGTTTTGAGGGTGTCTTCGGACTCGTGGCGGGGCGTGGTCAGGCTGTCGCGCCAGACCAGGTCCTCAGACCCATCTTCTTCGGGTTTGGCGGTGCGCTCGATGCGTGGCAGCTTCCACACCGAGCCGGCGTCCACCGACTCGGAAGTGTGCTGCCGGTAGTCTTCAAACTCGCCGGCATCCTGCGCGCCCAGCATGGCCTTGTTCACTAGGCCGATGATGGCCTGCGCATTGCGACGCGTGTGATCACAACTCAGCACATCGCCTTGCAAGCCCTCCACCACAAACGCTTTGGCCGCGCGGAAGACTTGGGGCTCGGCACGGCGGAAGCGGTAAATGCTCTGCTTGGGGTCACCCACGATGAACACGCCGGGGCGGTTGCCCGCACCACCGTAGCCCTGCAACCAGGTGCTCAGGGCCTGCCATTGCAAGGGGTTGGTGTCCTGAAACTCGTCGATCAGCAAGTGCTTGACCCGCGCATCCAAGCGCTCCTGCAGCCAGCCTGAAATCTCTTCGTCCGAGAGCAGCCGCAGGGCAGCCTGCTCCAGGTCGCCCATGTCGATCCAGCCCCGCTCGCGTTTGAGGGCGGCGTAGTCTTGCAGCAAGCCCCGGCTCAGGCGGGCCATGCGTTGCTGGTGCTGCCAGGCCTGGTGCTGGTCCATGGCGGCCTTGGTTTCGGCCAGCAGGGCCTGGGCTTCGCGCACGGTCTCAATGCCGACCACCTTTTCGCTCAGTTTGCGGGGGGTGCCTTTGTCGGTGAAAAGGGCTTTAAAAATGGCGGTGGCATCGCGTGCGGTCAGCGCTTTCTCCAGTTCCGAGCCTGCTTCTGTGCAGGTCTTCAAGCTGCTGGCGCCCAGCGCTTTGGCACTGGCCCAGAGCAGCTGCTGCACCACCTCGCTGAACAAACGGTCCTGGGGCTGAGACCACGCCGACATGGCCGGGAACTGCTGCGTGAAATGCAACACCGACGCGTCGACCACGCCATGTTCGTCAGCCAAGGCAAACTCGGTGCGCTTGTGGATGGCAGCTTCCAGCGCCTTGAGCGTGCTGTGGCGCCCGTAGACGCCTACCGCCTCCAGATAGTCAGCGCGGGCCGCCCCATCCTGGGCAATGCGAGTGTGAAAGCGGCGCCAGACCTGGGCGATGGCCGTGGCATCGTTCTCCAGCAGTTCGTACTGCGTGGGCAGGCCGAGCTGGTGCAGCATGCCCAGCGGCGCGCTGCGCAACAGGGCCGCAAACCAGCTGTGGAAGGTGCGCACCTGCACCGGCCGGCCGGCAAGCAGCAAAGCCTCATGCAAGCCGCGCAGCTTGGCCAGCTGCTCGGCACCGGGATCGCCCTGCACACCGCGCAACTGCAGTTCGCGCCGCAAGGTGGCGTCATCGGCCCGGGCATAGCTGCGCAGCCAGTCATAGAGGCGCTCGCGCATTTCACCGGCAGCTTTTTTGGTGAAGGTGATGGCCAGAATCTCATGCGGCGCTGCGCCGTCAAGCAAGGCGCGCACCATGCGGGACACCAGCATCCAGGTCTTGCCGGCGCCGGCACAGGCCTCCACCGCCACACTGCGGCGGGGGTCGCAGGCGATGGCATAAAAGTCAGCCCGTGCAACGTGGCGGCCATTCACCTCGTAAGCGGCGGTGTCGTGCACGGCACTCATGACGGGCTCCAGAAATCTTTGCGGCACAAGCCACGCGCCTGGCAGTAGTCACAGGCCACGCCATCCCCCAGCGCCGGCAAGGGCTCTCCGGCCGCCAGGCGGGTCATGTCAGAGGCAATACCTTCCACCAAGGCGTCACGGGCCAACACAATGTCTTTTTGCTCTACGGGCATAGTCCCGTCCCGCTCGCCCACGTTGATGTAGGCGGCCTGCAAGGTGTCGTGGGGCAGCAGCGCCGCGTAAAAGGCGATCTGGGTGTCTTCCAGCGGGTTCTTGACCCGCTCTTTGGTTTTGGCCGAAGGCTCGGTCTTGTAGTCCAGCACCATGGTCGCTCCATCGGTGCCCGTATCCGTACGATCAATGCGCCCCATGAGCGTGACGCTGCCCACAGGCTGGGTGTGGGATGTTTCGCCACTAGCATAGGTCCAGCCCTGGGCCTCGTGCTTTTCCAGCCACTGCAAGTAGCCGTCGCGCACATTAGGCCAAGCTGCGGCGAAGGGCAAAAACTCTCCATCGGGCAAACCCATGGATGCGGTCACGGAGGTTGCGCAAGCCTCCAACAAGGCGCTGCGCGGCTCAAGCCCGCTCAAAGGCTCTGTCTGCAAAGCGGTGTGAAATTCCTGCAGCACCGCATGCAGCCAGAGCCCGAAGTCCCGCTTGTCCACATCGGACTCCAACTCGTCCACCGTCTTGAGACCGAGTTGCCGTAGCGCAAAAAAACGGTAGGGACAAGTGCGCAAATCCTCGTAGGCACTGGCTGATAGTTGGCGCACCGGAATGCGGTCACCGTGCGGCTGAGGCGGGAGTACAGGCGCGGGCATGACCTGCCTAGATGTGCGTGGGTCACTCGCCAGCACCTCTGCCACACCGGGTTGCAGGCGCAACCACTGCACCAGCGGACTGGCCGCGATGTGTTCACCGGTGTCGTCACTGCTGCGCCACAGTACCTCGACCGCTGGCGCCTGCAAGGCCTGGCGCCATGATGCGCGCAGACGGGACTCCAATTCAGCGCGTGAGGGCATGCCCAATGCCGCACGCTGCGCGGGAGTCCAAATTCCTGCAGGCTCCGGGGACGGATTCAAACGCACTTCGTCGCAGCCGGCCAGCACCACGGCGGCAAAAGGCCGGGCCAGCATCTGGCTCATGGGCAGAATGACGACTTGTTCCTCATCCGGATAAGCGGGTTGAAAGCTGTGGGCTTCGAGCACCTGATTCACCCAGGACGAAAAGGCGCTCAAGTCCATGCGAGCGCCGGCCCACAAGGCTGCATCCACGTAATCCGCCCAAACCTGTGGCTCCGGTGGGGTCAAGCGCAGCGCACCCAAGGCCATGGCTCCGGCCTCATCGGCCTGCAAGGACTCCCACCAGCCACAGGTCTGTAATACTGATTGCATGCGTGTCAGCCATGCGGGCAAGGGGCGGCTGCCACTCAACTCACTACGCACCTGGTCAATACGGGCACACATGGCGCGCAATTTCTCTGAGTCCTTGACGGGTTTGCAGCCGGACACATGGCGCCAGTCGCGCACTTGCTCTTTGCGCAGGGCTTGTTCCAGCGCCTGTAATTCAGCAGCAAAGGCCGGGGCCTGCTTGAATGCATTCAACACGGCATCCGTGCTGGCATTCCAAACTGCCGCTCGCAGCAAGGCCATCAGCGCCGCTCCGGGCCGACTGGTGGAGAGCTTCCAGCCGTTCTCATCCCGCATGGCAATGCCTGCAGACTCCAGCATGACACGCACCCGCCGCGTCAGTGCACGGTCGGACGATACCAGGGCCAAGGGATAGCGATCAGCCGCCACATGCGCAATGGCACACGCAGCCGCCCGCTGGGCTTCGTCTTCGGCATCGGCACAGGCATGAAAATGCCAATGATCCAACGCCAGGTTCAACGTGGTGCCTGCATGGGGTTCGGCGTCGTCCAGACGGAATAACTCCGCCTTGCTGCCCCAGTGCGCCTCGAGTGCGCCGGAAACCGGGTCGGAGGCCAGCCCTTGCACCAAAGCGACGGCATCCCAAGCTTCCAACACATCTTTATCAAACAACACATCGGTGGAATAGGAAGACACCGCCGCCCACTCCACAGCAACCCGGGCAACCTGGGCCTCCCAAGCAAGCGCTTGGCTTTCCATGCCCACCGACACGGCAGCGCGCGCCTGCGAGGCCCATTCCCCGCGCCCCTGCGGACCTGCAGCCGCAGCCCAAGGTGCGAGTTGTTGTGCCGCCTCTGCCAGCAGGCCAACGAGTGAAGACTCTGCCCCCATGCCTGCCTGGGCCAGCAGTTGTTGTGCTGTCAGAGTGTCCAGTGCCATGTCCTGGCTGATGTCGGTAGCATGGAGGGTGCGCGGGGACATGGATGCCAGCCAATTCGAGGTGGTTTCAAACCGGGGAGAAAAGCCCTGTGGATGCAGATCCGACCACACCCGGCGTGCCAAGGGCAGTAGTTGGGCATAGGGCAGCAACACCAGCGTGCGGCCGGGGTGGGCGCCGGTCTCTGCGATCCAGCGCTGAAGCCGAACCATCAACCCACTGCCGGGTGCGCACCACAAGGCCATGGCTGGATGACTTGCCGCATAAGAAAAGGCCCGCAGCCCCCGGGCTGCATCGCTTTTGGCTATGCCGGTGATAGCGTGAGGGGCGTCATGGGGGGGCTTGGTTTCTGTCACAATGCCGCAACTTTAGCTGCATTAGCACTCTTCCAAAGGAAACTCCATGGCCAGCGAACTCATCAAACACGTCACCGACGCCACATTTGAAGCCGATGTATTGCAGTCTGCACAACCCATCCTGGTGGACTACTGGGCGGAGTGGTGCGGCCCCTGCAAAATGATCGCGCCCATTCTGGACGAAGTGTCTGCTACCTACGAGGGCAAGTTGCAGATCGCCAAGATGAATGTGGACGAAAACCGCGACATTCCAGCCAAATTCGGCATCCGTGGCATCCCCACATTGATGTTGTTCAAGGACGGGCAATTGGCGGCCACCAAGGTTGGCGCACTGAGCAAAGCGCAACTCACGGCCTTCATCGACCAGCAACTGGCCTGATCCGCCTTTCGCCCCTGCGACCGTGACACTGCAGCACGGTCGCAATTTCCTGTCATAATATTTGTGTTCACCCGCCGGATTGAAGGCGGTCAGCCAGATCAGGCTCAGGACACCGAGGCCAAGCACACGGTCTTGCCTCAACCCCCACTCCCCTGAATTTTTCGAACCAACCTTGGTTTCCTTGCCGATTTCCGGTTAACGCCCTGACGGGACCCACTCCATGCATTTAAACGAACTCAAAGCACTGCACGTGTCCGAAGTGCTCAAGCAAGCAGAAGAACTTGAGATTGAAAACACCGGCCGCATGCGCAAGCAGGAGCTGATGTTCGCGATCATCAAAAAGCGGGCCCGTGCCGGCGAGCAGATCATTGCCGATGGCGTGCTGGAAATCCTGCCGGACGGCTTCGGCTTTCTGCGTAGCCCCGATACCAGCTACACCGCCAGCACGGACGACATCTACATCAGCCCCAGCCAGGTGCGCCGCTTCAACCTGCACACCGGGGACATGATTGAAGGTGAAGTCCGCACACCGAAAGACGGTGAGCGTTACTTTGCGCTGAACAAGTTGGACAAGGTGAACGGCGGACCACCTGAAGGCAACAAGCACAAGGTCATGTTTGAAAACTTGACCCCCTTGTTCCCCAAGGTGCAAATGCGCTTGGAGCAAGATGGCCTCAAGACCGACGAAAACATCACCGGCCGGGTCATTGACATCATTGCCCCTATCGGCAAAGGCCAGCGCGCCCTGCTGGTCGCCCCGCCCAAGAGTGGCAAGACCGTGATGATGCAGCACATCGCCCATGCGATTTCTGCCAACTACCCCGACAGCCACATGATGGTGCTGCTGGTCGATGAGCGCCCCGAAGAAGTGACCGAAATGCAGCGCACCGTCAAAGGCGAGGTGATTGCCTCCACCTTCGACGAACCCGCAGCGCGTCACGTGCACGTGGCCGAAATGGTGATCGAGCGAGCGAAGCGCCTGGTAGAACTCAAAAAAGACGTGGTCATCCTGCTGGACTCCATCACCCGCCTTGCGCGCGCTTACAACAACGTGGTCCCCTCCTCCGGAAAAGTGTTGACCGGTGGTGTGGATGCGAATGCGTTGCAGCGCCCCAAACGATTCCTGGGTGCGGCCCGTAACGTCGAAGAAGGCGGCTCACTCACCATCATTGCGACCGCACTGGTGGACACCGGCAGCCGTATGGACGAAGTGATTTTTGAAGAGTTCAAGGGCACCGGCAACAGCGAAGTGCATTTGGACCGTCGCCTGTACGAAAAGCGGATATTCCCTTCTATCCAGCTGAACCGCAGTGGTACCCGCCGCGAAGAATTGCTGTTGCAGCCGGAAATTCTGCAAAAGACCCGCATCCTGCGACAGTTCCTCTACAACATGGACGAAATCGAATCCATGGAAATGGTGCTCAAGCAAATGCGTGCCACCAAGAACAACAGCGAGTTCTTCGACATGATGCGTCGGGGCGGCTGATTCGGACTAAGCTATAATTTAGAGTTTTCGCGACAAGTACGCCGAGTTTTTATATTGCGCAGGGTTTGCGCAAGGACCGGCGCGGCTAGCGCAACTGATGGAGAAGAGTATGAAAGAAGGCATTCACCCCAACTACCGCGAAGTTTGCTTCCAGGACATGTCCAACGGCTTCAAGTTCGTGACACGTTCTTGCGCCAACACCAAGGAAATGATCAAGATGGAAGACGGCCGCGAGCTGCCACTCTTCAAGTTGGATACCACCAGCGAATCCCACCCCTTCTACACCGGCACGCAAAAGTCGGTGGACAACATGGGCGGACGCGTGGAAAAATTCCGCAACCGTTTCGGCAAGACCGCAGCGAAGTAATCTCAGTTCAGGCTCCGGCCTGGGTTGGTACAAAAGCAGCACGGAATCCCGGGCTGCTTTTTTTTTGATTTCAACCCGTTTCCAACTTTCATCCGCGTGAACCCACCGAACCCCGCCATCGTTGCGCAAGCCTCAGTCCGCCGACTCCCTCGTCCTGCCCTGATTTTGCTGTGCCTGGCCTTTATCGGTGCGGGCTTCATTGGTCGTGATGCATGGCGGACTGCCGACTTGAGCGCTCTGGGATTCATGGCAGCGCTCGCACGCGGGGACGCATCCTGGATCCACCCGACGCTACTCGGCATCAAGCCGGATTTCCCTGCACTACTCCCTTACTGGATAGGTGCCTTGGTCTTGAATTGGATACCAGCAGGATGGCCGGCAGATTTCTGGGTTCGGGTTCCTTTTGCGCTCTTGTTGACACTGGCTTTCGTCGGAACTTGGTACGGCAGCTATTACCTCGCGCGCACTCCTGCAGCCCAACCAGTCGCTTTCGCATTCGGCGGAGAAGCCAAGCCTACCGACTACGCGCGTGCCATGGCAGATGGAGGCTTATTGGCATTTTTGGCATCCCTGGGTCTGGCGCAGCTCGGACATGAAACCACACCTGCACTCGCGCAACTGGGCTTCAGCGCGCTCCTTTTTTATGCGCTTAGTGCACTTCCCTACCACCGCACAGGACCCTACGTCAGTGCAGTCTTGGGACTAGCCGGCTTGGCTTTAAGCGGGGCACCTGCCCTATCGCTATTGTTCGGGCTAGGCGGCGCTTGCATTCACGCCATGGACAAACGCACGGGGGCAGGAAATGACGCAGACAAAAGTTTCATCACCCTAGAGGCCATAGGCCTCGCGACGGTCTCCGTCATCACTGCCGTCTTTGCTTGGAAGCTGGGACTTTGGAGTTGGAAGGTAGAGTGGCCCGCCCTGACTTGGGCCTATTGGAATGGACACATCCAATTACTCCTCTGGTTCACATGGCCTGCCTGGCCCTTGGCGCTTTACAGTGTCTGGCGTTGGCGCAAGCAGTTGTTCAATCTGAACATCAGCCGGCACCTCTCCTTGCCATCCTGGTTTATCGTGACCAGCGTAGGTACCATGCTGCTCTCAGGAGCTCCGGACCGGACTTTGTTATTGGCACTACCGGCTTTCTCTGCCATGGCTGCCTTTGCATTGCCTACCCTACGCAGACAAGTTGCGGCATTGATCGACTGGTTCACCTTGCTGTTCTTTACAGGGTGTGGAGCGATCATCTGGGTCGTTTGGATTGCAATGCAAACCGGTACCCCGCCGCAGCCGGCAGCGAACGTGGCGCGCTTGGCACCGGGCTATGAGGCGAGCTTCCAGATACTGCCCTTCTTGTTTGCATTGGGTGCCACTTTGGCTTGGGGATGGTTGGTTCGTTGGCGGGCGGGACGTCATCGCGCAGCGATCTGGAAAAGCCTGGTGCTTCCCGCTAGCGGAGCTTCGCTTTGCTGGCTACTGCTGATGACTTTGTGGATGCCCTTGCTGGACTATGCGCAAAGCGCGCGCACTATGGTGCGGCAGGCAACACAAATTGTTGCCCGTGACCAATGTGCCCAAGTGCTGAACCTCGATAGCGCGCAAATTGCGGCGCTCCAGTGGTACGGTCAGCTCAATCTACGCCCCGCCAGTGAAGCCGCAGCATGCGAATGGCTACTGACTGAGCCGGGGGCCAACTCCGAAATTTCATCCATCGTCGACCGATCAGTGTGGGCACCGCACACTTTGGTGCAGCACCCTGTGGCCAACTCGGAAATGTTCTGGATCATGAAGCGCCGCTAAACCCCCGGGATCTTGGCGAACCCAGAACCTACTGAGGGCGTACGCGTGCCGCCTTGAACCGCAGCGTGAAGGTAGAGCCCCGTCCGGGAATGCTTTCAATCAGCAATTCAGCACCATGGCGCTGAGCCACGTGTTTGACGATAGCAAGACCCAGCCCCGTCCCCCCCGTATCCCTAGAGCGGCTTCTGTCGACCCGGTAAAACCGCTCGGTCAAGCGAGGTATGTGTTCAGGCGCGATTCCCGGCCCCGTATCGTGGACAGAGAGTTCGCCTTCGCCCTCGGCAGTTTTATGCCAATGGACCCGGATACTTTTGTCAGCCGGTGTGTAACGGATGGCATTGCCGATCAAATTGAATACTGCACTGTGCAATTCAGACGGTGAACCGGTGACCGCCACGGCATCCGACACCAGAAATTGAATGTCCTGAGCCTTACCCCAGACCAACGACGACAGGTTGTGGGCTTCCTGTTTACACTGCTGCAACAACTGCACCATGTCCACGAGATCTGAGCCTGAAGGGGCAGGGCTCCCCTCCAAGCGGGAAAGCGTCAACAAATCGTTGACCAGGCTCTGCATGCGCGTCGCTTGCTGGGACATCAAGTTCAGATAGTCTTGCCGTTCAGACTCATTCAGGGAAAGCGTCTGGAGGGTTTCAACAAAACCGGCGAGCACCGTCAAGGGCGTACGGATTTCGTGAGACACATTGGCCACGAAATCCCTGCGCATGGCCTCCGCCTGTTCCAAGGCCGTAATGTCACGGGACAGCAAGAGGTTGCGCCCCTCCCCGTAGGGATGCAGGTGCACAGACAAACGCACAGGCTTCGAACCTGTGCTTTCGCGACCCGGCATCACCAGGTCTTGTGAGAAATCCTGACCGGAGTAATAGGTAGCGAAACCAGGATCGCGAACTAGATTCCCGAAATGCTGAAGCATGTCACGACGGGCGTCAAAGCCGAAGTGCTGCCCTGCCATCTGGTTAAACCATTCGATACGACCGTTTGCATCCAGCAGAACAACACCGTTCGGAGATGCTTGCAGCGCAGCCAAAAAATCCTGGAGCTTGGTTTCGCCTTCGGCCACCCGACGCTCTCGGGAACGCATCTGACGGCGCGTGCGGTCTGCCACCTCACTCCAGAAGCCATACCCGAGGGTCAGCTCCGTGGACTCGCCAGACTGCAGCCAGCGCATGAGCTTCGCACCACGCACCGCATCGATCAACAACCACAGAAAACTACCTGCAAGAATACCGACTACAGCACCCCACACAGGGGAATAACTGCCGGCAAGCAAATAGCCAAGCGCAGCACCCAGCGCCTGCAAAAGCAGGAACGACAAAACTCGAAAGAACATCCCTGAACTGTAAACGCTCAGGCGCTGGCCCGGACAGGAGTCTGGACAGGAACGGCAGGTTTTGCAGTTAACCGGTAGCCAGCGCCGCGCACTGTTTCCACCATGGAGCCCGCATGGGCCAACGCTTCACGCAAGCGCTTGACATGAACATCCACGGTGCGCTCTTCGATGTAGACGTGATCACCCCACACGTTGTCCAGCAATTGCGCGCGGCTGTGCACCCGCTCTGCGTGGCCCATCAAGTAATGCAACAGCTTGAATTCCGTGGGTCCCAATTTAAGGGCCGTATCTTCAAAAGACACACGGTGTGTGGCAGGGTCCAGAGTCAGTCCGGCGATGGTCAAGGCTTCGCCAGTGCTCTCCGGAGTGCGGCGCCTTAAAACAGCGCGCACACGAGCCAGCAATTCCTCCGCGCAGTGAGCATGATGATGGGAACGTCTTTGGTGCGCGAGTCTGCGCGCCAGCGCTTGGCTAGCGTCAGCCCGCTTTCCCCAGGCAACATCCAATCCAGAAGGATCAAATCAGGCACGCCCGCATCGATCTCGCGCTGCGCAGAGTCACTGTCCATGGCCCAACGAGGCCGGAACCCGTTATGCCTAAGATTCACTGCAATCAACTCAGCAATGGCCGATTCATCTTCGACCACCAGAACGGCGGGCATGGTTCTCATTTGATGACAGACTCGATTTTTTCCATGGTCGAGTGACGCACATCTTCACCCTTGACCACGTAGATGATGAACTCGGCGATGTTCTTGGCGTGATCGCCGATACGCTCGATCGCCTTCGCCAGGAACAACAAGTCCAAGCTCGGGGAAATCATGCGCGGGTCTTCCATCATGTAGGTCACCAACTTGCGCACGAAGCCGTCAAACTCGGCATCGATCAAGTCGTCTTCCTTCAGGATGGATACCGCAGCATTCACGTCCAGACGGGCAAATGCATCCAGGGCCTTGTTCAACAAACCGGAGGCCAAATCAGCGGCTACGCGCAGCTCTAGAGAGGGCAAGGAACGGGGTGCACCACTTTGAATGATGGAGCGCACCATACGGGCAATCTTCTCCGCTTCATCTCCCACCCGCTCAAGGTTGGCGGTAGTCTTGGAAATTGCAATCAGCAAGCGCAGATCGCGGGCAGTCGGTTGGCGACGGGCGATGATGCTGGAGAGATCGCGATCGATTTCCAGTTCCATGGCGTTCACGCGGGCTTCGCGCGCAGTGACTTCGTCAGCCACTTCCACGCTGAATTGCGACAGTGCGTAGATCGCCTGGCGAATCTGGGATTCAACCAGTCCGCCCAGTTCCATCACTTGGGATGAAACCGAGGTCAGTTCGCTGTCGAACTGGGTTGATAAGTGTTTATCTGGCATGGGGTCCTCTCCTTGCTTAGCCGAAGCGGCCTGTAATGTAGTCTTCTGTTTCCTTGCGGGTCGGCTTGAAGAACATTTGCTCTGTAGGCCCGAACTCGACCAGATCGCCAAGGTACATGTAAGCGGTGTAGTCGCTGCAACGGGCCGCTTGCTGCATGTTGTGGGTCACGATCACCACGGTGTAATCGTTCTTCAATTCCACAATCAGCTCTTCCACCTTGGCAGTAGAAATAGGATCCAAGGCAGAGCAAGGTTCGTCGAGCAACAAGACTTCTGGCTTGATGGCAATGCCGCGGGCAATGCACAAACGCTGCTGTTGACCACCCGAGAGGCTGGAGCCGCTCTGGTGCAACTTGTCTTTCACTTCGGTCCACAGGGCAGATTTGCGCAAGGCCCATTCCACACGCTCTTCCATGTCGGTGGAGCTGAGGTTCTCGAACAACTTCACGCCAAAGGCAATGTTGTCGTAAATGGACATCGGGAAGGGTGTGGGCTTCTGGAACACCATACCCACCTTGGCACGCAACAAGGCCACGTCTTCCTTGCTGGTCAGCAGGTTCTGGCCGTCCAACAGGATCTGGCCTTCCGCGCGCTGCTCGGGGTAGAGCTCAAACATGCGGTTGAAAATGCGCAACAGAGTGGACTTGCCGCAACCGGATGGGCCGATAAAGGCGGTCACGCGCTTCTCGGGGATCTCCATGTTGATGCCCTTCAGGGCATGAAACTTGCCGTAGTAAAAGTTCAAGTCCTTAACGGATAGTTTCGACTTGATCGGGGCGCTTGAAGTAATCGACATAAATTGATCCTTTGATGGTCAGTGCGCTGCGCGCATCAGGCTTTGGAGCGGGTCAACACCCGCGCCAGAATGTTCAGTCCCAAAACAGCCAGGGTGATCAGGAACACGCCAGCCCAAGCCAACTGTTGCCAGTTTTCATACGGGCTCATGGCGAACTTGAAGATAGTCACAGGCAAGCTGGCCATGGGCTCGCTCAGGGAAGAGGTCCAGAACTGGTTGCTCAGAGCCGTGAACAACAAGGGCGCTGTTTCGCCGGCGATGCGGGCTACCGCCAGCAACACACCGGTAATCACGCCGGCACGGGCCGACTTCAGGGTGATGCTCAGAATCACTTTCCACTTGGGTGCCCCCAAGGCGTAAGCCGCCTCACGCAAACCTGCAGGAACCAGCTGCAGCATGTTTTCCGTGGTGCGGATCACCACCGGGATCACGATCAAGGACAAAGCCAGAATGCCTGCGTAGCCGGAGAACGACTTGAAGCGAGACACCACCACCGCATAGACAAACAGTCCGACCACGATAGAAGGGGCAGACAAAAGGATGTCATTCACAAAACGTACGGTCGCCGCCAGCCAGCTTTTGCTGTCGAACTCGACCAGGTAGATACCTGCCATCACCCCAATTGGCGTTCCTACGCAAGTAGCCAGTACCACCATCAGCAAAGAACCGTAGATGGCGTTAGCCAAACCACCGGCCTCATTGGGCGGAGGAGTCATTTGCGTCAGGGTGGCGATGGACAAGCCGCCGAGACCCAGGCGAACTGTTTCCCACAGGATCCAGAACAACCAGAACAAGCCAAACGCCATGGCAGCCAAGGCGAGAGCCGTTGCGACAACGTTGACACGCTTGCGATAAGCAAAACGCGCTGTGCGGATTTCAGACAAAGTTGCGCTCATGACTTGGCTCCTTCCGACTTGCGCAATTGCGCCAGCAGAAGCTTGGACAAAGAGAGAATCACAAAGGTGATAAAGAACAGCACCAGACCCAAGTACATCAAGGATGCTTGGTGCAAGCCTTCGCCGGCTTCGGCGAATTCATTGGCCAATGCAGAGGTAATGCTGTTAGCGGCCTGGAACAGGCTGAGCGAATCCAGTTGGTTGAAGTTACCAATCACGAAGGTCACTGCCATGGTTTCACCAATGGCGCGCCCCAAGCCGAGCATGATGCCTCCAATGACGCCAGCTTTCGTGTAAGGCAGCACCACCTTGGTCACCACCTCCCAAGTCGTCGCGCCAAGGCCGTAAGCAGATTCCTTGAGCATGGGCGGGGTCACTTCAAACACATCACGCATCACGGACGCAATGAAGGGAATGATCATGATGGCCAGAATGATGCCAGCCGACAAAATACCAATACCCACGGGTGGGCCGGAGAAGAAAGCACCGATGTAAGGCACGCCAGCCGTCAAGGCTTGGATGGGTTGCTGCACATAAGTAGCCAACACCGGGCCGAACACCAAAAGGCCCCACATACCGTACACGATAGACGGAACGGCGGCCAACAACTCGATGGCCGTACCCAGGGGACGCTTGAGCCACGCGGGTGACAACTCAGTCAAAAACAAGGCAATACCGAAGCTGACGGGCACCGCAATCAACAGCGCGATCAATGACGTCGCCAAGGTGCCATAAATCATCACCAAACCACCAAAATCTTCCTGCACAGGATCCCAAGTGGTACTTGTGAGGAAAGATAGACCATATTTGCTAATGGCGGGCCAAGCACTAACAGTCAGGGAGGCGAGAATTGCAACTAGCAACACTAGGGTAATTAGCGCGGACGCCTTGGCAGCATAGCCAAAGAGCCGATCCGCCATAGGCCCTGAACGGGCGCGTTTTATCGGAGGCATAGGCACGTAGTCCAGCTCTTCAGCAGCCTTTGCACCGTTGGTGTAAGCCCAGTTGAAGAACTTCAAGGTCTCAGAGGCGTTGGCTGGCTTGTCTTGTTTCAGGTGCATCAAGATGAAAGTAGCACCGCTGATAGGCCATGCATCTTTGCCGGGCTGGTTAGTCAGGATCTGGTAAAAAGTCTTGGTCCAGTCAGCACCGGCAGCAGCTGCCTTGAAGGTGTCATCTTCAGGCTTCACGAAGTTGCCAGCCGCGTTTTGCATGATGGCGTAGTTCAGCTTGTTCTGCTTGACGTAGGAGTACTCCACGTAACCCATGGAATTGGGCAAGCGTGCCACGAATGCAGCCACACCTTCGTTGCCCTTGCCGCCGGCACCCACAGGCCAGTTCACCGCTGTACCTTCACCCACTTTGGACTTCCACTCGGCGTTCACTTTGCTCAAGTAGTTGGTGAAAATGAAGGTGGTACCGGAACCATCAGCACGGCGCACTTGAGCGATAGGAGCGTCCGGCAGGTTCAAGCTGGGGTTCAAAGCCTTGATGGCTGGGTCGTTCCACTTGGCCACTTTGCCCAAGTAGATATCGCCCAATACCTGGCCGTTCAGTTTCAACGTGCCGGGTTCGATGCCCTTTACGTTAATCACAGGAACCACACCACCCAACACGGTGGGGAACTGCATTTGGCCCTTTTGCTTCAAGACGTCGTCGGTCAGGGGAGCGTCAGAGGCGCCGAAATCCACGGTCTTGGAGTCGATCTGCTTGATACCACCACCGGAACCGATGGACTGGTAGTTCACCTTCACGCCGGTGGCTTTGTTGTAGTCAGAAGCCCACTTGGAATAGATGGGAGCAGGAAAAGAAGCGCCAGCGCCGGTAATTTCCTGGGCAGAAGCGAAGCCGGAGCCGGCCAGCAGTGCGCCGGCTGCAGCAGCCAGAGCGATTTGTTTCAAAGTAAATGTCATGGAATGGCCTTTGATAGAAGGGTTGGAAGAATTCAGACAACTTGCACTTTAAGAACCTTTTATGACAAGTTCGTGACCCTAAGGGCAGCTTCGGAAGATAAATCAAAATCAAACACGAAAGCGAAAGTTCAAATTTTTGTCATAAAAATGACGCAAAAGATTCTTACGCTCGCTTTCTTTCAACCTTGGAGCCTGCCATGTCCGTTTACGCCCTCTCCCGCCGCACACTCATCGTCGCAGCCACTGTCCTGGCCGGCTTGAGCGGTTGCGCCACTGTGTCCCAGCCCGTCAGTGTGGCTGACACCATCGCCCGCACTCCCTCCCTGAGCACCCTGAACTCCCTGGTGGTCAAAGCCGGTCTCACAGATGCTCTTAAAGGCGCCGGCCCATTCACCGTGTTTGCGCCCAGCAACGACGCATTCAAGGCCGTACCTGCCAAGACCCTGGACGATCTGGCCGCCAACCCTGAAAAGCTCAAGGCAGTGCTCACATTCCACGTGGTGCCGGGCAAGCTGACTGCAGCTGACATCAAAAACAGCAATGTGAAATCCCTGAATGGCGCGGTTCTGGCTGTTTCCAAGGCCGGAACATTTGTCACCGTAGAGAACGCTGCCGTAACCGACGCTGACCTCCTGGCCACCAACGGCGTGGTGCACGTGGTCGACACCGTCTTGCTGCCCCCTGCCAAGTAAGACCTGAACACCAAGCAAATGGGCTGCTGGCGCACATAGAACGTGCGCCAGCAGCTATTCTTTTTATAGCGATCCTATTTCTATATGTCCCTGACGTCGTCCCGCCTGACCCGCCGCTCCCTGCTCTCCCAAATTGCCCTGGGGAGTTCTGCCCTCGCAGCGCCCGCCGTTTTTGCCCAAGGCAGCAAGGCGGCTTCCGGCCCCAATGGCCCCGTGGTTGTGCAAGTCGTGGACGTGTCTGCCTCACAAATCGACGTTTCCCGGGACTTTCTGGTCGGATCCCGCGCTGCCTGGCAGGACCTGAATGCGCGCGGCGGTATCCGTAACAGAGCGGTGCGTCACCTGGTGCTGGAAGTGGATGGCAGTGCCAAGTCTCTGCGCGGCGTGGCCGACTCCCTCAAGGGCATGAACGAATGCGTGGCCGCCGTGGGCACCGTGGGCGACAAAGTGGCGGCCCAGTTGGCGGCTGTTTTGCGACGGGAACTGCCCGATTTGCCCCACGTAGCGCCTTGGCTGCATAACCCCGGGGACGGCACCGACAACACCTTCAGCATTTTTGCCACACGGCAGGAGCAGATTGCCTATGCCATCAAGTCGCTCTCTGTCATGGGCGTGCAGGAAGTAGGCGCCGTGTATGGCAGCACCTCAGAGTTGGCTACCTACCGCGACGACGTGGAGCGCGCCGCCACCGAGCTCAAACTCAAGGTCCGCACCTACGCGCCCACTACCAGCCTGGACAGCCTTGCCACCACCCTCAATGCCCAAAGCCCGCGTATCCTGATTTTTCTGGGCGGCACGCCGGAACTGGCCCAGTTCGCCCAAGGTATCGAAAAGCAAGCCGCCCAGCGCTACATCGTCGCCATGTCGGATGTGAACGTGGTCGCTTTGCAGCAATTGGGCGTGTCACGCTTCACCCCGGTGATCGCCACCCAGAGCGTACCGGCCGTGAACAGCAACTTGCCCATCGTGCGCAACTACCGCGAAGTGCTCGGGCGCCTGTATGACGAGCCACCCACCGCCCAAAGCCTGGCAGGCTTTGTGTCGGCACGCTACTGTGCTGAAATGCTCCAGACGGTAGAAGGCAGCCTGAACCGCCCCAATGTGTTTCAGGCCTTTGCCAAACGCCAGCCCCTGGAACTCGCGGGTTTGCGACTGAACCCGGACACCCGCAAACGCACCGGTGTGCTCGTCACCCAAAGCATGTTGGGCGCAGACGGCAAAATAGTGGGCTGAATCTCTAGCCCTGCTTTGCGCAGGGGTACCATGCACACCACGCCGATTAATCTTTTCACCTGACTTATTCATGAACAACGGAAACCGCCTGGCTGCAGTGGACTTGGGCTCCAACAGCTTCAGGCTCGAAATCGGACGGGTGGACCACGGCGAATTCCAACGCACCGAATACCTGAAAGAAACCGTGCGCCAAGGCGGCGGGCTCGACGAAGAGCGCAACCTCACCCCCGCCGCCATGCAGGCCGGCTGGGAATGTCTGGCGCGTTTCGGAGAGCGTTTGGCCGGCTTCAAGCCGCACGAAGTCAAGGCTGTCGCCACCCAAACCCTGCGCGAAGCCCGCAACCGCGACGTATTTCTGGAAAAAGCCAACGCCGTATTGGGCTTTCCCATTGACGTGATCTCCGGCCGGGAAGAAGCCCGGCTGATTTACCAGGGCGTGGCACACATGCTGCCCGCTAGCGATGAACGCAGGCTGGTCATTGATGTAGGGGGCCGCTCCACCGAACTCATTCTGGGTCAAGGCCTGGTACCCGGCACCATGGAGTCCTACCGGGTGGGCAGCATTGCGTGGTCCAAACGCTACTTCCCGGACGGCGCCTTTACCCGCAAAGCATTCGAGATTGCGGAAGTGGCCGCCAAGGCGGTATTGGATGAAGCATTCGACGCCTACCACCCGGACCTCTGGGACACGGCCTATGGCTCCGCAGGCACCGTGGGGGCGATTGGCGATGTGCTGGTGGCTGCCGGCTGGCCAGAAGGTGTGCTTACGCAAGAAGGGCTGGACTGGCTGTTGGAGCGGCTGGTAAGCGCGCAAAGTGCAGACCGCCTGCGTATCGCTGGTATGCGTGAAGACCGCCGCGCCATCATCGGCGGTGGCTTGAGCGTGATGCGGGCGATTTTCAGCCTGTTGGGAATTTCAGAAATGCAGCAGGCCACCGGTGGATTGCGCCACGGCCTGATTTGCGACTTGACCGGTGGAGCGCGCGACTATGGCGATCTGCGTGCCAAAAGCGTGCAACGGTTGGCATCCAAGTTCAATGTAGACACTACCCACAGCGCACGCGTGGCCAAGGTCGCAACGCAATTGCTCCAACAATTGCTGGGCACCTATGAAACCCCTGAGCCGGAGCGCCTGTTGCGCAAGTTGGCTTGGGCTGCAGAGCTGCACGAAATCGGCAGCCATATCTCGCACAGCGACTATCACAAGCATGGGGCCTACATTCTGGATAACGCAGATGCTGCCGGCTTCTCGCTGTCTGAGATGCACCGCCTGAGCCTTCTGGTGCTGGGGCACCGCGGCAAGCTGCGCAAACTGGAGCCGGTGCTCACCCAGGATGATTTGGTGCTGCAATTGATTTGCCTGCGTTTGGCGGTGATTCTTTGCCACGCACGACGTGACCCGGACCTCAAGGGCATGACCCTGGCAGCCGGACCTGCAGGCAGCCACGAGGTGCATTTGAATTGCCGCACGGCTTGGGCAAACGCCTACCCGCAAAGTGCCCATCTGCTGCGGGAAGAAGAGCTCGCATGGCAAAAAACGCCATGGACTCTGCACATCAGCGGTGTCTAAGCCAGCACTGTTTCGTGTAACCCGGTAGTGGACAGTTTGGCCTCATGCTTGGCCATGGCGGCCAGGTTGGCCACGTCTTCCGCACGGGTGAAGTGCTGACCGTCCACGACCACAGCGCCTATGGACAAGGTGGTGCACGGGAAAAACCGGCGCACCCCGTGCCGGTCCTCGGCCTCTATGCCCCCCGCCGCCCGCGCGTTGTCGTCAAACAGGGCGCGGGCGCGCTCGGCAAACTCGGCGACCAGGCGTTCACAGCGCTCACGCCAATCGGTACTCTGGAACAACAAAATAAAGTCATCGCCCCCCACGTGCCCCAGGAAATCCCGCTGGGAATCACATTGCTCCATGGCGATGCGGGCAAGCAGACGGATCATTTCATCCCCCCGCCAATAACCGTAATAGTCGTTGTAGGGTTTGAAGTGATTCAAGTCCGCATAACAAGCCACAAAGCACGCCTGCTTCTTGAGAAGGCGTTCGATATGCTGGGTAATGGGAATATTGCCCGGCAAAAAAGTAAGCGGGTTGGCGTGCCGGGCAGCTTCAATGCGCGTCTCTGTTACCGAGCGCACCAGCTGGTCTCCGGTGCCCAGGCCCACATAACGGCCGTTCTCGGTCGCAATAAATCCATCACTCAGGTAACGCTGATCTTGGGAGGTCAGAATGCCCACCAGCTCATCCACGCTATGTTCCCGCTCAATCAGGCGGGGCTCGGGGTTGGCGTGCACCACACAGGGTTTGCGGCCCCACACCTCGCGGTAATACAGCTTGGTGTATTCGTTCATGAACTGCGCCCGGTTGATGATGCCTACCGGACGTTCGCCTTGCAGCACTGCTACCGCATGCAAAACTGGGTTTTCCAGGAAGATGCGAGCCAACGTGTCGTTGTTGGTGTCGGGCGTCACGGTGGGCGCTTTGATCAAGGATAGGCTGCGCAAATGCCCGCCCTGCGAAATGCGGCCCAATTCTGGCAATACGACCACCTGGCGCTCGGCCAATACACGCCGCGGCTCCTCCGGCAAGGTCTGCAGCGGGCTGCCCTCAGGTCGCCCGAGAAAGTAACCCTGGCCATACTCAATGCCCACGTCTCGCAGCACCCGCAAGTCTTCGGCAGTTTCAATGCCCTCCGCTACCAGTGCGGTGCCAAAGATGTTGGCAATTTGCTGCAGCGCCTGGATGGTTTTGAGCTTGTCACCGTGGGCGCTGAGGTTGCGGGTGAAGTACTTGTCAATCTTTACCACCTCCGGCTTGATCTGGGACCACAGTCGCAAGCTGGAACGGCCATCACCGAAATCATCCAATGCGAGCGACAAACCCGCAGATCGGACCTCATTCACCACCTCGGCCAGTCGATCCATATTCTCTACACGCTCGTGCTCGGTAATCTCCAGCACCAGCATGCGGGGGATTACATGGAAATCATGGATCCAATGCAACAAGCCTTCGCGCCCACGCGAATCAAAGGCCTTGATCAGCGCCTCGGCACTGATATTCACAAACAAGCGTCCCGCGGTTTTGAGGCGCCCCCAGCTGCTCAGCGTTGCAGCAACACAGGCGGTCTCCAGCTCATAAGAAAGACCTTCCTGGACCGCGGCAATCAACAACTTGTCCGGAGTGTGCAGTGCACTGCCTTGAGGCCCACGTATCAGGGCCTCATGTGCATAAACAGCTCCATCATCCAATTTAATGATGGGTTGAAAAACGGGATACAACGCATTGCGTTGCAGTATTGCCTCCAGGGGTCTTGGCCCGCTGTTGGTAGGCGTGTTGCCCTTGACCAAACGCAACTGGGTTGACAGCATGGCGAGCTTCCAAAACGACTTAGGGGCCGCGATTTTCCCGCCGATGGATGACAGTGAAGTGACAAAACCTCTTCACCCATCCCCGATTCATGCTGAATTCCTGGTGTTTTCATTCACACAAAACATGAAACGGTATAAACTGTATATACCGTTTAACAAAGGAGTGCCCTGCATGACAACTACCGAACAAAACTCAACCACCACCCCCACCGTTGCTGCTGAGCAAAGTGCTGTACCTGCAAAAACTGCAGCAAAGCCTGAAGCCAAAGTCGCTACCAGCAAACCTGCCAAGAAAGACATCGTCAAAGCAGTTGCCAAGCCAGCCCAGAAAGTAGCGGCAAAGCCAGCTGCAAAAGCTCCAGCCAAAGCAGCTCCTCAGGCCGTTGC
>RFQA01000201.1 GCA_009925925.1 Betaproteobacteria bacterium
GCAGCGGAAGGGGCCTTTGGCCAGCGTGGGCAGGTTGTGCATCCAGCTATTGTTGGTGCGCACATCGCGCCTGCCAATAATGACCAAATCGGGTGCTGGCGCCCGCAGATCCTGCGCAGCGCGCTCCAAATCTTGTAGCAAAAGCGGAGGCGCGAGCTCCACTTTGCCGCTGGGCGTGCGCAGCATTTCGGGAATGCGGGGTTGCAGCTCGCCCAGGTCAATGCCACCGCTGTCGCTGGCGGCCATGACCTTTTTCAAATTCAAACCTTCAGGCTTCAGGCCGAACTGGTCGCCGTAGGGGCCGCTGCGCAGTGCCACGTCCAGCCCGCGCTGGGGGCCGCGCAAGCTGCCGGTTGCTGCGATGACGGCAGCGGCATGGGGGCCGAACAGGCGGTTGGCGTCATCGGCAAATTGCTGGTCGTCGAGCAGGTTGGCGTCCTGCTGGGCGCCCTGGCCTTGCACGATGGCGGTGAGCTTGAGCAGGGTTTGCCACTCTTCGGGCTGGCCATCGGGGCGGGGCAACACGGGTGCGCTGTAGCGCGCGTGGTTGCGCCACGAGAGCTGGGGGAAGGCCACGTCGTAGTGCAAGTCTTCGAGCGGCGAGAGGCCGGGCAGGATCACATTCGCATGGCGGGTGGTTTCGTTCAGGTAGATGTCCAGGCTGACCATGAAGTCCAGCGAGTCCAGCGCTTTGGCAAGGCGCGGGCCGTCAGGGCTGGAGAGCACTGGGTTGGTGGCCACGGTGATCAACGCACGTACCTGGCCCTCGCCCGGTGTTTCGATCTCTTCGGCCATGCAGGTGATGGGCAGTTCGCCATACACCTCGGGCGCGCCGCTCACACGGGCATGGTGGCGGCCTGTGCTCACACCTTTTCCCATGCCGGGTTTGCCAACGGTGTTGCTGGCAAAAGCGGCAGACTTGGCAAACAGCATGCCGCCCTCGATGTCCAGGTGGCCGGTCAGGGTGTTGAGCACATCCACCAGCCAGCTCGCCAGCGTGCCGTACTGCTGGGTGCAAGTGCCTATGCGCGCATACACCGCCGCTTTGGGGGTGCTGGCAATCTGGCGAGCAAGGTTGCGGATGGTATCGGCTGGCATGCCGCAACGGGCGGCTGCAGCTTCAGGCGTGAAGCCGGCTACCGCTGCGCGCACTTCCTCAGCGCCTTGCACCCACGGCGCCACGCGTCCCAGGTTCACCAGGTTTTCTGCAAACAACACCTGCACCATGGCCGCCAGCAAAAACACGTCGGCCCCCGGGCGGATGAAGTGGTGCGCGTCTGCAACAGCCGCCGTTTCAGTGCGGCGCGGGTCGATCACGATGAGCTGGCCGCCCCGCGCTTGCAGCGCTTTGGCCTTGCCCTTGAAGTCGGGCACCGTCCACATGCTGCCGTTGCTGGCCAGCGGGTTGGCGCCAATCACCACCAGCAAATCGGTGCGACTGATGTCCGGCAGAGCGGTGGAGAGCCAATGGCCAAACATCAGGCCGCTGGCCAGTTGCTTGGGCATCTGGTCCAGGGTGGAGGCGGAAAACACATTGCGGCTGCCGATGGCGCGCGCCAGTTTGCCGAAGTAGGTGAGCAAACCAATTTTGTGAGCCGAGGGGTTGCCCACGGCCATAGCCACCGCGTGCTTGCCATGCGCGGCCATCAGTGGGGGGAGGCGCTTCTCAATCTCGGCAAAGGCCTCGTCCCAAGTGGCGGGTTCGTGTTGGCCATTGCGCTTGATCAGCGGGGTGCGCAGGCGGTCCGGGTCTTCATGCAGGTCTTTCAGGGCAATCGCTTTGGGGCAGATGTAACCGCGGCTCAGCACATCGGCCTCGTGGCCGCGGATGCTGATGACCTTGTGGTCCTGGACCTTGATTTCCAGCCCGCAGCAGGCCTCGCACAGGGGGCAGATACGGTGGTGGGTGTGCACAGGGTGGCTTGTCTCGCTCATGATTCTGGTGCTTTTGGTTGCGATTGCGCTTTATGGCCTGTATGGTGCGAGGCGTCCAGTACACACGTGACAAGGCTGCGCCGGCCCACAGGCCGGCAAAGCCACTGGTCACAGAACAGTCATTGCGCTGCTGACAGAATGTTTCTTTCATGTCCATGGGGAGCCCCTAGTGCCACACGCATTCGCATCCACCCTCCGGCCTTTTGAAACTGCCTCCGGCAAAGCCGGGCAACGCTATTCCCTGCCGCATCTGGCGCGGCAGTTCCCCAACATACGCCGCCTGCCACTGTCCTTGCGCATCGTGCTGGAAAGCGTGCTGCGCAACTGCGATGGCCGCAAGCTCACGCCTTCGCACGTAGCCCAGCTGGCCAACTGGCAGCCTCAAGCCGAGCGCACTGCCGAGATTCCGTTTGTGGTGAGCCGCGTGGTGCTGCAGGACTTTACGGGTGTGCCCCTGTTGGCCGACCTGGCCGCCATGCGCAGCACGGCCGCCGCGCTGGGCGCAGACCCGGCGCGCATTGAGCCGCTGGTGCCGGTGGACCTGGTGGTGGACCACTCCATCATGGTGGACGACTACGGCCACAAAAACTCGCTGGACCTGAACATGAAGCTGGAATTCCAGCGCAACCGCGAGCGCTACGAATTCATGAAGTGGGGCATGCAGGCCTTCGACACTTTTGGCGTGGTGCCTCCGGGCTTTGGCATCGTGCACCAGGTGAACCTGGAGTTTCTGGCACGCGGTGTGCACAAGGCCAAGCAGCCCCGCGCGGCCGACGGTAGCAAGCAAGCCGCCATCTACTACCCCGACACCCTGGTGGGCACCGACAGCCACACCACCATGATCAACGGCATCGGTGTAGTGGGCTGGGGCGTGGGCGGCATCGAAGCGGAAGCCGCCATGCTCGGCCAGCCCGTGTACTTTTTGACGCCGGACGTGGTGGGCTTTGAGCTCACCGGCGCCCTGTGCGAGGGCGTGACAGCCACTGACCTGGTGCTGCGAGTGACCGAAATGCTGCGCCACGAAAAAGTGGTGGGCAGTTTTGTGGAGTTTTTTGGCGAAGGCACCGAAAACCTGGCCCTGCCGGACCGCGCCACCATCGCCAACATGGCGCCCGAGTACGGTGCCACCATGGGTTTCTTTCCAGTGGATGCGCGCACCCTGGATTACTTCAAGGGCACCGGCCGCACCAAGGCCGAGATCGAGGCGTTTGAGGCCTACTTCCGCGCCCAAGGCCTGTTCGGCGTGCCGGGCGGCAAGAGTGCATCTGCGGAAATGAAAGACATTGCCTACACCCGCGTCGTTAAGCTCGACCTGCGCGATGTGACGCCCAGCCTGGCTGGCCCCAAGCGTCCGCAAGACCGCATTGAGCTGGGCCATGTGGCTGACAAATTCACCGAGCTGTTCAGCCTGCCGGGAACGGCCAATGGCTTCAACAAAGACGCCGCCACGCTGCACACCCTGTACCCCGCACCTGTGCCTGCAACGGCCACAGCGGAGAAGTCCTCCAAAAATGGCAAGGCGGAGCCCACGCCGCTGCTGGTGCAAAACGGTGATGTGCTGATTGCCGCCATCACCAGCTGCACCAACACCAGCAACCCCAGCGTCTTGCTGGCCGCTGGCCTGCTCGCCAAAAAGGCGGTCAAGGCAGGGCTGACGGTGGCGCCGCACATCAAGACCAGCCTGGCCCCCGGCTCGCGCATCGTGACCGAATACCTGACGGACACCGGTCTCTTGCCTTACTTGGAGAAGCTGGGCTTTTCGCTGGCGGGTTATGGCTGCACCACCTGCATCGGCAACGCGGGCGATTTGGCGCCGGAGCTAAACGCAGTCATCACTGAGAACGACCTGGTCTGCGCTGCAGTGTTGTCGGGCAACCGCAACTTCGAGGCGCGCATTCACCCCAACCTCAAGGCCAACTTCCTGGCCAGCCCGCCGCTGGTGGTGGCTTATGCGATTGCCGGCAACGTGACGCGAGACCTGATGACCCAGCCGGTGGGGCAGGGCAAAGGTGGCAAAGATGTGTACCTCGGCGACATCTGGCCCAGCAGCGACGAAATCTACAAGCTGCTCAAATTTGCGATGAACGGCAAAGCCTTCCGCGCCAACTACGCCAAGGTGAAGTCAGAGCCGGGCAAGTTGTGGGGAAAAATCAAGGGCGTGAGCGGCCAGACCTACACCTGGCCGGCCAGCACCTACATCGCCAAGCCGCCGTTCTTTGATACGTTTGCTATAGAAATAAGAGCTGCTCGCGCTGATTCCACGAGGGTCAAGGGCTCAAAAGGTTCCAAAGTGTCGGCAGAGGCGGTACAGGGCGCCCGCATCATGGCGCTGTTCGGCGATTCGATCACCACCGACCATATCTCGCCTGCGGGCAACATCAAAGAGAGCTCGCCCGCCGGGCAGTGGTTGTTGGCGAATGGGGTGCAGAAAGCAGACTTCAACTCCTACGGGGCTCGCCGCGGCAACCACGAGGTGATGGTGCGTGGCACCTTTGCCAATGTGCGCATCAAGAACCTGATGGTGCCGCCCAAAGAAGATGGTTCGAGAGAAGAGGGCGGTGTCACCGTGTACCAGGGCGCTGACGGCAGCGTAGAAAAGCTCTCCATTTTCGATGCTGCCACCCGCTACCAGGCGGCTGGCATTCCCACCGTGGTGTTCGCGGGCGAGGAATACGGCACCGGCTCCAGCCGGGACTGGGCGGCCAAGGGCACGCAGTTACTGGGCATCAAGGCGGTGGTGGCCCAAAGCTTTGAGCGCATTCACCGCTCCAACCTCGTGGGCATGGGCGTGTTGCCGCTGCAGTTCAAGGCCGGCGAGAGCTGGAAGAGCCTGGGGCTGACCGGTGTTGAAACCATCAGCATCGTTCCGGATGCCGACCTCACACCCCAAAGCGAGGCGCAGCTGCTGGTGACCCGGGCAGACGGCACCCAGACCCGCCACACCCTGCTGCTGCGCATAGACACCCCGGTGGAGGTGGACTACTACCGCGCCGGCGGCATTCTGCCCTTTGTGTTGCGGCAGTTGCTGGGCCCTCAGCCCGTGAGCTTGCCGAAATAATCCGCCAGCAGGGTGAGCGCATGCCGTACTTTGGCAGGCTGCTCGCCCCGCCGCGGGGTGACGGCATAGATCACGAATTCGGGCAGTTTCCAGTCGGGCAGTACCTGTACCAGGCGGCCGTCGGCCATGGCACGGCGGTCGTCCTCGGTCACCGTGACGCTGATGCCCCAGCCCGCCACGCACAGGGAGTGCAGCACGGTGACTTGCGAGGCGCGTACGCGTCCCGTTACCTGCACGCGCTCCGTCTCACCTTGTGGGCCATGCAGCACCAAGGTTTCTTCGCCATTGCCTGACGGACGGCCGCCCAGCCAGGCATGGTGTGCGAGGTCGCGCGGGTGTTGGGGCCAGCCGTGTTGGGCCAGGTAGGCGGGGGAGGCGCACATCTGGGCTTCCATCACGCCCAGCCGGCGCGAGACCATGCTGGAGTCCGGCAGGCTGCCGGTGCGCAGTGCAATGTCCACCCTCTCCTCAATCAGGTCCAGCACTGCGTCGTCCAGCAACAGGCTGAGTTGCAACTTGGCATGGTCCTTCAGTGGTAACAAGGCCTGCGCCAGCAAGGCGCCCATGCCGATGGGTGCGGTTATGCGCAGCTCACCCTCGGGTTCGTCCCGGTGCAGCACCAGCGCCTGGTCGGCTGCGCGGGCCGCGGCCACCATGGCGGTGCAGCCCTCTACATAGCGGGCACCAGCCTCTGTCAGCGTCAGCTTGCGGGTGGACCGGTGGAGCAGCGCCAGGCCCAGTGCGTCTTCCAGCTGGCGAAGGTGCTGGCTGACGGCCGAGGGCGTCATGCCCAGCTGGCGGGCTGCGCCACTAAGGCTGCCGGCAGCGACCACTTCGGCGAACACGGCCATGCGTTTGAGTTGGTCCATCTTGGATTGTTAAGTTTTACTTCACGGTAAAAGCGAAATTTACCGTCTATTCAGGTTTTCGTGAAGCAATCAAACTCACGCCATTGTTTAACCACCTTGAAACAGGAGTTTTTATGAAGATTGCATTGATTGGCGCCACCGGTTTCGTCGGCACCCCTTTGTTGGCCGAGTTGTTAAGCCGCGGCCACCAAGTGACCGTGCTGGCCCGTAATCCGGCCAAGCTGCCGGCCCAACCCGGTTTGACCGTGGTGGCTGCCGACGCATTGGATGCTGCCCAAGTCGCTCAGG
>RFQA01000202.1 GCA_009925925.1 Betaproteobacteria bacterium
CTGACTTATTTGTAAAGCCCGCGTTTGACCAACCAATCCTGGATCAAACCCGCCACCTGATCGCTGTTTCGGTCCATCATGATCATGTGTGAGTTACCGCGGATACCGATATTGGGTAGGTCCACTACATCTGCACTGCCGCCAGCAGCGCGCAGGGCCTCGTAGTATTTAATCCCATTGCCCCTAATGGTCGGCCAACGCGAATCTTGTGCAATGTAATCGCCGTAAATAGCCAAGACCGGAACATTCTTCATCTTGGGGGCATCGGTCACGGCGCCCACCGCTGCGGGCTCTACCAACACCAAAGCCTTGACCTTGTCAGGCCTCGCTTGAGCCACACGAATCCCAAAAAATCCGGACTGTGAATGCACCACCACGACGCATGGGCACACTTTGTCGACGAGTTCGGTGTAAGCGGCAATGGTCGGTTCATCAGTCGATGTCCAGCGGGGAACAATTTGTTTGGTGAAGTTGTCATAGCCGTCAATCGGAAACAAGCTTCCCGGCATGGGCTTCATTTTGCTGACGTCTTTGTTGTAAGAGCCTGCACCCTGACCAATGCGAAACCGTTCGAAAGGGTTCTCTTTGGTTAAAAACACCGGGTCGGTTTTAAAAACTTCCGGGTACATGGCCCAGCCGGATCGGCCGCGCTCCATGGCGTCCGAGTTGTAGGTTGGCCAACCTTTTTTCACAAAATAATTCAGCCAGCCTTCTCGACCATCCGGTGTGGTTTCATAGGTCACGCCCGAGAGTCCGCCACCATGCCAGAGCAACAAAGGCAAGCTGCCTTTGGGATCCTTGGGAATGAAATATTGAACATACATCTGCTCGACCTGATACACACCGTTAGGGTCGACTTTGGCAGGAACTCCCCCTTGGGCGAAATACACCTCTTTGATAGGTTTGCCACTGATGACGACTTCGCGCCCTCCGACATGGAACGAGCCCATTTGCGAGAGTTGGATGGGCGCTTGAGCGCAACCGCCGAGTAGGCTCAAAGCCAAGGCTGCGGAACTGATCCATAAGATTTTTTTCATTGGTATCTTTATTTATTGAAGGGTTGATAAAAGGTCAGCGTTCACCTAAGTGAGTTAAAGCAAAAAATTAGTGAAACAGAGTTATTGAATACGAATTTCTCGTAATTGACATCATGGATTTCCCGTGCAACTTGTGACTTATTGGTGTACTACATGACCATTTTTACCCTGGGCACAACGGTTCGGGGAGCTCATGTTTTGAGCCCTTGTTGTGCGCGAGCGTAGCCCCCGCGCAGTCTCAGAGCTGGCCTAAAAAGGACATCAAGCCTTTGGCACCTTCCAACGCAGGCGGCCCAACGTACAAATGAAACATGAGAAGACGTAAACTTAATCGCCAGATTAATTCTCTCTAGCACCTCAAATGGAACTTTCCGACAAAAGCGCCCGACAGCTCTTCGAACATGCCAAAGCCAACCCTACCCGCAAGCTTTTTGGCTTTGGCAAGATGCCGGCGCTGATTAACATTGATCTGCAAAAAGCCTACACCTGCGTGGGTGAGTTTGCCACCGCCTATGAGACCCATCCGCGACAGCTCGAGTATGTCAACCGACTGGCCCAGGCTTTTAGAACCAAGGGCTTTCCGGTGGTCTGGACTTATGTGGCCTATATGGATTCGGGCGAGGACTGCGGCGTCTGGGGCACCCGCACCAACACCCCCGATTCGCTGCAAAACATCAAGGTTGGCAGCCGTCGGGCTGATTTTGACGACCGCCTGGACATCGACCGAAAGCGAGACATCATTATTAACAAGCGCATGGCTTCGGCCTTCTTTGAGACCAACCTCGGATCGATTTTCACCTTTCACGGCATCGATACCTGCATCATCACCGGCGGATCGACCTCGGGCTGTGTGCGTGCGACCGTGGTCGACAGCTTGCAAAGGAGCTTTCGCACCATCGTGCCCGAGCAGTGCGTGGCCGACAAGCACGAGTCACCGCACTTTGCGAACCTCTATGACATGATGCTCAAGTACGCCGATGTGCTGTCCATCGATGAAACTCTTGAGCAGCTGGCTCGTCTGCCGGCCAGAGGAGCTGCGTCTTGAGTGTGACGGCGACCCGGCGTGACCCGGGCTTTTACGACTACCTGCCCTATGACGACCGCCCAGTCATACGCTGGCCGGGAGGCGCACGGGTGGCCTTCTGGGTGGCGCCCAATGTGGAGTTCTACGAGCTCAACCCACCGCGTAACCCGGCTCGTGCGCCCTGGGCCCGGCCGGCGCCTGACGTGCTGAACTACTCCTACCGCGACTACGGCAACCGTACCGGTTTCTGGCGCATGCTCGACGTGATGAAGCGCTGCAGAATGCGCGGCAGTGTCTCGCTCAATGTGGCCATGTGCGAGCACCATCCGGAGGTGATCGAAGCCTGCGCGAAGGAAGATTGGGAGTTTTACTCCCACGGCACCTACAACACCCGCTACCTCATGGGCATGAATGAGGAGCAGGAGCGGCAGGTCATCCAGGACTCGATTGATACCATCAAAAAGCATACCGGCCAAAAGCTCGACGGCTGGCTGGCGCCGGCACTGACCTATACCGAGCGCACCATGGACCTGGTGGCCGAGATGGGCCTGACCTATGTCTGCGACCTGTTCCATGACGACCAGCCCGGGCCCGTTAAGGTCCGCCAAGGCAAACTGACCAGCATTCCGTATTCGCTGGAGATGAACGACACCATCGTCTACAACGTCAACTTGGCCTCGCCGCGCCGCTATGGCGACATCCTCAAGCGTCAGTTCGATAGGCTCTATGAAGAAGGCGAGCGCTCGGGCACGGTGATGTGTATCCCCTTGCACCCCTACCTGATCGGCCAGCCCTACAGGCTGGCTGCCTTTGAGGAGGCGCTGTCTTACATCACCAGCCATGACAAAGTCTGGCTGGCCACCGGCCGCGAGATCGCGCAGTATTTCAATGAAAACTACCACGCTGCCTTCATGGCTGCGGGTCAGGCCGTGGGGGAGGCACCATGAGCAGCAAGCCCTTACCCGACGATTATTTGTCCTACCCGCTGCGCCGCTATGGCATGGACCATGACCGCTATGACTGGTCCATGCTGCCCCGGCGCAAGCCGGTGGCCTGGCCGGACGGCGCACGAATCGCGCTGTGGGTGGTGCCGGCGCTGGAGTGGTTTCCACTCAATATGGCTGGCCAGCCCTTCAAGCCGCCGGGCGCAATGCAGACCGCTTACCCGGACCTGCGCCATTACACCTTGCGAGATTACGGTAACAGGGTCGGCATTTTTCGCATCATGCAGGCCCTGGGTCGCCACGGCATACCGGCCACGGTGGCGGTTAATGCAGCGGTAGCAGTGCGCTATCCCTCGCTGATTAGGCAGTGCAACAGCCTGGGCTGGGAGATCATTGCCAATGGCCTGGACATGGACCACCTGCACCATGGCGGTCTTGACCCAGCTGAAGAAAAACGCTGGGTGGATCAAAGCTTGGCATTACTGCGACAGGCCAGCGGCCAGTCGGTGCGCGGCTGGCTCTCGCCGGCCAAGTCAGAGTCTTTTCAGACCTTGGATCTGCTGGCGCAGGCGGGTCTGGACTATGTCTGCGACTGGGTCAATGACGACATGCCCTATGCCATGCGGACCACCGGCGGCCCCTTGGTGGCCATGCCCCATCCGATTGACATCGACGACTACACCATCTTGGTCAACAACCACCACACCGAGGATGATTTTCGGGACCAGCTCATCGATCACTTTGACGTGCTTTACCGCGAATCCAGCGTCGACAACGGCCGGGTCATGGCCATCTCGCTGCACCCCTGGGTGATCGGCCAGCCCTACCGTATCCGGGCGCTGGACGAGGCGCTGGCGCACATCATGCATCACCGGGGCGTTTGGGCCGCCACCGGCTCGCAGGTACTCGATGCCTGGCAGGCTCAGCAAGCCTAAATGTCAAGTCGGCTTTGTACTGAAGCGGGTGTGGCGCTCAGCCTAGAGAGTCGACTTGACCTCTGCCAGATCGTTCCAGACGTCTTGGCGGCGGATCAAACCGTTGGTCAGTTCGAAGCGGTCAATGAAGCGTATGCCGCTGAAGGCTTTGCCATCGAGCCAGACGCCTTCGAGCGTGCCGCTGCAATAAACCACTGTGCAGTCTTCCTGCCAACATTCGTCGAAGCGTTCAAAGCGTTTCACGATGCGGCTGTAGCGGACCTTGGCCCAGTCCGTCAATTCGCTGAGCTCCCGCATTGGCTCAGCGCCCGGGAAGGCCATCACAAAGCCGGGGGCCAGCAACTGCCGCGCCACTTCCAACTCGCGCGCCTGCATGCGCTCAAGAAACTGGCGTACCACCACGCTGGCTTCGGGCAGGTCCGGCCCGCCCTGACTCATGGGTTTTCCGTCGCGCTGGTAAGTGGCTGCTTCGTTCACAAACACGGTGGTGCCGGCGTTGGAGGCGGCAATCACCGAGCGCACCGTACGCGCGGTGCGCTCGACCAGTCGTTCGCGCGTCTGCGCGCTGTAGCCCGGCAAGAGGGTAATAGAAACAACAGGCATGGAATAACTCCTTGGACTGCGCATGATAGTGCCCCCGTAAATGCCATGCATGTGCTGCGCAAGACCACAGTGGTCACCTTCGCTTCCGCCCCCATCGATATCCTCTTGCGCTTACTACGGGTCGATCAGCCTCACATGGTGGGCATGTCGACCAATATGTGCGAAGAGACCTCCGCTCGCGAAGCAGCCGATCGCGGCTTCCATGTGCCCCTGCGCAATTTCCAGCGCCCGTCTGGCCGGGTGGCAACGAACAATCAGTCTTTAACCGACCTGCAGGCGGCTGCATGATGAAACGGATTCTGGTCGTTGTTCCTTTTGCGATGTCGCCCGAGAATCTGGCGCTGCGTCAGGATCAGCTCAAGGGTATTGATTTGTCGCCGCAGATACAGTTTGAATTCCGGCCGGTCAAGGCCGGCCCGCTAAATTATTCCAGCCACCATGACTTTGTGCTTGCCGATGCAGCGAACTTCGAGGCCGGGTGCCGGGCGCAGGAAGAGGGCTTTGCGGCGGTGTGTATCGACACCATGAGCGACTCGGGAGTTGCCGCGCTGCGCTCGGTCCTCGATATCCCGGTCTTCGGGCCAGGTAAGGTATCCATGCTGGCCGCGCTGATGCTAGGCGATCGTTTTTCGGTGCTCACCATGGCCAGCCGCTGGAAGCCCTTGTACAAAAAAGCGCTGGACGAACTCGGTCTGCACCACAAATGCGCCTCGGTGCGTGCTATCGAAGTGGCGCCTGACAACCAAGCCCTGCTCTCGGGCAAGGAGGAAGATGTCTTCCCTCTGCTGGAGGCTGCGGCGTGGCGGGCCATAGACGAAGACGGTGCCGAGGTGATCATCCTAGGCTCGACTACCATGCACCAGTCGCATGCCTGGCTCAGCCAGCGCCTGCCGGTGCCGGTGATCAACCCCGGTCCCCTGAGCTACAAAATGGCAGAGGCAGCCCTGGGCCTGGGCTTGGGCCACAGCCGACTGGGCTACCCTAAGCCCATGTTTCCGCGACTCGATATGCTGCAGGCCATGATGATTGCTGCTCAGCAATCGGTGCGCTAAGTGCATCATTTCTGATGATGGAGAAGACCCCCATGCCCAAACTGCTGAGTGAGGTTCAGGTACAGGCTTATGAGCGCGATGGTTTCGTCTTTCCGGTCGATGCGCTGAGCGCCAGCGAGGTGCAAGCGCACCGGCAAGAGCTTGAAGCCTGGGAGCGTGCTCGCGGTGCGGCCATCGACTTTCCGGAAAAGTCCAAGAGCTATCTGCTCTTCAACTGGGCCGATCAATTGGTGCATCACCCGCGCATCCTAGACGCGGTCGAGGATCTGATCGGCCCGGACATCCTGGTCTATCACTCCACGCTTTTCCTCAAGGAAGCCCACACCCCCGCTTTTGTACGCTGGCACCAGGACAGCACCTACTTTTACCTGCAGCCGCACCTGCATGTCACCGCCTGGGTGGCGCTGTCCGAGGCGAGCGTGCAGGCCGGCTGCATGCAGGTGCTGCCGGGCAGTCACCGCTGGGGCGCGTTCGAGCATGACGACAAGCCTGAGCCTATGAACATGATCCGACGTGGGCAGGGT
>RFQA01000203.1 GCA_009925925.1 Betaproteobacteria bacterium
TTGGGCCGCGCAAAAGCCGCTGCGCATGCCGGGAACGTTGCTCCGCTTGGACAGGCTGGTGAAGGACACCAGATTCTTGAAATCTGCGCGGCCCAACTTCGCTGCAGCTTCCAAGCCGCCGAGTGGTGCCTCATCTCGGAAGTAAATTTCGCTGTAGCACTCATCCGAGGCAATGACAAAGCCGTACCTGTCGCTCAACGCAAAAAGCTTTTCCCACTCGGACAAAGGCATGACCGCACCGGCAGGGTTCCCGGGGGAGCACACATACATGAGCTGCGTAGATGCCCAAATGCTGTCGGGCACGCTGTCCCAATCCTGGGCGAAATTGCGGGAGGGCACAGAGGGCACAAAGTACGGCTGCGCACCTGCAAGCAGGGCAGCACCTTCGTAGATCTGATAGAACGGGTTCGGGCACACCACCTGCACTCTGCCTTCATTCGTCGCCGGATTGATCACCGTCTGTGCAAACGCAAACAGTGCTTCCCGGGACCCGTTGATGGGCAGTATTTGCGTCGCGGCATCCAACTGCAGTCCATAGCGGCGCTGAATCCAACTCGCCATGGATTGGCGCAACTTCGGGTCACCGGCTGTGGCGGGATAAGCAGCCAAACCACTTTCACCCGATTGGATGGCTTGGCAGTACGCGTCTTTGATGAGTTGGGGGGTAGGGTGGCGGGGCTCGCCGATGCCCAGACTTATGGGGCTGAACGCCGGGTTGGGCACAACGCCCGCAAACAACTGGCGCAAGCGCTCAAACGGGTACGCCTGCAGGCTGGACAAATTCGGATTCATGGGGCGGCATTATCCCTGAGTCATCGTTAAACTTGGGGCTTCGGCCCTTGGGGTCTGTTCAGATCGATTTTGAGGAGTAAGCCATGTCTGCAGTTCCGTCCCATGGTGCCGGCAACCGTTATCTCGATATTGCCGGTGCATTGGAGCAAATCGGTGACGAAAGTGCTTTGCGCGAAATGCTTCCCATGGTTCTGGACTCCTTGCAGCGTGACGTCCCGGCGATCACGGATCTGCTGGCGAAGGGGGATGTGCAAGGCGCCAACCACTTGCTGCACCCCCTCAAGGGCTTTATCCCCATCTTTTGCACTGCTGAATTGGTCGCGAAGGTATCCGAAGTGGAATTCATGAGCAAGAAAGAGGATGCGCCGACTGTCGCAGCTGCTTATGCCACGCTGGCCCCTGAGTTGCGAATGTTGGAAGCCGAAGTGGCCGCGTATCTGGGTAGCCCGGCCTGAGTGCCATCGCGGCTGGAGGTGTGCCGGAGTGCGGGTTGCTGCAGGGTATGATCCAGCGCTCGCGAGCCACCGGGGAGGCTCTGCAATTCCCAATAAAATCAATTACTTAGCGCTGTCTACATCGTCCTGTGCGTCTCAATTCCATCAAGCTCTCGGGCTTCAAGTCTTTCGCTGAACCCACCAACTTCTTGCTGCCCGGCCAGCTGGTAGGCGTGGTGGGGCCTAACGGCTGCGGCAAATCCAACATCATGGATGCGGTGCGCTGGGTGTTGGGCGAGAGCAAAGCCAGCGAGTTGCGTGGTGAGTCCATGCAGGACGTGATTTTCAACGGCACCACTTCCCGCAAGCCTGCGAGCCGCAGTAGCGTGGAACTGGTGTTTGACAATGCCGACCACCGGGCCGGCGGCCAGTGGGGGCAGTTCGGTGAAATAGCAGTCAAACGGGTGCTGACCCGTGATGGCACCAGCAGCTACTTCATCAACAACCAGCCCGTGCGCCGCCGTGACGTCCAGGACGTGTTCCTGGGCACCGGTTTAGGGCCCCGTGCTTACGCGATCATCGGGCAGGGCACCATTTCCCGCATCATCGAGTCCAAGCCGGAAGAGCTGCGCTTGTTCCTCGAAGAGGCTGCGGGCGTATCCAAATACAAAGAGCGCCGCCGCGAGACCGAAAATCGCCTCTCCGACACCCGTGAAAACCTCACGCGCGTGGAAGACATCCTGCGAGAGCTGGGCACCAACCTTGAGCGCCTGGAAAAGCAGGCCGAAGTTGCGCAGAAATACAACGCACTGCAATCCGAGGTCACACTCAAGCAGCACCAGCAATGGTTCCTGAAGCGGGCCGAAGCATTGGCCGACAAAGCCAAGGTGCAGTCCGAAGGCCTGGCTGCCGTCAACGCCCTCGAAGCGCGCATGGCCGATTTGCGTCACATCGAGGCGGATCTGGAAACGGTGCGCCAAGCGCATTACGGAGCCGGTGACCAGGTCAATCAGGCGCAAGGTTTGTTGTACGAAGCCAGTACCGATGTGGGACGCCTGGAAGCCGAAATACGCTTCGTGGTGGAAGGCCGTCAGCGCGTGGAGCAGCGCCTGATCACCCTCAAGGAACAGATCGCCCAATGGGCCACCCGCAAGGATGACGCCCAGGCCGAAATGGAGCGCCTGGCCGAGCTGGCTGCCTTGGGCGAAGAGCAAACAGAACTGCTGGCTGCCCAAGTGGAAGAACAGGCCCAGCAATTGCCAGACTTGGAAGAGGCATTGGCCAAGGCGCAAGGTGCCGCCAACGACCAACGCGGCTCCGTGGCGCAGGTGCAGCAACAGATTCAGGTGCTGGCCGCTGAGCAACGCGGCATCGAAGAGCAAAGCCGCCAGTTGGAGACCCGCCGCGACCGGTTGATGACCGACCGCAATGCGCTGTCTGCGCCGGATGAGTCCCGGTTGACAGGCCTGCAAGAGCAACTGGAAGCGGTGCAAGAAGCGCATCAGGTGGCGGATGCGCGGCTGCAAGACTTGCAGGATGCTGTTCCGCAGCTGGACGAGACCCGCAAGGAACAGCAACTCACCGTCAACACCGAGTCGTCCCGGCAGGCGGACTTGTCCGCCCGCCTAGAGGCGCTCAAAGCGCTGCAGGAAAAGGTCAAAACCGACGGCAAGTTGCAGCCGTGGCTGGCCAAGCATGGGCTGGATCACCTGCAAGGCTTGTGGAGCCGCATTCACATTGAGCAAGGTTGGGAAAATGCGCTGGAAGGCGCACTGCGCGAGCGTTTGGGGGCATTGGAAGTGTCCCGCCTGGAGATGCTCAAGGCATTTGCCGTGGACGCGCCACCCGCAAAACTGTCGTTCTACAGCCCGCCGCAAGCCGCTTTACCCGAACACGCGGGTAGCTTGCCCCGTTTGGCCGACTTGCTGCGTGTGAACGACGCGGGCCAAAAAGCGGTGTTGACCGATTGGTTGCAAGGTTGCTTCACTGCGGGCAGCTTCGAAGAAGCCTTGGCGCAGCGCGAGAAATTGCAGCCCGGTGAAAGCATTTATGTCAAAAGCGGCCATGTGGTCACAGCCCACAGCGTCAGCTTTTACGCCCAGGATTCGGAGCAGGCCGGTTTGTTGGCCCGCGCCCAGGAAATTGAGAACCTGGAGAAACAGCTCCGTGCCCAGGTGTTGATTGCCGACGAATCCCGCGTCGCTCTGAGCCGCGCAGAGAGTGCGTACGCCGAGAGTGCCCAGCGATTGGTCAGTGCCCGTCGCGAGGCCGCCGAAAGCCAGGGGCGTGTGCATGAGTTGCAGGTCGAGACCTTGCGCCTGACCCAGATGTTGGAGCAAACCCGTGCCCGCAGCGCCCAGATTGATGCCGATATGGCGGAAGTTGAAGCCCAGTTGGACGATCTGCAAGAGCGTCGAGTGGAAGCCGAAGCGCGCTTTGAATCCCTGGACATGCAGCTGGCAGACAGCCAGGAACGCCACGCGCAGCTGGATGAACGTGTCATTGAGGTCCAAAACAAGCTGAGCCAGTGCCGCGAACAACAACGCAGCCTCGAGCGCCAGGCGCAGGAGGCGGTGTTTGCCCAGCGCAGTTTGCAAGCGCGCAATGCCGAACTCTCCCGCGCTATCGAAACAGCCATTCAGCAGAATCAGAGTATCCAGGCCGAAGAACAGCGCGCGCAGGACGAGCTGCACCGCCTGACCGACGCAGCGGCCCAAGCCGGGCTACAAAACGCCTTGGCCTTGAAGATGGAGCGTGAACAGGCCTTGGCCGCCAAGCGCAGCGAATACGACGACCTGACTGCCAAACTGCGCGCCAGCGATGAGCGCCGCTTGCAGTTGGAGCGCGAGCTCGACCCGTTGCGCCAGCGCATTACCGAATTCCAGCTCAAAGAGCAGGCCGCGCGCCTTGGCTTTGAACAGTTTGAGGCCCAGCTGGCAGATGCGCAGGCAGACCTCGAGGCTATTGAGCAGAGCATCAAAGACGGCAATGTGCGTTTGTTCGGCATGCAGGGGGATATTGACCGCCTGAACCGCGAGATCGCAGCCTTGGGTGCAGTGAACCTGGCGGCATTGGAGGAGCTGGCCGCTGCCCGCGAGCGCAAGCAGTTTCTGGACATGCAAAACGTGGATCTGACCCAGGCCATGAACACCTTGGAAGACGCCATCCGAAAGATTGACGCGGAGACCCGCGAATTGCTGTCCGGCACTTTCGACCAGGTGAATGCCCATTTCGGCCGCATGTTCCCCGAGCTCTTCGGTGGGGGCAACGCGCGACTGGTCATTACCGGTGACGAAATTCTGGATTCCGGAGTGCAAGTGATCGCGCAGCCGCCCGGCAAGAAGAACCAGACCATCCATTTGTTGTCAGGTGGCGAAAAAGCACTGACCGCGATTGCGCTGGTGTTTGCGATTTTCCAGCTCAATCCTGCGCCTTTCTGTCTGCTGGACGAGGTGGATGCACCGCTGGACGATGCCAACACCGAGCGTTACGCCAAGCTGGTTGCCAGCATGAGCAAGGGAACTCAGTTCCTGTTTATCAGTCACAACAAAATCGCCATGGAAATGGCAGAACAACTCATCGGTGTCACGATGCAGGAGCAGGGCGTATCGCGCATTGTCGCGGTGGACATGGAGTCCGCTGTCAACCTCGCTGAGCTCACTTGAACACCGCAAAAGCTAAACCTACATGAGCAACTTACAAATCGGATTGGCAATCGCAGGCGGTGTGGTGCTGGCAGCAGTGGTTGCCCACGGTGCTTGGTCATCGCGTCGCAATGCCCCCCGTCAGGCCTTGCCGCCCCAAGATCCTGTGGATGGCGACCTCACACAAGAGCCTGTGCTCACCGAGGTCGATGCCGAAACGCCAGCCTTCAATCTGCCCCGACCTCCCGTGCGGCCGGCCATGGATTCGTTGATCGACGTGATTGCTACGGTTGCACTCGATCCTGCAACGCCAGCAGTATCCGGTGAAGCGGCCATGGCTGCCATGCCAGCGACGCGCCGTGCAGGCACCAAGCCCTTCTCTGTGGAGGGCTACAACCTGCAGACCTTGGTGTGGGAAGTTCCTGCTCCCGGTCAGCGCTACGGCGGCTTCCAAGCCGGTGTGCAGCTGGCTAACCGATCTGGTGCGCTCAACGAGATTGAGTATTCGGAGTTCGTCGTGAAGACGCAGGCGTTTGCAGACGCGATCAACGCCACGCCAGAGTTTCCTGAAATGCTGGATGAAGTCGCCCGTGCCCGCGAGCTAGACCACTTTGCCAGCGCGCATGACGCCCAGCTCGGCTTCACCATCCGCGCCCGCAATGCATCCTGGAGCCCCGGTTACATCCACCAGAATGCAGCCAGGCTTGGCTTTGTGGCCGGTGTGATTCCCGGTCGTATGGTGCTGCCGGCGTCCGTAGAAGGCCTGCCCCCTGTGCTGGTGCTGGGCTTTGACTCTCAAGCTGCTTTGGCAGATGACCCGGCCCAGAGTGCCATCCGTGAACTGTCGCTGCACCTTGACGTGGCCCAAGTGGACAGGGCAGAGCGGCCTTTCGAGCGCATGCGAGAAACGGCAGACGCCCTGGCGCTTGCCATGGAAGGCGTGGTCACCGACGACAACGGCCAGCCACTGGCGGCGCAGACCATGGACGTGATCGCTGCTGACCTCCAAGTGCTTTACGACACGCTGGAGCAGCGCGACATTGCCGCCGGCTCCCCCATCGCACGTCGCCTTTTTAGCTAAGTTTCTTTCCGTTTTATGGCAACGCTGGACTTGTTTTCATCCGAGCCGGCAGTGCCGGATTCCCTCTTTCACGAACGCCTGCAGGCCCTGCGCGAGGAGCTGCACCGGC
>RFQA01000204.1 GCA_009925925.1 Betaproteobacteria bacterium
GGATTGGCAGCTGGTGGAGCCGCCGGAGCCGGTGCCGCCGCCGGGTCTGCCTGCGGCTTCGGATCCGGCTTCGGCTCCGGCCGCGCCGCCGCAGGCTCCGACGCCCGCCGCGCCGCCCGCGAAGGTCACCCCTTCCGATACAGCCCGGGCGATTACGAGACCTTTGCCAACGACTTCGGTTTTGACGAAACCGCCGACCAGAAGGCCGCCATCCACTGCGTGATCCAGGACATGATTTCGCCTCGCCCCATGGACCGCCTGGTCTGCGGCGATGTGGGTTTCGGCAAGACCGAGGTGGCCTTGCGGGCGGCCTTCATCGCCGTGACCGGCGGTAAGCAGGTGGCGTTTCTCGCGCCTACCACGCTCTTGGCTGAGCAGCATTTCCAGACCCTGGTGGACCGCTTCAGCAAGTGGCCGGTGAAGATTGCCGAGATGAGCCGCTTTCGCAGTGGCAAGGAAATTACTGCGGCCCTCAAGGGTGTGGCCGATGGCACGGTGGACATTGTGGTGGGCACGCACAAGCTCTTGTCTGAGTCCACCCAGTTCAAAAACCTGGGGCTCTTGATCATCGACGAAGAGCACCGTTTCGGCGTGCGTCACAAGGAGCAGATGAAAGCCCTGCGTGCAGAGGTGGATGTGCTGACGCTCACAGCCACCCCTATCCCGCGTACGCTGGGCATGGCGCTAGAAGGCCTGCGCGATTTGAGCGTGATTGCCACCGCCCCGCAGCGCCGCCTGGCCATCAAAACCTTTGTGCGCACCGAGGGCAATGGCGTGATCCGCGAAGCTGTGTTGCGCGAACTCAAGCGCGGCGGGCAGGTCTACTTCCTGCACAACGAGGTGGAAACCATTGAGAACCGCCGCCAGAAACTCGAAGAACTGCTGCCCGAGGCCCGCATTGCCGTGGCCCACGGCCAGATGCCCGAGCGCCAGTTAGAGGCCGTGATGCGCGACTTTGTGGCCCAGCGTTACAACCTGCTGCTGTGCTCCACCATCATCGAGACCGGCATTGACGTGCCCAGTGCCAACACCATCGTCATGAGCCGCGCCGACAAGTTCGGCCTGGCCCAGCTGCACCAGTTGCGGGGCCGCGTGGGGCGCAGCCACCACCAAGCCTATGCCTACCTGATGGTGCCCGACATCGAAGGCCTGACCAAACACGCCCAACAACGCCTGGACGCCATCCAGCAGATGGAAGAACTGGGCAGCGGCTTTTACCTGGCCATGCACGACCTGGAAATCCGCGGTGCAGGCGAGGTACTGGGCGAAAACCAGAGCGGCAACATGCTGGAAGTCGGCTTTCAGCTCTACAACGAGATGCTGTCGGAAGCGGTGCGCTGCCTCAAGAATGGCCAGGAGCCGGACCTGCTGAGCCCGCTCAACGTCACCACCGAGATCAACCTCCACGCCCCCGCCCTGCTGCCCGATGACTATTGCGGCGACGTGCACTTGCGCCTGTCCTTCTACAAAAAGCTGGCGACTGCCAAAACCACCGATCAAGTGGACGGGCTACTGGAAGAAATTGTGGACCGTTTCGGCAAGCTGCCGGCCCAGGCCCAGACGCTGATTGACGTGCACCGCCTGCGCGTGATCGCCAAACCCTACGGCGTGATTAAGGTCGATGCCGCACCGGGTGTGATCCACATCACCTTCAAGAAGAACCCGCCGGTGGAGATGATCAAGCTCATCGAGCTGATCCAGAAAAACAAGCACATCAAGCTGGCGGGCAACGAGAAGCTGCGCATCGAGCGCGAGCTGCCCGAGGTCAAAGACCGGGCCCAGATGGTGCGCGACATCCTGCGCTCCTTGGGTCAACCTGTCGCCGAGAAGGCCTCCGCATAAACAAAATCAGCCCCTGGCTCACGTCGCACTTGCGTGAGCAGCTACTAAAATTATAGCAAAACCACCCTATGCCCAGCAACGAAATCTCCCCCGGCCTCGTCGTCCAGAACCTGCCCGATGCACTGCGCTTGAGCGACTACAAGCTCATCGCCTTCGACATGGACTCGACCCTCATCAACATTGAGTGCATCGACGAGATTGCCGATGCAGTGGGTCGCAAGGCCCAGGTGGCCGCCATCACCGAAGCCGCCATGCGCGGCGAGATCACCGACTTCAAAGACAGCCTGCGCCGTCGCCTCGCCCTGCTGCAGGGCGTGACCGAGGCTGACCTGCACGCCGTCAAAACCGAGCGACTGCGTTTGAACCCCGGCGCGACTGCGCTGGTTTCCGCCTGCAAACAGGCCGGGCTCAAAGTGCTGCTGGTGAGCGGCGGTTTTACCTACTTTGCCTCGTATGTGTGCGAGCTGCTGGGCATAGACTTTATGCGCTCCAACGCCTTGCAAATCGAAAACGGCGCCCTCACCGGCGCGCTGGTGCAGCAGGCTTGGGGGGACATTTGTGACGGAGCCGAGAAACGCCGCACGTTACTGGAAGTCGCCTCCTTGATGAACATCCGCCCCGATCAGTGCATTGCGGTCGGCGACGGCGCCAACGACCTGCCCATGATGGGTGCTGCGGGCCTCTCGGTGGCATACCACGCCAAGCCCGCCGTGCGCGAGCAAGCGCAGGTCGCCATCAACGAGGGCGGTTTGGATCGCCTGTTGGAGGTACTGAAGGTCTGATGGTCTGCTGAAGACCTTGAGGTGCCGGTGGGGGCGCTTGCGAGCGTCCCTCAGGCGCTGTTGACCTTGGGCTGCCCCTGTTCCACGACAAATGCGGCCAGCGTGCTGACACCGCTGTCTGCGCGGGTCACGTCATCCATCACCCGCAGGCTCACGCTGAGCTGCTGCGGGGTGAACTCGGCCACCCCATAGCCGCGCCGCTCGCGGTCGGCCATAACGAAGTGCGGGTTCTCCGCCAGCACCTCTGCCAGACCTTTGTTGTCTCCACCACGGGAGGTGATGCTGGTGCCGCAAAACTCCACACCCACCGCTTTGCTGTCCGGACGCGCGTAATCTGCTTTCACATGCCCGACCCAGTTGGAGTGCACATCGCCCCCCAGAAATACCGGGTTGCTGACCTGGTGACGCTGCAAGGCCTGGGTGAGCCGCGAACGCGCCGGCGCATAGCCGTCCCATCCGTCGTTGTGGAGCACCAGGCCGTCGCCGGGTTTGAAGTCCCGCTGCCCGAACACGGTTTGCTGGGCGATCACGCTCCAGGTGCCGCCGCCAGTCGCCAAGGATTGCTCCAGCCAGCGCTCCTGCTCCTTGCCCAATAAAGTACGGGTCGGGTCATTCCAGCTGGCGCAGGCCGCCGGGTTCACCCCGCTGGAGCCGAATGCCCCGCCCTTGGTGCAGGCCTGCCGGTCTCGGTACTGGCGGTCGTCCACGGTGTGCAGCACCGCCAGCCGGCCGAAGACTACACGGTCATACAAGCGCAGCTCGCTGCCGGTTTGCATTACACCCGCCAAGGCTTTTTGCAGTACGGAAGCGCGCAGGGGCATGTGTTCGTAATAGGCCTGGTAGGCCGCCAAGCGGCGTGCGGCAAAGTCCGGCACCTCGGGTCCGAATGTGCCTTGCACCCCGCCGGCGTAGTCGTTCTGCACTTCGTGGTCGTCCCAGGTCATGATCCACGGGCAGGCAGCGTGCATGGCCTGCAAATCCCCGTCACTTTTGTACAGCGCATAGCGGGCGCGGTAGTCATCCAAGGTAATGGTGGCGCTGGTGGGCACGCGCCGGACCGACTTGCTGCTGCCACCATATTCGTAGATGTAGTCGCCCAGGAACATGACGGCATCCAGATTTTCAGCGCGCATGTGCCGGTAGGCGCTGTAGAAGCCGTGCTCCCAATGCTGGCAGGACGCATAGGCCAGGCGCAGCCTCTGCGCGGCAGCACCCACTGCGGGGAAGGTGCGGGTGCGCCCGGTAGCGCTCACCGCCGTACCGACCTGAAAGCGATAAAAATACCAGTGGTCCGGCTCCAGGCCCTGCACTTCTACGTGCACCGAATGCGCCAGTTCCGGCACCGCATTTACCGAGCCGGTTTGCACCATGCGTTGGAAGCCTTCGTCATGGGCCACTTCCCACCGTACAGCCACTGGGTTTGCTCCCCACGCAGCCGAGTCAGCCGCTTGAGCCTGCACCAACCGTGTCCACAACACCACTGAATCGTGCCGTGGCGAGCCACTGGCCACACCCAGAGCAAACGGGTCACTGGCCAAGCGGGGCTGGGCGCGGGCACTATCCGGCAGCCACAAGCCTGCGGCCATGGCACCCGCCATCGCCAGCACACGGCGCCGATCGAAGAACGCTGGAGCGCGAGCGGCCATTTGGCGTCTACAAAGCGATTACTGGGCAGCGATCTGCCGCAAAGCCTGTTCAAACACTTCAGGCGGCTGCCCACCTGAAATCAAGTGCCGGTCATTGATCACCACCGCCGGCACCGAGTGAATGCCGGCATTCAGATAGAACTGCTCTTGTTCGCGCACCGCATCAGCAAACTCATCACCTGCCAGCACTGCGCGTGCCTCGTCACCCGACAACCCCACCGATTCGGCCACCTCTACCAACACTGCATGCTGGCTCGGGTCTTTACCATCCGTGAAGTAGGCTTTAAACAACGCTTTTTTAAGAGCTGTCTGCAAGCCGGTGTCTTCGGCCCAGTGCAACAGCCGGTGCGCATCGAAGGTGTTGTAGATGCGGGCGCGCTTGTCCATGTTGAACGTAAAGCCCAGCGCCTCACCCCGGGCGCGGATGTTCTCGCGGGCGGCAGCGGCTTGCTCCGGGGTGGATCCGTACTTTTTGCTCAGGTGCTCCGTGATGTCCTCCCCTTCGGGCACCATCTGTGGGTTGAGCTCGAAGGGTTGGAACTGCATTTGCACCTCCACCTCGCCTTGAAGGCGGGAAAGTGCAGTTTCCAAGGATTGCAAGCCGATGGCGCACCAGGGGCAGGACACATCGGAGACGAAATCAATTTTCAGCGTAGTGGTCATAAAAGGCCGGTCGCCTATTTCTGGCACCGGTGTGTTGGTTTTCACAATAAATGGTGCGCTGCCACCTAGAATCAGGGCAGCGTTTTCCCCTACACCTTACCGTATGTCTGCCGTGCGTTTTCTGGTTGCTGACAGCAGCCCTGCGTTACAAACTTTTGCCAGAAACCTGATCACCGGTTATGGCTTTGAGCCGGCCTGGGTGGCGGTGGCCTCTACCCCGGAGGCAGCGCTCGCATCGGCACGTGAGCAGGCGCCCCACTTTTTGCTCACTGATTGCTTTTCCAAAGAACAGACCACAGGATTGATGTTGGCTGCAGAGGTAAGAAAAGTCACGCCTGATTTGCGCTGGGCCCTGATGAGCGCTCGCATGGATGACGAACTGGACGCCCTGGCTCGCAACGCCAGCGCCATGTTTCAACTGCCTAAGCCCTTCGCGGCGATAGACATCAAAACCGCCATGGGCAGGGCGTTGGAGCAATGGGGACAGGACAACCATGAGGTCGGACGGCGCATGCCGGGCTACCGGCGCCCGCGCGCAGTACCCGTCGTGCCGGTAGTGCCTGATGTGCCCGCCTACAAGGCAGGCGATTACGTGGAGTACCAAGGTGTGCGGGACACCGTAAGACACGTCATTTTCCGCCGCGGAGAGTTGGTCGTCCAGTTGTCCAACGTGAGCGGCATGGTCCCTGCAACCAAACTCCGCAAACTTTGAATTTGCAGCGACCGCTGCAGATTCACAGGCCGTGAGGCTCCTTCACAGCGCCTGACCGAGCCGCGCAATACCTTCTTCAATCTTGGCCACATCCGCCGTGGCAAAACTCAGGCGCAATGTCGTCTGGTCCGGATCGTGTGCATAGAACGGCGCGCCAGGGACGAAGGCCACCAGTTTGTCGATGGCCCGCTTCGCAAAATCGCCTGCGTTGGTGGGCTTGCCATTGGCACCGGTCAGGCGTGCCCAGAAAAACATGCCCTGGGGTGCATCAAACGCAATGGCATCGCCCAGTTCCGCATGTAAACGCGCAGCCATCACACGGGCGCGTTCTGCATAGGTAGCACGCACCGCCGCTAAAGCAGTCGGCAAACGATTGAGCGTGAGATAGTGCGCAGCCGTCGCTTGGGTCAGGTTG
>RFQA01000205.1 GCA_009925925.1 Betaproteobacteria bacterium
CCGCGGTCTTGTTCGCGTTCCTGATGTTCAGGCGCTCAAAGATCTTGCGTCCCTTGTGCTCGCCTTCGACGATCTCGAAGGTGATCTGAAGGTATTCGCCCGTGTTGTTCTTGGTCGCCTTCATCTCGGAGGCGATCGCGACACAGAGGTACTTCCCTTTGGGGAGGATCTCGTATGCGGTTGCGGGTTCTACGGTTTGTGCGTTGAAGTTAAGAGTTGCCATGATTGGTTTTTCCTTTCGATTGGTTGGTTGGTTATTTGGTCACTTCAGCTAGCGCGGCTGAAAACGCGTCCCAGGACAGGGGCATGTTCTTGAGGCCGAACCGGTTTCCGCCGCAATGTGCGGGGTGTGGCTCGACATAGAGCAGGCGCTCGCCCGTGGTAATGGCCTTGGTCTCTTTTTGACCGAAGCCAACATCTTGAGATTTGGTCAACACCTTGTACCCGGCGAAGCCGATGACGTCCGCCCACTCCTGGATCAGGCCAGTGGCCCGGTCGTGGAGCTTGAGCGTGAAAGTGTCATAGCCTTCGTTCAGCGGGCTCTCGTAGTGCTTGATCTTGTCATGCGCGATCAGGATCACGGCCATGTTGCGGTGGTCGCGAAGGGCGTCGAATCCTGAGAGCAGGTTGCGCCATTCGTCCGCGGCTGCGATGTATCCCTTGCCGTAGCCTGGGGCCTCGATCGACTTCCAGTTGTTCTGCTGACATACATGGGCATGGAGCAGCGGCTCGAGCCAGTCGAGCGAATCGAGGAACACGGACTGAAACTGGTGGTCCTCGTTCAGCAGTGTGCTGATCGCCTGGTACACATCACCCAGGCTTCCGCACAGCGGAAACGCAGATGCGTCTACCGCGTCGGCTCCGTCTTCGGTCAGGATCCCGACCGCGTTCGGGGCCTGGGCGGCGAACGTGGTCTTGCCGATCTTGCCGGGTCCGGCGATGACGATCTTGGGGGCGCGGGCTCTCTTGGTCTTTTTGATTGAGTTCAGGTCAAACATGGATAGGTCCTTTCTTAGGCTTTGATGGTGATTGAGGTTTTGGCTGGCTTCACGGTAATGGCCGGGGCGATGAGCGCCCAGGTTTCAGGTTCGTTGTTCCGCAAGTATTTGCAGCCGGTCTCGTCGAGCTTGGTCTCGATCTTGAGCGGACGCATGTCAGGCGAGAGTGCCTGGCAAAGTTGCGTGAGCATGCTCATGTCCGCCGCATAGCTGAGCTTGCCGGTGACGGTGAGTTTCATGCCGTTCTCGAGGTCGAGGGTAAACGAGCCTTCTTCCTTCTGGCCGGTGATCTTGATGATCGCCTGCTCGATGTTGATGCGGCGTATGTTCGCTTGCGATTCAGCGGCCTTTGCTTGGATCAGTTCAGTGACTAGGTTTGTGAGTTCATTCATGGGTCATTTCCTTTCGATATGATGTGATCCTCGCAGAGGCTTGAGAAAAACGCAACACCCAAATGAAATAATTTTTCAGATTTTTAAGAAGACGAAAGATCACGCTGGCTTAACCCACAAAATTGGACTGGACCAGAGGAGGTCCATGACCACTCTTTGTTGAGGGTAAACTGCACCATGTTGCCGTTCTTGCAAACGCCGGTCAAGGGTGTTAATCATAATCGTATGAAACGAAAGCAAACTCCAGCAGAGCTAGTGATTGAAACATTCGGAGGGGTGCGTCCCCTGGCTCGCGAGCTTGACCTACATGCGTCAACGATCTCGAGATGGAAGATGGGTCACGGAACGGTTCCGCAGAAGCATTGGAAGTCTTTGATGTTGCTTGCAAAAAAGTACGACAAAAAGATCACCGTCCTTGAGCTCGCTGGTATCTCGGAAAAAGTTGCCTAAGAAGTGTTGAGGTTTCCTCACCCTGTTGCTACCGTCTCAGTACGGCAGGGCAATTTAGCTGATCCCTAGATTCAAAACAGACACGAGTCCCGTCTGGCCCTGCCTCCTTTTCAACAAAAACAGGGGGCTCAGGAGGGACTCGCAACATGTCATTTTCAGCAGAATCCATTGCTCGTAAACTAGGAGGGGCCAGGAAGTCGGGCCTCGATTGGTCTTGCCGGTGCCCGGCGCACGACGACCAGAAGAGCTCGCTATCCATCACCGATAAATCAGGTAAGTTGTTAGTCCGTTGTCATGCTGGGTGCCAGCAGGCAGCGGTCATTTCGCAGTTAAAAAGGCTCGATCTCTGGCCTGGAGCGTCCGTATCGGACGAGCCAAGGGTCGAGATCAATCTCCCTCGTGTTGTCCAGGCTGAGCCGGTCGTGCAGAAGGCGGCGCGATCCGAGCGGGGTCGCGTGGTTGCGACCTACGATTACACCGACGAGAAGGGCGAGCTCCTATTCCAGGCGCTTCGCTTTGAGCCGAAAGATTTCAGGCAGAGAGCTCCGGACGGGAGCTGGTCGATCAAGGGATGCAGGCGGGTGCCGTATCGGTTGCCGAAGGTGATCGAGGCGGTGAAGCAGGGGATTACGGTCTATATCGTCGAGGGCGAAAAGGATGTCCACGCAGCAGAGTCCTTGGGTCTGGTTGCTACCTGCAACCCGATGGGTGCAGATAATGGCACGGGTAATAAGTGGCTCCCTGAGTTCGCGCAATACTTCAAGGGAGCTAGTGTTGTAGTTGTGCCCGATCAGGATGAGCCAGGGAGGCGGCACGCCGAGTGGGTGATTTCTACGCTCCTCTCATCGGCACGGTCGGTGAGAATCTGTAATCCAAAATCTGGCAAGGATCTCTCTGACTGGATTGACGTAGGGGCAACCCTGACCGACATCATCGATGCCCAGGAGCCGATCGAGGTAGAGGCTAAAAAGCCAAGGTTTGAGCTCCTGTCATTTGACCAGGTATCAGCGCTCCCTCCGGTCTCATGGCTCATCAAAGACGTTATGCCCGCGCAGGGAATTGGCGCGGTCTACGGGCCGTCGCGCTCGGGCAAGTCCTTTCTGGTGCTGGACCTGCTGGGTGCTGTGGCTTCGGACCGGGCTGAGTGGTTCGGGAATCGGATCAAGGCCCATGTTCCGGTCGTGTATCTCGCGCTTGAGGGGGAGCACGGGGTCCCGCAGCGGATCCGCGCCTATATCGAGGAGCGTGGGGTGCCGGAGCGGGAGTTCCGGTTCATCTTCACGGGGCTCTCGATCCTGAAGCCCGAGGACGTGGATGCGCTGATCCAGTCAATCAAAGCGCTTGGCATGGAGCATCCGATCGTGTGCATCGATACGCTCAACCAGGCAACCCCAGGCATGGACGAGAACAGCTCCGAGATGGGGCTTGCGATCCAGGCTATGAAACGCATCCAGAGGGAGACCGAGGGCCTGGTCATGATCGTCCACCATACCGGGAAGGACGAGACCAAGGGCCTCCGGGGGCACTCGAGCTTGCTCGCGGCTCTCGACTTCTCGATCGTGGTCACCAGGGGCGAGGAGGCCCGGTCCTGGCGCTCGGACAAGATTAAGGACGGGGCTGACGACAAGGAGTTCTTCTTCGGGCTGAAGACCGTGGAGCTCGGGGAGGACGAGGACGGCGATCCGCTGACCTCGTGCGTGGTGGTCGAGAAAGAGGATGCGGATTTCATTACCGCCGTGGTGGGGCAGACCGTAGAGGGCAAGCCGATCACCGTTGCCCAGGCATTGAAGGCGTTCATGGACCGCTCGAGCTTGCAGGCCGTGGCCGATGGCTTGGGTACGACCAAGGCCAAGGCTCAGCGGCTGTCAAACGATCTGGCGGGCCGCGGGCTTCTGATCAAGGGGCAGACTGGCCGGGCATCGATCAGCGAGAAGGGCCTCCAGGTGTTGTCGCAGACCGGGGCGCTGCTGCCTCACGCGAACCAAAAGTCGGACGTTCCGGTGTGGAAAAGAGGACCAGAACGGGCGGACATTGACCTATGAAACCCGTTTTTGTTGCTGATACGACAACAGCGCAAGTATTTGTAATCATTGACTCTTGCCGTATCAGTCAGGTATTCGATCGTATCACCAAAAAATACTTGATCGTATCAGACCGTATCGCGGAGGGTGATACGACAGAACGCTGTCAAAACAATAACTTAACTGCGTCGTATCAGTCCGTATCACCTCGACTGATACGAAAAACCCAAAATCGTATCACCGTATCACCCCCTATAAGGGGTGATACGGATGCGATGGGCGAGGGGGTGAGTGGGGGGAAGAATGACATGGACACAACCAAAACCATAAAGCACCATGAGTTGATGACTGTTATGATCCCGTTCCCATACGCTACCGGAAACCATGCCTGGAAGCACGCAGGCCGTCGGCATTACCTGACCGAGAAGGCCAAGCGCTACTATTGGGACGTCGCTCACCTGCTTCGAGCGCAGAATGCCGTGTGGAGGCTCGAAGGGTCGATTGAGGTTGAGGTACTGGTCTACCCGCCAGACGCTCGCAAACGGGATCTGGACAACGTCTGGAAGGTCGCCTCCGATGCGCTCACCAAGGGCGGGCTCTGGCTCGACGACCATCAGATCCATGACCTGCGACTGCTCAAGATGAAAGTTGACGGCACCGCTCGGGTCGAGGTACGCATAAAGTCCGTCAATGGTGTTGCGAAAAACTGAATCCGATGAGATTCTCGAATCAATGAGGAAAGTGGTAGCGGTCAATGATCGAGGACGGCTTATCGGGGAGCATCACCAGAACGCGAAGCTCACAAACGCGCAGGTTGACGAAATGCGCGACCTTCGCGAGGACCAGGGTCTGGCCTATGGAGCACTTGCAAAACGGTTCTCCGTGCCAAAGAGCACGGTTGCAGACATCTGCAAGTACCGGCGCAGAGCTCAGACGCCTGCGAGATGGAAGACGGTTAAGAAAGGCAACTGAACATGTCCAGTAAATTACTGCCCATTGCTGAAGTAGCAACGGTCAAGAAGGAACGTCCCAAGCCACCGAACGCGGGGAAGGGCAGGCCCAAGGGCGTGCCGAACAAGGCCACCGGGGCGCTCAAGGAAATGATCCTTGGGGCGCTCTCCAAGGTCGGGGGAGAGGAGTACCTGGTACGCCAGGCCGAGGAAAACCCCACCGCGTTCCTGAGCCTGATCGCGAAGGTTCTCCCTACCGAGCTCAAGAGCTCCGATCCGGGCGGCTTCCTAGTGCGCGTGGTGACGGGCGTTCCACCAGAAGAGAAAGGCGAAGCGTGATACCACATACGACACACTTCAGCGGCTGCGATTGCGTCATGGATAAGATCCAAAAGCTCGAAGCCGAGAATGCCCGACTTAGGAATGCGTTGGTCATGATTATTGAAGGTACTGACAATAAATATCCGCATCCATGTTCTTTAGACCATGAGGAAATTAACGGCATTTCCCGTGAAGCGCTGGCAGAATTAAAGGGCAATGACTGAACAGAAGGACATCAGCCTGCAATACTTCCCGCGAGACTGGCAGCGCAAATGCCACCGCGATCGCAGGCGATTCACCGTCCTGGCTTTGCACCGTCGAGCAGGCAAGACCGAGCTCGCGATCATGGAGCTCCTGGACAAGGCGCTCCGCTTCGACAAAGACCTGGGCCTGTTCTTCTATGTCGCTCCCTTCCTGAAGCAGGCCAAGGCGATCGCGTGGGCGCGTCTCAAGCAGCGCGTGGAGCCGCTTCGGATCACTAACCAAGGCGCAGTCCACGCCCGAATGGCATTCGGCTAAGTTCACCGTCTACGATACCGGGTCGATCGATCCTGACGAGGTCGAGCGCCTAAAGCGCGACATGTCCGAGACATCGTTCGCTCGCGAGTACATGTGCGACTTCAGCGCAGCCGGTGACGATCAGCTCATCTCGCTCTCTGACGTCGAGGCCGCATCCAAGCGCGTATTGACCGAGCGGGACGTGAGCTATGCGCCCAAGATCATCGGGGTCGATCCCGCCCGGTTCGGGGATGACCGGTCCGTGATCTTCAAGCGCCAAGGTCTCCAGGCATTGAACCCTTCGGTCTATCGCGGAATCGACAACATGGACCTGGCCGCTCGAGTGGCGAGCCTGATCCAGGAATGGGAG
>RFQA01000206.1 GCA_009925925.1 Betaproteobacteria bacterium
ACGGCCGTTTGGGCAGCATGTCGATTGCAATTTGTCCGTTGCCGGCCACGTCCACATGATGCCCCCAGCGTTGCAGCAAAGTAACCGCCAGTTTCTGATTGATGGCGTGGTCCTCTACCAGCAAGATGTCCAGGACCGGATGCGAGTCACGGATGGAGTGGCGGGTGACAAGCACCTCGGGGCGTACCTTGTGCAACTGCAATACGCCTGAAACCATCTGCAGCAAGTCCTGCCGCGCAATCGGTTTGGACAGGTAGCCCGCGATACCCACCTGGCGTGAACGTTGACCATCGCCTTTCATGCCGGCGGACGACAGCAGCACCATGGGCAAGCTGCTGCAATTGGGCAGGCCACGGACCAGCGGCGCTGTCGAGAACCCATCCATCTCCGGCATTTGCCCATCCAGCAACACCAGATCGCAGGGCACCTGCGCATTCGCAGCGCTTTGTTGACTCAACCAATCCAGCGCCGCGCGGCCGGAATCCGCCTGGCTGGTGCGGGCCCCGAAGGAGTGCAGCATGCCGCAGACCACTTCGCGGTTGACCAGGTTGTCGTCGACCACCAGAATGTGCAGGCCATCTAACCGGATCAAGGCTGCGGTCTCTACAGGCGCAGAGGTATCTTTGACCAGCGCCACGGTGAAGTGGAATACGCTCCCCTGCCCGGGCGTGCTTTCCACCCAGATAGTGCCACCCATGCCCCCTACGAGACGGGCACAGATGGTGAGGCCCAAACCCGTGCCGCCGTACTTGCGGGTGGTAGAGCTGTCCTCCTGGGAGAAGGCGTCAAAAATCGTTCCGAGTTTGTTGGCTGGAATACCGATGCCGGTATCGCTCACAGCGAGGTGAAGCAGGGGTTTTCCGTTGGACGCCATTTCCTGGCGGATACGCAACACCACTTCGCCGCGCTCTGTGAACTTGATGGCGTTGCCCAATATATTGACCAGCACCTGGCGCAGGCGGCCGGGGTCGCCGACCAGCGCGCGCGGCACATCAGGGGCCACGTCCCACACGACCTCCAGGCCCTTGTCATGGGCGCGGAGCACTACGGTCTCGAGGGTGTCGGCCACCGTGCGTTCCAGGTTGAAGGGAATGGACTCAATGTCCATCTTGCCGGCTTCAATTTTGGAAAAATCCAGAATGTCGTTGATCACCCGCAGCAAGGCTTCGGACGAGGACTTCACGATGTTCAGGTATTCCTGTTGTTCTGCGTCCAGTGTGGTGTCCAGCAGCAGCTCGGTCATGCCGATCACCCCGTTCATGGGCGTGCGGATTTCATGGCTCATGTTGGCCAGGAAGTCAGACTTGGCGTGGTTGGCCGCCTCCGCCGCGTCCTTGGCCTTTTGCAACTCTTCGGAGATGTGGCGGGCTTGGGTGACATCGGTCAGGAAGCCGTTCCACACAATATGACCGTTGGCCTTGTGCTGCGGTTGTGACTCGCCACGTACCCAGAAAATCTCCATGGTCTGGGCATTAACCATACGGAAATCCATGCCCCAAGGTGCGCCAGCAGCGGAAGCTTCGACCAGTGACTGCGCTACCGACGTGCGATCTTGCGGGTGTACACACTGCAAAAACGCATTGGAGTCGGTGGTCATCACCTCAGTGCGCACACCCATCATGGTTTCGGCAGCATGGCTCATGAAGGCAATCTTGAACAAGCCGCCCTTGGTCACGAAATACTGGAACACCGCCACCGGTATGTGCCGGGTCACCTCGCGCAGACGCTCGTCAGCCTCTTTGGCCAGCGTGACGTCCTGCCAAATGCCGGTGAATACGGTGGCGCCATCCTGGCCGGATTCCGGCTCAGGGCTGATCTCCGTGCGAATCCACCGGATGGATTTGTTGGGCAACTGGATGCGGTACTCACCCTGCCATGCTTCGCGTCTCTGGGAGGCAAGGTACACACCATCGCGCACAGCCGGCCAGTCCTCTTCCAGCACCTGGCGCGAAGCGATCTTCGGGTCATCCAGCAGTTCCTGCACACTGATTCCCCGCACTTCCTGAATGCGGTCGTTCACAAAGGTATACCGCTGGCCACGCTCGCTGACATGCACTTGGAACACCACACCGGGCAGGGTATTGGTGATGTGTCGCAGGCGCGCTTCAGCCGCCTTGATGTTCACTTCCATGCGCTTGCGGGCGGTGATGTCCGTGCGGATAGCGATATACATATTGGGCTTGCCACTGTCGTCCTTGAGAGGCACGATGGTGGCGTCCACCCAGTAGAGTTGACCTGCCTTGGAGCGGTTGCAGATTTCCCCCCGCCAGACCTTGCCAGAGGAGATGACGGCCCACAGATTGGTGAAATACACCTTGTCCTGCAGGCCCGAATTGATCATGCGATGGTTCTGGCCCAGCAACTCTCCGCGGGAGTACCCACTGAGTTGGCAGAACTTGTCGTTGGCGTAAACGATGTCACCCGCCGCATTGGTAGTGCTGACGATGGCGTGCTGGTCCAGCGCAAATTTTTGGTTGGCCAGATCAGTCAAGGCGAACTGCAGGTCTTTCTGGCTGTCTTCCTTCTGCCGCACGAGGGTGCTCATCAGCTCGGACAGTGATTCCAGCGAGTCGTCGATCAATGGCGGATGGTTCGGATCGACCTGTGCCATCAGTGCTGATGCTGTGGCACGCAGGGAATCCATGGCACGCGTGCGGCTCTCCAGTTCATCACGCAGGCGCGTGTTACTGGCGGTCAGGTCGACAGAGCTGACTTCAAGGCTGCGGCTTTTGAGCTCGAGGTCCCGGTCGTTCTGCAGGTAGGCCTCTTCCACCTGATGCATCAAAAGCCCGAGGCCTTTAATCGCCTGCAAGGCTGCCGGAGAGAGCGGCACGCCTTCATGCAATTCTGATAGTTCTTGCTGTACAGCCGCCCATGACTGGGGGTCCAACCCCAGGTTTCGTTTGACCTGCCTGGCCAGCAGTTTGTGCTGCAAGGGACGCCCCGCCTCTGTCATGCCGATTCCGAAAAATAGGTGATGGTCATCGTCTGGTTATGCAGGAGACACTGAGCCCCATTGTGCGCCGGGCTGATTTCACCATACGAATAAAAACCGGCCAGAGTCGGCCCTTTTCCTACGACGGCAGCCACCGCTTCAACTTCTTCATCCACACGCCCGCCCATGACCAGTTTGCGTCCCACGCAGCTGACCATCAAGACCAGTCCGTCATCTTGCTGGATCTTCAGTTCCTGGGCAGCCTGCTCCGCACCATTTACCAGCGCGTCAGTGCCTGCTTGCATCATGCGCAGGTAGCCGCCCTCCTCCACGTCGCCGGCCAGCGTGATGCTGCCCTCGGCTTCATCGATACCGAGAATGGTGCGCAGCAAACCTTCCTCTTTCCCGCCTGCCGACACCACCGAGAACGGGAACAGCAATCCGGACGCAGGCAAATCTTTGGCGTGTTCGCCGAGATAGCGTTTGTAGGTCCCCAAAGCCGACTCGCCATCCAGGGTGTAAAGCACATTGCGGCGGGCTTTGGTCACACGCCTGGCGGGGCCAAAAGCGGACCAGCCGCCATACACCCCGTGTGAAACCTGCAGATCTTTGCCATAAAGGCCCGCACACACCAACCGGGTGCTACTGACGCCCGTGTGGTCCAGCACCACGGTTCGCACGAAAGCTGCTCTGTCGCCGGCCAGGCCGCCCACAATCGGCACGCCCGTACCCAGCACCTGCGACATACCAAGAATCAGCGCACTTCCATTGATCTGCACACCCTGCCCGAGCACGACCACAGCACGCAGACCATCACGCGACAAACTGGACGCGAGGCGAACACCCGCGTCAAAGGAGTCGTCCATGTCTTTGAGATCTGTGGCGGCGGGCTGCATGCAAGTGGAGCCCCAGCGGACCGCTGTCAGCGCCAGGGAATCGTCAGCCACCCCGTTTCCGGAGATTTCGCCGGCAGTTGAACATCCCATCAGGACAGCACCGGCAAAGGCTTTGCTCAGTTCTGGCTGGGCAGAGCGCAACAGGTCTTCATTGCCGAAAGCCAACACCCATTGGGGTTCGGATGCAGCCATGGCAGACAAGCCCTCCGCAGCGGGAGAACTGGTGCGCCATGTGGCTTGAGAAACTTGCATGCATCGGCTCCGGTATGTTGGAATTTGCAGCCCGTAACCATGATACGACGCTTGGGAGACAAATGCACAGAAATTGGCATTTATCTCACACTTAACAAATTTACCGTATTCTAGGCCGTCTTGTACTGGTCGCGCAAAAGATTCTTTTGCACCTTGCCCATGGCGTTGCGCGGCAAGGAATCCACCACCACGCAGCGTTTAGGGACCTTGAAGTTGGCCAACATGCCTTTCAAGGTGGCGACCACCTGTGCACCGTCCACCTGGTGACCGGCCTTGGGCACCACGACGGCCACACCCACCTCACCAAAATCGGCATCCGGCACACCCACCACGGCGCTTTCGTCCACACCGGGGAGGTTGTTGATATAGCCCTCAATCTCGACCGGATAGACGTTGTAACCACCACTGATGATCAGGTCCTTGCTGCGGCCGACGATGGTCACATAGCCCTTGGCATCGACATGGCCCACATCCCCGGTCTTGAAGAAGCCATCGGCGGTGAATTCCTGCGCTGTTTTTTCCGGCATCTGCCAGTAGCCCTGGAACACATTGGGGCCCTTCACCTCGATGCCGCCGGTGTCACCCGCCTTGACGTCCCGACCGGACTCGTCCCGCACCCGCAACTGCACACCCGGCAGTGGTTGCCCTACGGTGCCCACCACCCGTTCACCATCCTTTGGTTTACAGGGGTTGGAGGTGAGCATCACGGTCTCCGACATGCCGTAACGCTCCAGAATCGTGTGGCCAGTGCGCTCCTGCCACTGGCGGTGTGTATCTACCAGCATAGGCGCGGAACCCGATATGAAGAGACGCATGTTCCGGGTGGACTGGGTGTTCAGCCCCACCTCGGCCAGCAAGCGCACATACAGCGTCGGCACGCCCATGAACACGGTGGCCCGGGCCATCATGCGCAAGGCCGTTTGCGGCTCGAACTTGGCGCACCACAGCATCTTGCTGCCATTGATCAGCGCGCCGTGAATGGCCACAAACAAGCCATGCACGTGGAAGATAGGCAAAGCGTGGATCAGCACATCGCCCGCTTTCCAGTCCCAATAGCCTTTCAGCACACGAGCATTGCTCAGCAAATTGCCATGACTGAGCATGGCACCTTTGCTGCGCCCCGTGGTCCCGCTGGTATAGATGATGGCGGCCAGGTCGTTGGCAGCGCGCGGCACCGGCGTGTGGGTGCGTGGAAATTTGGATGCCCGCTCCAGCAGCGTGCCGGTGCGGTCGTCGTTGAGCGAAAACACATACTGCGTGCCAGCCAAAAACGCCATTTTGCTTAGCCAGCCGAAATTGCGGCCAGCGCACACCAGCACCGCCGGCTTGGCATCGCTGATGAAGTAGTCCATCTCCGCACTCTGGTAGGCCGTGTTGAGCGGCAGGTACACCAAACCCGCCCGCAGCGTGGCCAGGTACAGCACCAGCGCCTCCACCGATTTGTCCACCTGCACCGCGACGCGGGTGCCTGCCGGCAGGTCCAGAAAGCCAAACAGGTTGGCCACCATGGCGGTGGCCTCATCCAGGTCGCGCCAGGAATAGTGCAGGCCGCTGTCTGTCTCTACCGCAACGGCATCCAGGTCAGCAGGGAACGCCGCACGCAAGGCCGTGAAAAGGTTGTGGTCGGTCGATGTTGTGTTCATAACGGAATGTCAAACGTTGATGATGACGTGGGAAAGATGGCAGTGCGGGACCGGGCTAGAACACCGGCGGGCGTTTGGCCAGAAAGGCGGTAATGCCTTCCCGGTGTTCAGCGGAGTCGGCGTAGGCGTAAGGGTTGACGTCCGCCTGCGCATTCGCTATCAATTCAGGAGCTGCTCGCGCAGTTTCCACGGGCGCCAGAGGCC
>RFQA01000207.1 GCA_009925925.1 Betaproteobacteria bacterium
GGGCGCGTTGGTAGGCGGCAGACGCATCTTGCACCCGCAGGGCGATGGCGGCGATCACCGGCTTTTCGGTCAGCGCAGCACCCCGGCCGTGGGCGTTCACGATGACGTTGACGTCGCCCTGGCGGTACAGCAGCACTTCGCGCGAACGGTGGCGGGCAATCGGGCGAAAGCCCATGGCCTCCAGCACCTGGCCCAGCGCCTGCGGTTTGGACGTGGCGTATTCGATGAACTCAATGCCTTCCAAGCCCAGCGGGTTGGGGCCTTCATCAATATGTTCGCGGTCTGCGCCGCTGGGGCGTGGGGTATTGGCCATGGGTTCTCCCGGTCGTCAATAAAAGAAATGCAAAGGGTGTTACGCGGTAGCGGGGCTCGCTGCCGCGCTGGTGTGGGCACCACCCAGAAACAGGCGCTCAATATTCGGGTCGGCCAAGAGCTCGGACGCGGGCTTTTGCAGCACCAGGCGGCCGGATTCGAGGGCAATGGCTTCGTCGGAGATCTTGAGTGCACTCTTCACGTTCTGCTCCACCATCAGCACCGTCGTGCCTTGGTCGGCGAGCTTGCGCAAGAGCTTGAACACGTCTGCCACCACCATGGGCGACAGGCCGATGGACGGCTCGTCAATCAAAATCACCTTGGGGCGCAAGAGCAGGGCGCGGCCGATTTCCAGCTGCTTTTGCTCCCCGCCTGAGAGTGCGGAGGCCGGTGAATGCAGTCGCTGGCTTACCCGGGGGAAAAACTCCAGCACTTCCGGAATGCGCTCATGGGTGGTTTTCATGCCCAGAGTAATGCCGCCGAGCTCCAGGTTCTCAAACACACTGAGTTGTCCAAACAGGTTGCGCCCCTGCGGTACAAAGGCAATGCCTTGGGCCAGTAGTTGCTTTTGAGTGGCACTGGATACGCTCACGCCGTCGAGCAGGATGTCGCCCTGGCGGGGTTTGAGCAGGCCGAACAGAGTTTTGAGCACCGTGGATTTGCCCGCGCCGTTGGGCCCGAGCAGTAGGGTGATGGTGCCGCGTTTGGCTTTGAATGACAGGTTGTTCAGGATCATGAAATCCTTGTAGCCGGCCACCACGTCTTTGAATTCAATGCAGGTGTCTGTGGTCATGCGTCAGCTCCCGAGGTAGGCGTCAAGGACTTGCTTGTTGTTGCGGATTTCTTCAGGCGTGCCGATGGCCAGCACCTGGCCCTCCACCATCACCATGATGCGGTGGCACAGGTCCATCACAAAGTCCATGTTGTGCTCAATGACCACAAACGAGCTCTTTTTGCCGAACTTGGGGTTCTGGTTGAGTTCCTTGAGCAGGGTGCTGATGCCACCCACCAGACTGGGGTTCACCCCGGCGCACGGTTCGTCCAGCAGCACCAGATCGGGCTCACTCATGAAGGCCATGGCAATGTCCACCAGCTTCTGCTGGCCGTAGGACAGTTCGCCGGCTTTTTTGTCCGCCACATGGCGGATGCGGAACTGGTCGATCAGCGCATCGGCCTTGGCGCCCAATCCGGAGTCAGACGGGGCGAACATGCGGCTGAGCATGGAGCCTTGGTGCTCCTGGGCCGCGACGATCAGGTTGTCGCGCACGGTCATCTTGCCGAAGACCTGCAGGGTCTGAAACGTGCGGCCCACACCACGACGATTGAGCTCCAGCGGACCGGCCTGGGTCACGTCCTCGCCGTTGAGTTCGATCTTGCCCTCGTCAGGCGTGATCTGGCCCAGCATGCTGTTGAACAGGGTGGTCTTGCCTGAACCGTTCGGGCCAATGACGCCGAAGATCTCACCGGGCATGACTTCGAAGGACACACCTCCGACGGCCTGAATGGCGCCGTAGGCTTTTTTGATGTTGGTAACTTTAAGCACGGGTTGGCTCATCATCGGGCTCCCTGTTGTTGGGCGGCAGCAGCGCGAGCGGCGCTGGCTTCACGGGCTTGGCGTTTGGCCTTGATGCGGTCGGGAATGCTCAGCAGACCATCGGGCAGCCAGATCATCAATAGCACCACGGCGGAACCGAAGACAAACAGATACCAGGCCTGCGCAAAGCGCAGCCACTCCGGCAGGATGACGCCGACGGCAGAACCCAGCAGCGGGCCCAGGAAATAGCCGGGGCCGCCGACCACGACCATCAAATACATCATGATGGACGCACCGACGGTGAAAGGCGCCGGCTCGATGAACTGCACCAATGAGGCAAACAACGCACCGGCAATGCCCGCATAGACGGCGCCGATTGCAAAGCTCAGCAGCGTGTAGCTGCGGGTGTTGATACCCAGACTTTCAGCACGTATGGGGTTGTCGCGCAACGCAGTGAAGGCCTTGCCCCAGGGGCTGCGCAACAGGCCCCATTGCAGCGCACCCAGAATGACGGCGGTGCCCAGCACAAAGTAGTAGTACGCGAGGTTGCCTTCCAGGGAATAGCCGAAAAATGAGGGGCGGGCTATGTTGTTAATGCCAAAGGTGCCGCCAGTCAACCATTCTTCGTTGCGCATCACCAGCCAGACGGCCGTGTTGAAACCCAAGGTGGCAAACGCGAGGTAAATGGTCTGCACTCGCAAAGCCGGAAAGCCCAAGGCAATGCCGACAAAAAAGCAAATCAGCGCGGCAAGCGGCAGTCCGAGCCAGAAACTGAAACCGGCCTTCATCAGGATGGCGACGGTGTAGGCGCCTATGCCGAAGAAAGCCGCATGCCCCAGTGACTTCTGGCCTGCGTAACCCACGGTGAGGTTCAACCCCATGGTGGCGATGACAAACACCAGCCAGTAAGAGAGCAGGTACACGCCGTAATTTTTAAGAAAAGGCGGTGCAGCGAGCAGCAGGATTGCGCAAGCAGCTATCAAAATGAGAGTAATTTTTTTCATGTCAGTTGTCCATTTCGCGACGCAAGACCCGCATCGCATGAATCAGCACAAGCCCAGGGCACCCGTGGAACTGGCTTTGCCAGGCCGCCAGGTGCGCCCCCCTTGGGGGGAGGCGCGAAGCGTCTCGGGGGGGTATTCCAGTTCAAACTTTGCGTTCCACTTTCTTGCCCAAGAGCCCTTGCGGCTTGAACAAAATCACGACCATGAAGATCACCAGTGCCACCGCGTCTTTGTAGGCGGGGGAGATATAGGCAGCAGCCAGGTTTTCACACACACCCACAATCAGTCCGCCCAACAGCGCGCCCCGTGAGTTGTTGAAGCCACCGATGATGGCGGCGAAGAAGGCCTTGGTGCCCAAGCTCTCGCCCATGTCGAACTTGGCCAGATAGGTGGGGGTGACCAATAGCGCGGCGGCCACTGCCAGCACCGCATTGATGGCAAAGGCGTAAAAAATCATGCGGGGCACATTGATGCCCAGCACCGAGGCGCTCTCGGTGTTTTGCGCTACCGCCTGCATCGCGCGGCCGGTCACCGTCTTGGTCATGAAGGCCTGCACCACAAACACGAGGATCAGCGCTACCGCAAAGGTGCCCACATCCGCCAAGGTAATGGTCACACCGGCGATGTTGAAGAGCTTGTCCGCAAACAGGCTGGGGAAGGGGTGGGCTTCGGCGCTGTAGCCGGCGCGCAACCCGTTACGCATCGCGATCGACAGGCCGATGGTGGCCACCACGATGGGCATCATGCCGAACTTGAACAGGGGGTCGACCAAGCCGCGTTTGAACACCCAGCCCAGCAGGAACACGGCCAGTACCACCGTCATGGCAAAGCTCACCGCCAGGGGGGCGCCTATGCTCATGAAGCCCAGCATCATGAAAGCGGGCAGCATCACGAACTCGCCCTGGGCGAAGTTGATGGTGCCACTGGCCTGCCATAGCAGCGTAAAGCCGAGGGCTGCCAGTGAGTAGATGGCGCCGGTGGCCATTCCACTGAAGAAAAGTTGGAGAAAGTCGGTCATTCGGAGTCCTTGGTGCGCTGTACCGGCCCGGGATCTGGTGGATCACCAGTCCCGGAAAAAGAGAGCCCGCTGGGTCCGCTCCGGTGTCAGTGCCGGGGCGGACGGGGCTTCAGGCCATTACTTCTTGGCCGGTGCAGCAGGCTTGGCAGCGGCTGCGGAGTTGTTGACAACGATGGGGTTCAGCGGAGGCAGTGTGGCCACCACTACTTGCTGACCATTTTTTACTTCCACCAGGAAGCTTTCGCGGTCAAGGTCACCGTTCTGGTCAAACGCCACATTCATCAGGATGCCGGGCTCCTTGTCGGTGGTCACCACCAGGCTGTGCAAGGCGTTGGCCACGGCCTTGCGATCCAGCTTGCCGACTTTCTCGATGGCGGCCTTCAGGGTGTAAATGCCGGAGTAGCCCTTCATGCCGTTGTGGTCGGAGATGTATTTGTACTCGCGTTCGAACTTGGCGCGGAAGGCGCGAACCGCGGGGATGGGGGCATCCACCGTCAGGCCCACGTGGGCCACAGCGCCGTTGGCGGCTTCGCCGGCCAGTTCAATGACCTTCTGGCCGGTGAGGGTGGTTTCACCGACGATGGGCTTGTTCCAGCCTTGCTTGCGCAGTTCGCGCAGGGCACGGGCGGACTCTTCTTCGTTGGTGTACACAAACACGCCGTCGGCATTGCTTTGCTTGGCCTTGAGCACGGCGGCAGAGAAGTCCACTTGGCCGGCATCGGTCGAGATTTCGGCGGCGATCTTGGTGCTGGAGTTGGCCAGCGCCTTTTTGATCATGTCCAGGCCGCCTTTGCCGAAATCGTTGTTCACGTAAATGATGGCAATGTTCTTGAGCTTGGCCTGATCGCTCATGTAGCGGGCCACTTTGGGCATGGCAGTCGCTTGGGTGAAGCTGGTGCGGAAGATGTAGGGGTTGCCTTGGGTGGTGATGCTGGCTGCTTCACCACCGGTGAAGTTGGGGATCTCTGCTTTGCGGCTCTCGGCCATGGACACCATGATGGAGCCGGAGAACACGGGGCCGAAGATGGCGAACACGTCGTCGTCTACCGCTTTCTGGGTCAGGCCCTTGGCCACGCCGGGGTTGGACTGGGTGTCAGAGGTGATGGTCTGGATCTTCTTGCCCAGGATGCCGCCGGAGGCGTTGATTTCTTTCACGGCCAGTTCCACACCATTTTTGAAGTTGGTACCGGCGGATGCGCCGCCGCCGGACAGCTCGACGATATTGGCGATCTTGATCACTTCCTGGCTGAAAGCGCTGCTAGCGCCCATCAGCATTGCGCAGGCAGCTATCAATTTGAGAGTGTTCCGTTTTTGCATGGTGTCTGTCTCCTGTTATGGCGTTCGGGTGGGGGTAGACCGTCTGTTCGCTAGTCGTACGAATGGTGCGGTTCGAAGCGGACTTTAGCTATTCGCTTGTGTGAATGAAAGCGAAGAATCGCCAGATTGAGCGTTTGTCGTACTGCAAAGATCGATAATCGTTCATTTTGCGGGTAAGCACTAGGCTGACACCGTTTTTCAGACCTCCAGAATCAGCGTCCATGACTACCGAACTTGCCCTGCGCCCGCCTGTTGTGGGGATTGACGCACCCGCCTTGGACAAAAAAGACTGGATCGCCGGTCTGGAAAAAGGCTTGGCTCTGATCGAAGCCTTCGATGACGCCCACCAACGCATGACAGCCAGCCAGGCCGGCGAGCGCTGTGGCATGACCCGCACTGCTGCCCGGCGCTATCTGCTGACCTTGCAGTACTTGGGCTATGTCGCGAGCGACGGCAAGTTGTTCTGGCTGACGCCGCGGGTGCTACGTATCGGTCAGTCTTACCTGGAGTCGGCCCGTTTGCCCCGGGTGGTGCAACCCTTCTTGCAGAGGGTGACTGCGGGTACGCAGGAGATAGCGTATGTGAGCGTGCTTGACGGGGATGAGATCGTCTACATCGCTGGCGGATGCGTGCCAGCTCCACCCGCATGCGATCTTTGCTGGCAATGGTGTGCGAGGTGTAGGCCTTGAACTGCCGGGTTTGCAACCAGTCCTCCA
>RFQA01000208.1 GCA_009925925.1 Betaproteobacteria bacterium
GCACGGCACCAGCGTCCAGACGGGAGACATCCAGCAGCCCATCCAACAGATCCTGCATGGATTGAACAGAGGCCTCCAGACTACCCACCACCTGGCGGGTTTCCGCATCCAGGCGGAGCTGGCCCAGCCGTGCCACAAACATGCCCAATGCGTGGGTTGGTTGCCGCAAATCGTGGCTGGCAGCAGCCAAAAAGCGGGACTTGGCCAGGGTGGCCGTTTCTGCCTCCTCTTTCTTCAGGCGCAGCTCGCGGGTTGCCGCTTCCACACGGTATTCCAACTCCTCACGCCCCCAAGCCAAGCGCTGCGCCATCTGGTTCAGCCGGGTCTGCAGGTCAAACAATGGGTCTGTTGGCAAGGCTTCCGAGCTGGGAGACAAGTCGCCCTCGCCAATGCGTTCGATCGTACGGGACACTCGCATCACCGGCCCGATCACCCCCTCGCCCAGTCGCAAGGCCAACAAACCGCCCAGAAGCAGACCCGCCATCCCGATGACCACTGCTACGAGCAGCGTTTCCCGACCGCGGGTATCCAGACGCTCGCGCGACACTTCCAGAACGACGTACCCGAGAACGGAGCTCCCACGGGCTGCCGTTCTGGGGCTGAAAAAGTCGTCCAGCGAGACATTGCTGCTGGAGACACTCTCCCAAATCACATCTACGCCCAGTGTTTTTTGCAGGGCGATGTAATTCGCCCCTACGGCTTCAGACAGCTCTCCATACCGGCTCTTTCCGGTTTTGGCCAAAAGCTGGCCATTGGCGTCAAAAATGGCAATGGAACGCACATCCGCTTCGTTCTGCAAGCCTGCCGAAATCGCCTGCAGGCTTGCCACGTTGCCGGAAAAAAGTCCGTACTCGCTGGACATGGCAATCTGGTGAGCAATCAGTTTGGCACGCATGATGTGGGCTTCATCCAGATCGGAGACCCGCGTCGACCAGAACACCGCCATCAAGGACACCACGACCAGAAACACCGGCGCGAGTGCCGCCAGAAGCATGCGGAACCGGATACCTCGGAAGGTCATGGTCGCTTCTCCCATCGACGCAGACGTTCTGTGAGCGATTGCTCATCCAGATTCAGACCCAAAGAGCGAGCTACATGGTCATTGAGCACAATGGTGTAGTCGGACGGGTATTGAGAGCTCACGACGCCACTACCCTGCTGAAGCGCCCGGGCCATCTGTGCAGCTTGCTGACCGATTTGCTTGGGCGTGCTATGCAAAGAGAGCAGAGCCCCCGCTCTGACGTAAGCGGGTGAGAATGCCACGACGGGAACCCGGGCACGGTAGGTAGCCAGCAACACATTCGAAATGCTTGAGCCGTTGTAGACCTGCGGATCCGGCACGGCCAACAACACATCCGTGTCATCCAGCACTGCTTTCAGACCCGAAAAAAGATTGTTGGTACCGCCCACGTAGCCGCTCACCAGTTCCATTCCACGCGCTTGAAGGCCAGTGAGCAAACTGCCCGCCTGCATTCCGGACTCCGCACCCCATAACACGCCCACCTTTTTCGCCTCGGGCAGAGCCAGTTTCAGCAACTCGACCTGACGCGGGAAAGGTTGTTCCAGATACAAACCAACCACAGGTGTGGATGGCCTCTTGGTTTGTTCTCTGACAATCCGCTCAAACCCCGCCTTGGGAATCAAGGCAGCAATCACTGGAACACGAAGATCTTTGGCGAGCACCTTCTGGAGTGCCTCGCTACCCAAGGTGACAATGATTTTGGCGGCGGACAGCGAAGATGCATCAAGAGCGGACGCATCCGTCAGAAACAATATCTGAGCTTCCGATTTGTCAACGCCAGGTCGCAACCAGTCTGATGCAATGGTTTGCGCTGCCTCCGAGTAGCCCGGACTTCTGTCACCGCGGCGGTCAAACATGAATTTCCAATCGCCATCCCGATAGGGTTTGTCCAGGTTTTGGAGGGTCAGCGAAAGGTCAGCCTTGTGGCGCCCCAGCAGAAAGGGCTTGGAAACACGCACATCCGTGCGGGCGACGCTGTAGAGTTTCTTTTTGTCTGACATCAGCGCGATATCTTCGGACTGCGCGTGCATCGCCGACCAGACGTACCCGCCCGGAGTGGTGAATTGGCCACTGAGCGACATGGCATATCGGGCTGCGCTGTGCGTCACGCGGAAGCGCTCAGCCCCCTCTACATTGGTCCACGTCTGGGTAAAGAACACCAGCGCAGACGAACTAGGCCGCCATTGGAGCTGGTGTTCCGCGCCCGTTATGCGGTAGTTATCAATATTGAGGTAGTCGTCCGGATCAGAGTCATTGGCTTTGGCGGGACGTTCAATGCCATCAGATATCTGCTCATCGAACAGCCTGAGATCACCCGCGAGGCCATAAGCGGGTACGCTCAGGTTGTATCCCAACTCCCGGGTCGCAATCTTCTCGGGCACCAGGTTTCCGCTGCTGAGCACGGTGGTTTGCAAAAGCGTGTGGCTCGCGTCGTAGTAACGCACGGCCGCATACTTTTCATAGGCGCTAGGAGGACGAAAGGCTGTCGAGACCCCCGCGCGCAAGGTGTGACCCGGGGTCACATGCCAATTCAACATGACCTTTGGTGATGCAGAGCCCCCGCCCAACTCACTTTGCTCCAGCATGACACCACTATTGAGCAACAAGGTCGGCTGGATACGCCACTCCGCATTTCCAAACAGTCGCTGGAAATTGCTGGTCACGGATTCCCGCGTATCGAAGCTGGATGGCGAGTCAATCACTTCTTTGCGCAACTCCAAGCCCCACACCGTGCGCAAAGACGGGTTCCATCGGGCGGTATGTTGCAGCGTCATCGCCTGGTTGACTTCAAATGCGCTGAAGTCCACGGGCACGCCTTGGTAACTGGCAGGTGCCTGGCTGTCGTAATAGGGGAAACGGTCTCTATGGGTATTTTCCGTTTGCGAAAAACTAACTTGCAGGTCGTGGTCCGCAGCCAAAGGGAGTTGCAGGTCTGCTTGAACGAACTGCGAGCCCAAAAATCGGCTGCGAGACACATTTCCAGGAGACGTTGCCTCGCCCCGTCCTGCATCAATCCCCAAACTACCAGCCCGAATTTCCAATGAGGACGCAGGAGCCAGACTAATGGCACCCGAGAAGTTCAATCGCGAGACCCGATTCACTCCGTAGGCTCCGCGCAAGCCCATGTCGCCACGGCTGTCCATGCTCAATCGATAGGCGTTGTCCTGATTTCCCCAGCCCAGTCCAGCGTAGGCATCGGCTAAGCCACCATCTCCCCCACTGAATCTAGCCCGGCCACCGGACGTTTCCCGCACATCCCTGGACACAATGTTGATCACCCCGAGGAACGCCCGCGCTCCGTAAGAAGCAGAATTGGAACCCCGCAGCACTTCTATGCGCTCGATATCGTCAATAGCAAGCGTTTGGAGTCCCAGTCCTGCCGACCCTTGAAGATGACCGGAATACACCGAACGCCCGTCTACCAGCACTTGGATACGGTTGGCCCAATCATCGTTGCGGCCGTGGTAGCTCGCCATGGGCGCATCCGTCTCGAACGATGTGGTGGTCTGAAAACCCGGCACCAGGCGGAGCAAGTCTGCGACATCGCGTGCCCCGGTCATCCGAATGAACGCACGGTCCAGCACCGTCACAGCACCGGGAGCCTCATCGACAGACTGCGCCAGACGTGACACCGACAGCACAACCGGCATTTCGTCTAGAAAGTCCTTTTCCGAGAGCAAAACGGGTTCCACCTGGTGGGCCGCAACCCAGGGTGATAGCAATGTCAGTAATATGGCGAACGGTAATTGTTTCATGGGAGTTCAACCCAACGACGATTGCTATTATTTTGCAAGCTGATTTTGCCCTGTCTGCGGGCCTCACAGCGCACAACATAGATTAATCTGCATGACCAGCCGTAAACCACGTGTTTTTCCTTTGATCGAGGAACGTTCATCGGGCATTCCTGTACGCGGCCATACTGGAAAAAGCATGCCTGACAGCAGGGTGCCCGGCTCCGTAAGCGACGCCTTGGGTCGCCCATTGCGAGATTTGCGCATCAGCGTCACGGACCGCTGTAACTTCCGCTGCAGCTACTGCATGCCCAAAGAGGTGTTCCATAAGGACTACCCCTATCTCCCGCACAGCGCCCTGCTGAGCTTTGAGGAAATCACGACCTTGGCAAAGCAGTTTGTCGCACTGGGCGTACAAAAGATCCGTCTGACCGGTGGTGAGCCCCTGCTGCGCAAAAACATCGAGACCTTGATCGAGCAGCTTGCTGCCATCACAACGCTTGAGGGTAAAGCACTGGATCTGACCCTGACGACCAACGGATCCCTTTTGGCAAAGAAAGCCCGCTCTCTCAAAGAGGCGGGTTTGCAACGGGTCACCGTCAGTCTTGATGGACTGGATGACCGCATTTTCAAAGCCATGAATGATGTGGACTTTCCGGTCGCCGATGTGTTGAACGGTATTGATGCGGCCCACTCCGCAGGGCTGGGGCCCATCAAAGTCAACATGGTGGTCAAACGCGGAACCAACGAGCAGGAAATCCTGCCCATGGCACGCCATTTCCATGGCAGTGGTGTGGCCTTGCGCTACATCGAATACATGGATGTAGGAGCTACCAACGGTTGGCGTATGGACGAAGTGCTTCCATCCCAAGACGTGCTGAAACGCCTACGCGAACACCTGCCTTTGATACCGCTGCCAAGCTCCCAGCCCGGGGAAACGGCACAACGTTGGGGCTATGCGAATGCAAACGGCATGCATGACCGTTCAGCCGGCGAAATCGGACTGATCAGCAGTGTGACACAAGCATTCTGTGGCGACTGCAATCGGGCACGGCTATCCACCGAGGGGCAGCTTTATTTGTGCCTGTTTGCGGGCCGGGGACACGACCTTCGGTCTTTGGTACGCAGCGGTGCGTCACCCGAGCAACTCCAAGAGGCCATCGCCAGCATCTGGGGGGCTCGCTCGGACCGTTACTCCGCTTTACGGGGATCCGACTCAGCCGACGAGATAACTGGCCGCAAGCGCGTGGAAATGAGCTATATCGGCGGGTAATTGCCGCTGGTATGCACTCAGTGGCGCTGACGCAAAGCCAATTCCACTCCCCGGTTCGCCAGTCCATCGGCCCGTTCATTACCCGGGTCACCCGCATGACCTTTCACCCAGCGCCAATCGATGGTGTGGCCGGCACCACTGACCAAGGCGTCGAGACGCTGCCACAAGTCCACGTTTTTGACGGGCTGCTTGGAGGCCGTTTTCCAGCCTTTGGATTTCCACCCCTGCAGCCACTCGGTGATGCCTTTGAGCACGTACTGGCTGTCGATGTGCAAGGTGATTTGGCAGGGTCGTTTGAGCGCAGACAGGGCCTCAATCACCGCCATCATTTCCATGCGGTTGTTGGTGGTCCCCAGTTCGCCTCCGAATAGCTCTTTCTCCGTGCCATCAGCAGACCGCAATAACACGCCCCAGCCACCGGGCCCGGGGTTACCTTTACACGCTCCGTCGGTGTACACCACCACTTTTGTCAACACTTCAGTCACACACTGTCCTCATTAGTTTTCATTCCGGGTCTTGTGACTCTGTTGAGTCACAGGCACTGCAGCGGTGCTGCGTTTGGCTGCTGCTTTCCAGGCACCGCCAAGCAGTCGCATGCCTCGAACCCGCTTGGTGGCCACCACAAAATATGCTGCGCCAAAAATGGGCCACCACCGCCCCCCTATCCGGTCCAGCCACGAAAAGCGGCGCAACCATTCCGGGGAGTCCACGGCAGGCCGGTAACAACCGAAGCGCCCCGCTTCCACCTCAAAGCTCAGCAATCGCAGCCAATCCCTCAAGCGCCAATAGCCAATCAGGTCGCCCCAGCCCGGCAAGAACACCCGCCCCCACCCCAGCCGCTGGTACCAGCGGC
>RFQA01000209.1 GCA_009925925.1 Betaproteobacteria bacterium
CTGCGCCGTTCGTGTCCCCCGCCCGCTCCAGCGGGCTCCTCCTTGACCTCACTGTGCAATGCACCCCCTCCCCGGAGTTCGGTGTGTGTGGTGCGCACCAATTCAACCAAAATGCATCCCGCGCTTTCCCCGACAATGGTTCCATGCTGCAAATTCTGACCGTCACTTTTCCGTTCTTTGCACTGGTACTTTGCGGCTATCTGGCAGCGCGCAAAGGTATGTTGCCGCTGGCGGCCATCCCCGGGCTCAATGGCTTTGTGCTGTTTTTCGCCTTGCCGTGCATGCTCTACCGCTTCGGTGCGAGCACGCCCATTGGTGAACTGTTGGATGTGAGTCTTGCGCTTACCTACCTGCTGTGTGCGCTGGTGATGGTGGCCTTTGTGGTGGCGGTCACGCTGCACGGTCGCATCGGCTGGAATGACGCGGCCTTTGGCGCACTGGTAGGCGCCTTCCCCAACACCGGCTTCATGGGGGTGCCGCTGTTGGTCGCGCTCTTGGGGGCCAAGGCGGCGGGCCCTGCCATCGTCACGATTCTGGTCGACATGGTGATCACCTCGTCTTTGTGTATTGCGCTGTCGCGCCTTGGCGGTGACCCTGCGCAAGGCGGCGTGTCGGCGGGGCAGGCTGCCAAAAACGCGCTGAAGGGGGTCGCTGCCAACCCCATGCCCTGGTCCATTTTGCTGGGAGCCTTGTTTTCGGCGTTGCAGCTTGAGTTACCCAAGCCTGTTGCCGCGACTGTGGGCCTGCTGGCCGATGCGGCCTCGCCGGTCGCGCTGTTCACCATCGGCGCGGTGCTGGCCCGGTCCCAAATGCTGGCCAGGGACGACAAATCCCACGAAGTGCATTGGCAGGAATATGTGCCAGTGGCACTGATCAAGCTCTTTTTGCACCCCTTGCTGGTGCTGCTGGTCGGCGTGTCGGCAGTGAGCCTCGGGGTGCACATCGACAAATTTGCACTCACCGTGCTGGTGCTGCTGGCCGCCCTCCCGAGTGCGAGCAATGTGTCGCTGCTGGCAGAGCGCTTTGGGGCGGACAATGGGCGCATTGCCCGCATCATTCTTGTCTCTACCGCAGCGGCTTTTTTCACTTTTTCGGGCGCCGTGGCGCTGATGGTGGGAATCTAGTTGCTATTGAATGGATAGCTACTAGCGCAGGTTCTATGGGCGCCAGAGGCTGAAAAGATGCTGATCTGCAGCCGTCCGGGGCGAATCCTTGGAAATGCAGGTGGCTTTGCTCCGGCGCGCACAATCGTCACATGGACACTCTGATGAATTTCGTATCCGCCATTTTCCGCACCGCACTCAAGCTGGTGCTTATCGCTGCGGCCGCCGTCTTCGCCCTGAGCCTGATCGTGGTTGCGCTGCTGAGCCTCGTGTGGGTGCTGCTCAAGGCCTTGCCGACCGGCCGCAAACCGGCGTTTGTCACCACCTTCCAGCGGTTCAACCAGGCGCGTCAGCAATTCAAGCGCGGCGGTTTTGGTGCTGCCGGCCCGTCAGCAGCGGGAGGCTTTGGATACGGTGCGCCTGCAGCAGATGTGGTCGATGTGCAGGCCCATGAGGTGCGTAATGAGCAGGCCCTGCCTTACGGGCAGGCTGCTGACAAGCGCTGAGTGCCTTGCGAGTTGGGCTAACTCCCGTCTTTGACAACAGCCGCGCCGCTAACCTTCCCTTCTGGCCCTACGTCAACCCGCAAGTGGAAATGCTCCCAAAGTATCCCGCACTGACCTACGGGGTAAGTCCAACTGCCTGAGGAGGAGTTGCTTGGCACTCCGATAAGTGAAATGAGTTCTGGGCCGGTTTTGCCGTTCAACAAGTGCTTTTCCACGAGTTCCATTGCCATTCCACCTCGATAGCAGCCTGGATCGTTCTCTTTATCGAGTGATGACGCCTCTATCCAGAGCCGCTGGTTGAAAGACACCGCCTTGGCAGTTGGCAAGTTCAGATACCAGTACGAAAGTGCGGCTAACGATACTGACACGATCAGCGTGGCGATGATTTTTTTCATGATCTCCATCCGGGTTTTCTTGCCAATAGCGCGTGCTAGGACCAGAAAATCCCAAGCACACCGAGTGCGTTCACTATTCGGCTGGCTTGTCGCGATGACTTTGCGCTGTCACCGGTAATAGGCCATAGCGCAGCCCTTTTCCACGCCCATCGATAGTACGCCATGGCTATTGGCACACCGAGCCAACCCAAGAGGGTTATCTCGTTGATCGAACCGATCAAATAGAAGGTGCCCACAATAAATAGTGAAAACCAGAATATGCCCGAGCTGGTGCTGGCAATCACGTGGGATAGCTTGCCGCACAAGCTGCAGACCGCAGGGTGCTCACGGGTAGAGCGTCTTTTGGCAGACAAAGACACGCCAGCGCCTTGGCAATGAGGACAAGGTGTCATATGGGTTGGTAGTTGCTCGGCACTAGTCGGCTCTCGTCAAATCGCCAACGGATCCACATCAATCGCCCAGCGTATCAGCCCTTTGCACTCGGGCTGGCTGCGGGTGGCGTGGAGCTCAATGAGCATCTGGGCCCGCTCGATATTGGCCACCCGCTGGATGGCCATGGGCACGGCGGGGTAGAGGAAGACTTGCTCCAACGCCTCGGCCCAGCCGTCCCACGCGGCCATCTCGGTTTGGGCGAATGTGCGAGCGGCGTTCAAGAACGCCTGTGCAGCCTCCTGCGTCTTGGCCTCGGCGCGCACCAGCGCCTGGGCGCTGAAGGGGGGCATGTTGGCTTGCTCGCGTTCTTGGAGCTGCTGAGCGGCGAAGGCGGGGTAGTCGTGCTTCTTGAGGGCTGCGTACAGGCCGTGCTCGGGCTGGAAGGTTTGCAGCCACACCTCACTCTGCGCGCCCAGGGTCGCATCGCGCCCGGCACGGCCTGCGGCCTGCATCAGCAGGCTGAACAGACGCTCGGGCGCCCGGAAGTCGCTGCTGAACAAGGCGCCGTCGGGGTTCACCGCTGCCACCAGCGTGATGCGGCGGAAGTCGTGGCCCTTGGCAATCATCTGCGTACCTACCAGCACATCCACGTCGCCCGCATGCACGGCGGCCAGCTGCTCTTCGAGCTGGCCTTTGAGTTTGGTGCTGTCGGCGTCGATGCGTGCAATACGCACATGCTCGCCGTCGGGGTTCTCGGGTGTGACGGAGCCGTGGCGTCGCACATCCACCAGCAACTCGGCCAGGTGTTCTTCCAGCTGCTCGGTGCCACGGCCAAAGGGGGCGATGTCCACATTGCCGCAGTCCGGGCAGGCTCGCGGCACCCGCTCGGTAAAGCCGCAGTGGTGGCAGCGCAGGGTGCGGTCGATTTTGTGGAACACGCGGAATGCGCTGCAGTGCGGGCACTCGCTCTTCCAGCCGCAGTCCTCGCAAGTCAGCACCGGGGCGTAGCCACGCCGGTTCAAAAACACCATGACCTGCTCGCCGCGGGCCACCCGCTCGGTGATGGCGGCAATCAGCGGGGTGGAGAAGATGGCCCGCCGGGGCTGGTGGTTCATGTCCACGCGGCGCACCAGAGGCAATTTGGAAGACTCGCCGATACGACTCGGCATGTGCAGGCGCAGGTAGCGCCCACCTTCCTCGGCCGGCCGGCTGTGGTGCCAGCTTTCCAGCGAGGGCGTGGCCGAACCGAGGATGACCTTGGCGCCCTCCAACTTTCCGCGGTACACCGCGAGGTCGCGCGCCGAGTAGCGGGCACCTTCGCCGCTCTTGTAGCTGGGGTCGTGCTCTTCGTCCACGACGATGAGCCGCAGTTTGGGCAGAGAAGCAAACACCGCCATGCGCGTACCCAGCACGATGCGGGCAGCCCCGCCATGCGCACTGAGCCAGCTTTTAAGTCGCTGCGGGTTGGTCATCCCGCTATGCAGGCTGACCACGGCCTGTTCGCCGTACAGCGGGGCAAAGCGTGCCTTGAAGCGCTCTTCCAGCTGCGGGGTGAGGTTGATTTCCGGCACCATGACCAGGGCTTGGGCATCCGGGTCGGCGGCCAGCAGCTTGTGCACGCAGTGCAGGTACACCTCGGTTTTGCCGCTACCGGTGGCGCCGAAGAGCAAGAAGGGGCCGCTTTGGCTGTCGATCTGCGCAATCGCGGTGGCTTGCTCGGGGGTGAGGGCCGGTGCGGCCAATACGGCGCCGCCGGCGCCCGCGTCCACTTTTTTGCGTTTGAGGCGGCGCGCCATTTGCTCAGGGTTCAGCTCGCGCAGCTGCGGAGGCAGGGCGGCCAGCGCTACTTCGCCAGCCGAGCGCTGGTAGTAGGCGGCGGTAAAGCTCAGGAGTTGCTGCCAGGCGCGGCTCAAGGGTGGTATGCCCTCCAGCACACCCGCAATGTCACGCACCTTGGCGGGGTCGAACTCGCCGGTGGCCTCTGCCGTGGCCGCATCCCACACTACCCCCAGGGTCTCGCGGTTGCCCAGGGGCACTCTTACCAGAGTACCGGCGGGCAACAGTTGCTCGCTGCGGTAGGTGAGTACCGGCCCGAGCGCCGCGTGCGCCGGCGTGTGCACCAGAACGGGCAGCCAATGGCTCATGGGCGGGGTCCGACGGACATCGGACGTCTCGTGATGCGGAATGTCACTTGGGGCGTCTTGTTGAGGTGAACTTGCGGAATACGGGCTAAGTGCTTGATTTACAAGTGCTTTACACGCGATTCAGGTTTTCTGTGGATAACTTTGTTGATATGTGCGTTTTGCGGGCTCCAAAGCCTTGTAAATCAAGGGTTTTCTTACGCTGCCCAGAAAAAAAGCAAAACACAGAATCCTTATAAATCAATCACTTACGACCGCTATTTCTTTTGTAGCGCTGCTCCCTCGAATGGGGGATAGGGTTAACCCCGCACCCCCATTTTTGTGCATAACTAAGTGTTGGAAACTTTGTTTTCGCGCAAAAAACGTGGTATGTCGGTCAGGCACGCAGCTTTTTGGAGTGGCTGTGCACCGCGGCCACCAGTGCCGCCACATGGTCCGGCGGCGTGTATTGGCTGATGCCGTGGCCCAGATTGAAGATGTGGGTGGGGCCGGTGCCATTGCCCTGAAAAGGCTTGCCAAAGCTCTCAAGAACCTTGGCCACTTCGGCCTCAATTGCAGACGGTGGCGCGAACAAAACGTTGGGGTCGATGTTGCCCTGCAATGCCTTGCCGGGGCCGTTCTCACTGCCTCCCACCAAAGCACGGGCTTTGGCGAGGTTCTCCGTCCAGTCCAGACCCAGCACTTCGCAGTCCAGCGACTGCATGTCCTGCAACCACAAGCCGCCACCTTTGGTGAACACAATGCGTGGCACCACCTTGCCGTCGGTACCAAAGCGCTTGAGTTGCTTCAGGACGCGTGCGGTGTAGGCCAGGCTGAACTCCTGGAAGGCGCCATCGGCCAGCACACCGCCCCAGCTGTCAAACACCATCACCGCTTGGGCGCCGGCGTCGATCTGGGCATTCAGGTAGGCCGCAACCGAGTCGGCGTTGACGGCCAGCATGCGGTGCATCAGGTCCGGGCGGCTGTACAGCATGGTTTTGACCAAGCGGTAGTCGTCGCTGCCTTTGCCTTCGACCATGTAGCAGGCCAGGGTCCAGGGGCTGCCGGAAAAGCCGATCAGGGGCACACGGCCTTTGCCGTCCACGGTCAGCGCCTTGCGGATGCTGCTCACGGCGTCAAACACGTATTGCAGCTTGGCCATGTCAGGCACTTCCAGCTTGGCCACATCGGCCTCGGTTTTGATGGGGCTGGCAAAGCGCGGGCCTTCGCCTTGGGCAAAGGACAGGCCCAGGCCCATGGCGTCGGGCACGGTCAGGATGTCGCTGAACAGAATGGCCGCATCCAGCGGGTAACGTTCCAACGGCTGCAGGGTGACCTCGGTGGCGTACTCGGTGTTGG
>RFQA01000210.1 GCA_009925925.1 Betaproteobacteria bacterium
CATGGTGACGGTGTCATCACCGGTGCCGCCTGTCAGGGTTTCGATACCCGTGGCGTTCAGGGTGTTGGTGCCATTGGTTAGTGTGAGGGTGTCAACTCCAGCGCCGGCACCGAGGTTGAAAACACCGCCGGTCGTAGCCGTCAACAGCGTGACAGTGTCGTCACCGGTGCCGGCGGAAATGGACTCGACGTTGGAAGCGGTGATGACGTTGGTGCCTGCCGCCAGCGTCAGGGTGTCATTACCCGCGGCGAGGTCAAAAACGCCGGTTTGTGCGGCGCCAAGAGTCAGGGTGTCAGCACCAGCGCTGCCGGTGACGGACTCGACGTTGGACAGAGTGACCGTATTGCCGCTGCCTGCAAAGGTGATCTGGTCGGCGCCATCGCCGAGGTTGATGCTGCCGCTGGCCTGTGCAGCGCCAATAGTGATCACGTCGTCGCCACTGGCGGAGGTGGTGATGGTCTCGGCGTTGGAAATGGTTGCGGTATTGCTTCCGCCAGCGAGGGTCAGCGAGTCGTTGCCCGCCAGCAAATCGATGACGCCCGCTGATGCGATGGCGGTCGTCAGCGTCAGTGTGTCGGCCAGCGTGCCGCCGGTGATGGTTTCTGCCCCCGCGACGGTAACCGAGTTCACGCCATTGGCGAAGTTGATGGTGTCGTTGCCCGCGCCCAGATCGAAACTGCCGGAAGTAACTGCGGTATTGAGCGTCAGAACGTCGGCACCACTGCCCAAATTGACGTTAGCCGCGCCGAAGGAACCTCCCATCGTCACGGTGTCGTCCCCGGCCACACCGACTACGGTTTCGACGTTGTTCAGTGTGATGGTGTTGGTGCCGGTAGTGAGGGTGACCTTGTCGCTGCCAGCGCCCAAGTCCATGGTGACGCCGGTGGCGGCGGCAGACAGGGTCAGCGTGTCTGCACCTGAATTGCCGGTGACCGACTCAATGTTGGCAATCGTGCCGGTGTTCGCAAAGTTGCCCAGGGTCAGGCTGTCGGTTCCGGCACCGAGGTCAATCAGGGTGTTGTTGGCATCCGTGAGCTGGGAGCTGATAGTGATCGTGTCCGCCCCTGTTCCCCCCACGATCGTGTCGATGTTTCCGGGCAGGGTCAGATTGCTGTCGCCGCCGGATATGGTGATCGTGGTCATGGTAGGCCTCTCGGATTAAGTGTCTGCTGGCAATTTCTTGGCCGCACGGCAGGTAACCCGGGTCACCCACTTCAACAATACGGCCTCTCCACGGTATTACGTCAAATCTGAAAAAATCTTGAGGCCGCTGGGGCACAAGCTGGAAACATTCCGCTTTTTAGGGTTTATGACGAAGAGCTGGTTGGCCGGATATACAGCTTGTTTTTATGAATGAAATTGGCATCTGGCCCACGCCGAATTTGCGCGAGTAGCTATCAAAAAGATAGTAAATCAATCACACCTGCATATTCATGATGTCGGTGTACGCCTGGACCATACGGTTGCGTACATGCAGGGTGGCCTGGAAGCCGATTTGGGCTTTCTGGATGGCCACCATGGTTTCCTCCAGGCTGACCTTGGGGTTCTCCATTTGCACTTCCCGCTGCAAGCGGCTGGATTCGTTCTGGGCGGCGCTCACGGAGCTGAGGGCATTTTTCAGTTCCCCGGAAAAACCGCCGCCTACGCCGGTGGCACTGCTGGCCCCGCCGGGTTTGATGCCGGTAGAGGGGCGAATGGAGGTGGGCATTGCGACGGGTGTGAGCTTGAGATCCATGCTGGTCTCCCTGTAAGTTGGGTTGCCGCGAATCCTATGCCCGCACCACTCTGCGTGTTTTTTTGAATTGGAGGGTAAAGCCGGGGCTTATTACCCTAATGTTTTGGAGGGTGGGTCGAATAATCAGCCCCATTCATGCGGAGAAGCCCGCCCTCAGCCCTGGAAACCAAGACATGCCCGCAGTTGCCACCATTCCTGTGAACCCCACCCTGGGACAGCGCCTCACGGCTCTGGACCAGGGGCAGCGCATCCGATTGGCTTTGGGTATCGCCCTGTTTGTAGCGATTGCCGTGGTCGGCCTGGTCATGGGGCGCCAGGCGGAATGGCGGGTGCTTTACTCCAATCTGGCGGACAAGGACGGCGGTGCCGTGATTGCCCAGCTGACCACCATGAACGTGCCCTATAAATATACAGAGGGCGGTGGCGCGATTCTGGTGCCGGCAGACCGAGTGCACGACGTGCGGCTGAAACTGGCTTCCCAAGGTCTGCCCAAAGGATCTGTGAGCGGCTTCGAAATGATGGAGGCCAATCGATTCGGCATGACCCAGTTTCAGGAGCGGCTGACGTTCCAGCGCGGGCTCGAAGGCGAGTTGACCCGCTCTATTCAAGCGCTGTCGTCCGTATCCAGCGCCCGGGTGCACTTGGCACTTCCTAATCAGAATGGCTTTTTCCGGGAGCAACAAAAACCTTCTGCCTCTGTGTTGTTGAGTCTGCACCCCGGCCGCGCGCTTGACAAAGGTCAATTGGCCGGCATCGTGCACCTGGTAGCGTCCAGTGTTCCTGAGATGAACCCGAGCGCCGTGAGCGTGTTGGATGACACCGGCAAGCTCCTTTCCGCCAACCCCGACGCGGCAGCCGGCGTGGATGCCGAGCAACTGCAGTATGTGCAACAGATTGAGCAGCTGTACAGCCGCCGCATTCTGGACATGCTGGAGCCTCTGGTGGGCAAGCAGAACGTCAAGGCGCAAGTGACGGCGGAGCTGGATTTCTCCCAAACCGAGAGCACCACCGAATCGCACAAGCCCAACCAGACGCCTGACAGTGGCGCCGTGCGCAGCCAGCAATTGGTGGAAAGCACCAATGGCACCCAGCCAACGCCGCCCGCCGGCGTGCCCGGTGCCACCACCAACCAACCGCCAGCCCAGCCCGCCGCGCCTATCAACGGTCAGCCACAGACATTGGCCGCCAACGGCCAGACGGCTGCAGGAGCCGCCAATAGCTCATCCAAGAAAGAGTCCATCATCAATTACGAGGTGGACAAGACTATCCGCGTCACCAAAGGCGCGGTGGGTGCCATCAAACGCATCAATGCGGCGGTGGTGTTGAACAACCAGTCCGTGACTGACGCCAAGGGCGTGACGACCAGTGTGGCCCTGACAGAGGCTCAGCTGGAGAAGATGACAGCCCTGGTCCGTGAGACGGTGGGCTTCAACCAGGACCGCGGTGACTCGGTGAATGTGGTGAACGCTCCATTCGCGCCTGAAAAAGCTGAAGTGAACGACACGCCCGTCTGGCGTCAGCCTGAGGTTCAGGAGCTCGCCCGCAGCCTGGCTTGGCCTCTCGGCACCCTGGGCTTGGCAGCACTGGTACTGATGGGTGTGATACGCCCTGCGATGAAGGCGCTGACCCAGCCCGCACCGGTGGCCGAACCGCTGGAAAACAATGACGTGGCGCAGCTGGATGCCATCGAGAACGATCAGCCAGAACGCCCTCAACTGACAGGTCCGAGCTCAGCCAATGAAGCGCAACAGGCATCTCCAGGCGAACTCCGCCTGGAAGACGCCCGCAAGCTGACCCGCGACAACCCCGCCGCGGTGGCCAATATCGTCAAAGCATGGATGAATGGAGAAGCACCGGCGTAAAGCGCGGCGCAAAATACCACCATGGCAAACGAAGACGGACTCCAAGACGCAGCAATCCTCATGATGTCTCTGGGCGAAGCAGAGGCATCCGAGGTTTTTAAACACCTGTCGCCCAAGGAGGTTCAGCGCCTCGGCGAGGCGATCGCCAAGACCACCCAACTCACCCGCGAAAAGGTGGATGAGGTGGTGGACAAGTTCACCGGGGTCGCGGCCTCGCAAAGCTTGCTGGTCTCCAACTCGGGCGACTACGTCCGCTCGGTGCTGAAATTGGCGCTGGGTGACGACAAGGCCGCTTTACTGATTGACCGCATTTTGCAGGGCGGCGATGTCTCCGGCATTGAAAGCTTGAAGTGGATGGACCCGCTTTCGGTGGCGGAGCTGCTTCGCAACGAACACCCGCAAATCGTGGCGGCCATCCTGGTGCACCTGGATTACGACCAGGCCGCTGATGTGTTGAAGAACCTCACTGAGCGCCAGCGTAACGAGGTTATGTTGCGTGTTGCCACCATGGAAGGTATTCAGCCTACCGCCCTGAAGGACTTGAATGAAGTGCTGTTCAAGGTGCTGGCCGGTGGCGACAAGATCCGCAAGTCGTCTTTGGGTGGTGTGAAGACAGCGGCCGAGATGATCAACTTGATGGGTACTGCCATCGAGGGCACGGTGATCGAGTCGATCCGCAGCCATGACGCGGATTTGGCCCAGAAGATCATGGACAAGATGTTTGTCTTCGACGACCTCAACAAGCTGGACGACAAGGCCATCCAGATGGTGCTCAAGGAAGTGTCTTCCGATGTGCTTATCGTGGCACTCAAGGGCGCGCAGCCCGAGCTCAAGGACAAAATTCTGGCCAACATGTCGTCCCGTGCGGCGGCAACCCTCAAGGAAGACTTGGAGTCTCGTGGGCCCATGCGCTTGTCGGAAGTGGAAGCGCAGCAAAAAGAAATTCTCAAGGTGGTGCGCCGTCTGGCAGACGAAGGCCAGATTGTGCTCGGTGGTGGAGGTGGCGACGACGCCATGGTCTGATGAATCGCAACCACGCACGTTTTATCCCCGGCGAAGAAATTGGCTCCGTCACCGATTGGGACTTTGGCGATGTCGACAAGTCCTCTTCCCGCTTTGCCGCCAAGTTGGCTGCCCAAGCACTGGCCGAAGAGCAGGCGAAAGAGGCGGTAGTACGCCAATCGTCCTTCTCGGAAGGACATGCCCAAGGATACGCTGAGGGTTACGCCCAAGGGCATGCCCAAGCCACGCTCGAAGGCCAGCGCCAGCTCAATGACTACATCGCCAACGAGGGCAAAGTAGCTGCCGAAGCCATGGCGCAACTGTTTGCCAATGCCCAAACGCAGCTGGCCGAGTCGGAGCAGGCCATGGCCCAGGGTGTGCTGGAATTGGCCTGCGAGATTGCCCGCCAGGTTTTGCGGCATGAAATGTCCAGCAACCCTAACGCCCTGCAGCCGGTGGTGCGTGAGGCGCTGAGTGTGTTGGCCATTGACAGCAAGGCAGCGCTGGTACGCATGAATCCGCTGGATGTGGAGGTGTTGTCTGAAGTGTTGCGGCAGGAGTTTTCCAACCTGTCATTGACAATGCTGCCTGACAGTTCAATCAGCCGCGGCGGTTGCTTGGTGGAGGCGGCCGGCACGGTGGTGGATGGCACCGTAGAGCAACGCTGGCGCAAAACGGTAGCCACCCTGGGCTTGGAAGCCCCTTGGGAAGATGCAGATGCAAACACCTGATGCCACCCCTTCCACGGCTCCCGCCAAATGGGCGGATTACCTGGCCCAGGCCCGTGCTGCCGTGGGTGAAGAATCATCGCTGGAAGTGCGTGGCACGTTGACCAAACTGACGGGCTTGGTGTTGGAGGCGAGTGGTATCCGGGTACCTGTGGGCTCCCAATGTGTGGTCACCATGAAGGCGCGTGAGCCAGTGCTGGCTGAAGTCGTCGGTTTCTCGGGCGACCGCGCTTACCTGATGCCGGCCGGCGATGTGCATGGCTTGTCCAGTGGCGCAGGTGTGGCAGCTGCCGCTGCGTTTGTGCCCGTGCCTCGTTTGGGTGAAAAGACGGTGCCTGCAGATGCAGCATCCGCAGGCATGTTGCGCTTGCCTTTGGGTGATGGACTGCTGGGCCGTGTGGTGGACTCGCAGGGTTTCCCCATGGACCGCATGGGGCCGTTGGCCGATGTGTCTGCCCGTGTCCTGGACCGTAAACCGATCAATGCCATGGACCGTGCGCCGGTGCGTGAAGCGCTGGATAC
>RFQA01000022.1 GCA_009925925.1 Betaproteobacteria bacterium
GAGACCAGTGCCGGTGAAGATCAGGTGCTACTGGTGACGCGAGACGCACTGACCCGCTTCCAGCAACCTTAAGTTTTTTTCTCGGGCGGTATCCGGTAAGCACACGCGCCGGACAACCCGAACTACCTGATGTGATGCATCCGGTAGCCATTTATTGACGACCTCACAGCCCTTCCCAGAACATGATTACACTAAAAAACGTCACCCTGCGCCGCAGTGCCAAGGTGTTGCTCGAAGGCGCTTCGGTTACCTTGAATCCAGGCGAAAAGGTTGGCCTTGTGGGTCGGAACGGCGCGGGCAAATCCTCACTATTTACCTTGCTAAACGGCAATCTCCATGAAGACGCCGGGGAGTACTACATCCCCGCCCAATGGCGCATGGGCCAGGTGGCGCAGGACATGCCGGAAACTGAGCAAGGCGCGACCGACTTTGTGATTGAGGGCGATACCCAGTTGGGTGCAGCGCGGGCCGAAGTGAATGCGGCAGAAGCGACCGAAGACTACGAACGCATGGCCAACGCTTACACAGCCCTGCACGACGCCGGTGAGTACGACGCAGCTGCGCGCGCTCAGGCGCTGATTCTGGGTCTGGGATTCAAAACTACCGAACTGGACAAACCAGTGAACAGCTTCTCTGGCGGTTGGCGTATGCGCCTGCAACTCGCCCGCGCCCTCATGTGCCCCAGTGACCTGCTGCTGTTGGACGAGCCTACCAACCACTTGGACCTGGACGCGCTGGTGTGGCTGGAAGCTTGGCTCAAGAAATACGAAGGAACCATGGTGGTCATCAGCCACGACCGCGAGTTTCTGGATGCGGTGACCAACGTCACGCTGCACATCGACATGGGCAAACTGGTGCGCTATGGCGGGAATTACAGCAAGTTCGAGGACATGCGTGCCGAGCAGATGGAGCTGCAACAGAACGCCTTCGCGAAGCAGCAAGACAAGATCGCCCACCTGCAAAAATTCATTGCACGTTTCAAGGCCAAAGCCAGCAAAGCCAAGCAAGCCCAAAGCCGGGTCAAGGCCTTGGACCGGATGGAGAAAATTGCGCCACTTTTGTCGGAAGCCGATTTCAGCTTTGAGTTCAAAGAGCCGGCTAACCTACCCAACCCCATGCTCTCCATGCAGGGCGTGAGCTTCGGCTACCCGGCGCCTGAGGAAGCGCCCAAGGGCACTCCGCCTACAACTATTGTCCATAACGTCAGCAAATCGGTGCTCGCTGGACAGCGTATCGGCATATTGGGAGCTAACGGACAAGGTAAGTCCACGCTGGTCAAGACCGTGGCCCGGGACCTCGCGCCTCTGGGTGGCGAAGTGACCGAAGGAAAGGGCCTGAACATCGGCTATTTCGCCCAGCAGGAACTGGACGTGTTGCGCCCTGACGAAACCCCGCTGGAGCACATGATCCGGTTGGTGAAGGACATGACCGCTGCCGGCAAAATTGCCGGCCAGCAGACCCGTGAACAGGACCTGCGCAGCTTCTTAGGCACCTTCAATTTCAGCGGTGACATGGTCAAGCAGGCGGTGGGCAGCATGAGCGGCGGTGAAAAAGCCCGCCTAGTGCTGTGCATGATTGTGTGGCAACGCCCCAACCTGCTGCTGCTGGACGAGCCGACCAATCACCTGGATCTGGCAACACGCGAGGCGCTAGCCATGGCCCTGAACGAATTCGAGGGCACCGTGATGCTGGTGAGTCATGACCGGGCCTTGTTGCGCTCGGTGTGTGACGAGTTCTGGATGGTTTCCCGAGGCGGGGTCGAACCCTTCGACGGCGATCTGGACGATTACCAGAAATACCTGTTGGATGAAGCCAAGCGTCAGCGAGAGCTTGCCAAAGAAGAGGCCAAGGCCGGCGTTCCTGCAGTGTCTGTGACCGCCCCTGTCGCTGTGAAAGTTGGCCCAACTGCAGACGAACTGAAGAAGTGGAAAAAAGACCTCGCCGCAACCGAGGCGCGTATGGAAACTCTCAATGCCGAGGGCGCAGAGTTAGAAGCCAAACTCTCCACCAACCCGCACCCTTCAGAGATTGCAGAGGCGGGCAAAAGACTGAAGGCAGTGAATGCTGAGCTGCAAAAGCTGGAAGAGCTTTGGCTCGACCTCACAGCCAAGCTGGAGGTGTAATCTGAGAGGTAGGGGAGTGACCCCAAATGAAAAAACCCGCCTCCAAATGAAGGCGGGTTTTATGATCCACTGAATGAGTGGTGGGAACTGAGAGATTCGAACTCTCGACCTACGGATTAAGAGTCCGCTGCTCTACCAGCTGAGCTAAATTCCCTTGAGTCACCGAAATTGGTGGGACCAGCGGGGGTCGAACCCACGACAAACGGATTAAAAGTCCGCTGCTCTACCAACTGAGCTATGGTCCCGACAGCATTCTTTAATTGCTTATTGAATACTGCGAAGCCTCAAATTATAGCGTCTTTTTTGAAGCCGATTGGCTTGAGGCAGATAATTTATCAATCACCCAACCCGCCGCGCACATTCCAAAGGTGGCAGTCACACTCACCAGGGATCCGTAACCGTGGCAGTTTAGCGTTCCATCTCCCTCTGCAGCACAAGAAGCATCCGGACCACGAACTGCCTCCTTGCTGTACACACAAGCGACCTTCATGTTTTTCCCGTCTTTGGGCGCCCCATGTGCTTTCCGAAGGCGGTAGCGTAGCTGTGCCAAAAGAGGGTCATGCGTGGTTTGACTCAAATCAGAAATATCTACGAGATGCGCCAAACGCTTACCACCTGCGGCACCGACAGACACAAATGGGACTTTGGTCTCAAGCGACCATGCAGCCATTGCAACTTTCGCCTTAACGTTGTCACATGCATCAATGACTGCATCCACTTGTCCACCCAAAATTGCGGGCCAGTTGTCCTCGTCAACGAAGTCGTCAACCACCACCACACGGCACGAAGGATTGATTTCTGCAATGCGTTCCCGCATCGCTTCGATCTTGGACATACCGATTGTGCTGGTCAGGGCATGCAACTGCCGATTAATGTTTGACTCGGACACATGATCCATATCGATCAATGTCAGCGCAGCAATTCCGCTCCTGGCAAGAGCTTCCACAGCCCAGGAGCCCACACCGCCGATCCCTACAACAGCGACATGCGAATTGCGAAAGCACCCGGCCGGCTCAACTCCAAAGAGTCGGTCCATGCCGGAAAACCGGCGGTTGAGATCTGCCGCCTCAGCGGGTCCCGAAGTAATGCCGGTCACTTCAAACGGGCCAAACGATCCTTGGCAGCACTCGCAGCTTCCGACGACGGATAACTCGCAATCAGTTCTTCCAAGGTCTTTCTGGCGGCCTTGGTATCTTTCAATTCAGACTGACAGTTGGCCAGTGCGAGTAGGGCCTCGGGCGCGCGCAAATGATCTCCTGATTGCTGCACCAAGCTACGGAAATTAGTCTGTGCGTCCTTGTAATCCTTGGTCGCGTACTGTGCACTCCCCAGCCAGAACAATGCAGAGGGACGATATCCAGAAGTCGGATAACGATTCAGGAAGTCGAGAAACACCGACTGCGCAGTAGCAAAGTCGCCCTTGCGGAATACAGCAAGCGCTGCATCAAAGTCGCGTTTTTCAGAGGGCTCAGCAAAGAACTCGCGGCCGTCCACGGATACTTTAGACGGCTCCAGTCTGCGCAGACGATCCTCAAGAAGTTGCGAAGCGTCTTTTTGCTTGCGCTGTGCCTCCGCCAAATCTCGGGCAAGTTGTTCGACCTGACCACGAAGTTTGGCCGTTTCTGCACGACTAGCTTCAAGCTGGTTCTGCAACTCCAAAAGTGAACGACGAAGCTGAGCTGCATCTTCCGCATTACGCTTCGCTTCATCAGCAATTTTTTGATCGCTGTCGGCCCGCAAAGCCTCAATGCGCTGGCGCAAATCAAGGATTGCGCGACGTGCCTCTTCATCATCAAACAGACCTGCAGATGACTGTCCCGCCCCTAAACACAACACAAGTGCCACGGGGACAGCGCGCGCAAAACGCCTCGTCAAAGAAGACATCATGATTTATCGGTAGCTGAATTCAGCGCGACGATTCTTTTCGAGCGCGGCTTCAGAGTTACCCAGAACAGCTGGCTTTTCTTTGCCGTAACTGATGGCTTCCATTTGCGCATCAGACACGCCCTGAAGTTGCAAGGCCTTACGCACAGCTTCTGCCCGCTTCTGGCCCAGAGCCAGGTTGTATTCGCGGCCACCACGTTCATCGGTGTGGCCTTCAATGCTTACTTTGCGGGATTTGTCTGCTTTCAAGTACTTGGCGTGTGCTTCCAGGGTGGACTGAAACTCGGCGCGAATGACAAAACTATCGTAGTCAAAGTAAACCGTCCTCAATGCAGCACTCAACGCTGGATCCTGCGCATTTTTGTCCAAGGTAACAGTGGCGACATTGCTCTTTGCTACGCCGGCGCCATCATTGGTACCGGTGGCTGTCGAACCTGCATTCACCATCTGACCAGACTTGTCTTCGACCGGCACTTTGTCCAGCTTGACCGCAGAGCCACAAGCACTCAAAAGAGCCACGACCGACATGAGCAAAACCAAATTTTTCATTCTCAAACTCCAAGTTAGATTTCAGTTCTATTTCTGAGCGGGACCCCAATCGGGCTCGCGAATATCACCACCCTGGCCCGCCAGTCGGGCCTTGATGCGGCCGTCCAAAGTGGTCGTCATTAGCGCCTCTTTTCCTTGCAACAAAGTTGCGTAAATAATGAGGCGACTATTGGGAGAAAAGCTCGGGTTTTCGTCAGCCGCAGTATCAGTAATGGCCAAAACACTGCCGCTGGCAATGTCCATCACGTGCAACTTGAATGCACCGCTGACCCTCGACACATACGCCAACCACTTTCCGTCCGGACTCAGGGCCGGAGAGATGTTGTAACTGCCCGAGAAGGTGACTCGTTCTGCATTCCCACCGCCAGCTGGAACCCTGTAAATCTGCGGGGAGCCGCCCCGGTCACTCACAAAGTAAATTGTCTTTCCGTCAGACGTATAAACGGGTTCTGTATCGATCGCGGGCGACTGCATCAGGCGCTTGGGTTCACCTCCGTTGGCATCCATCACATACAACTGCGACCCTCCATCACGGCTGAGAGTGAGCGCAAGGGATCGACCATCCGGTGACCAGGTGGGGGCACTGTTGGACCCCTTAAAGCTCGCCACAAGACGACGACGGCCGGTCGCGACGTCGTGAACATAAACTACCGGCTTTCGAGCTTCAAAGGACACATAGGCAAGTTGATTGCCATTGGGGGCCCACGATGGGGAAATAATCGGCTCCGGGCTGCTTAATGCACTTTGAGCATTTTCGCCATCCGCGTCTGCGACCCACAGGTTATAGGTCGCCCCCGCCTTCGTAACGTAAGAGATCCTCGTGGAAAAAACCCCTTTGTCCCCAGTCAAACGCTCGTAAACGAAATCAGCGATCCGGTGAGCCGCCAAGCGAAGATCACCTGACAACACAGCGTGGCTCTGTCCCCCCAAATCCTGATTTCTTACGACATCCCATAAGCGGAATCGAACATCGAAGCGCCCGTCAGCCAATCGGGTGACGCTACCTGCAACCAAGGCATCAGCCCCACGTTGTCGCATTAGATTCAAATCCGGACGGGCAATCTCATCCAAACCAGAGCCGGACTCCACTCCTTTGAATTGACCGCTACGTTCCAGATCCGCCTGCACGATGGCTGCAATTTTCTGAGGGGATTGATCCTCACCACGGAATGCAGCAATTGCAACAGGAATTTGGGTCATTCCCACTCCGGAAACTTCAACCCGAAATTGCGCTTGGGCCTGTAGTGCGCCCAAACCAAAGAAGCACATTAACCAGAATTTTTTCATCGTGTTTCGATTATCACCGTGTGTAGACCCGAAGCTGTTCAAAGTCCAAGCTTTGCTGGTAACCAACGGTGGCTTGGATCGACTTGTTTCCGATTCGTTCCCGGACTCGCTGCGCATTTGCATTTTCCCGGTCACGACTGCTCTCGGGATGCCACAAGTGGAATACCTCCGTTGCGTAAAAACCGTTCTTACGACAAAGCCCTGCATTGTGCAGACGCAGAACAAAGTCCGCGTCTTCATGCCCCCAACCGACAAAGGTTTCATCAAACCCGTTGATTGCGACGTAATCCGCTTTGTGTAACGCCATGTTGCAACTTCGAATACCCTTCCACCTGAAAGCGGTCTGACGACGAATATACAAATCAGGCAATCGGAACTTAGCGGTCCACTTGCTGGATTCCCCGCGAAATCTTCTCGCTATCCACTGCCACGTGGATTGATTGATCAAGTTCACTTCCCGGGCAATTGCACTCCGGGTCAGTCCTTCGCTGAGAAGGACACGACTACCATTCACAAAGTGCCCGCTCTGTGCCAGCATTCGGTGGCGCTTTACAAAGTCGGTCTCAGGGACACAATCCCCATCGAGCAAAATCACATAACCACCAGCGGCTTGGGCCACTCCCAAATTGCGCACCTTAGCGGCAGTGAAACCAACGTCCGGATGCCACACGTGCTTGACTGGAAAGTTCACTAGACTTTCAATAGCGAGAGCTTCTGAAAGGTGCTGTTGACTGGAGCCATCATCTGCAACGATCACTTCGAAATGACGATCCGATTGGTGATCGAGTGCTGCGAGTACGCAACCAAGCGCATCACTGCGGTTGTAGGTTGTAATGACGACGGAGATTAGCTCTTTAGAAGGCATTTTCGACTAGACTTAGCCGCCCTTGAAGCCGGAAATCACTCTCGGCGCTGGCTTGAAAGCTCAAGGGCTCAGGTCACTTTGGATGTTACCACCCCATGCCCACCATATCTGTCTACATCATCGCCTTTAACGAAGTTGAAAAAGTTAGCGCCGCCATTCAGAGCGTGAAATGGGCAGACGAAATCATCCTCGTAGATTCGTACAGCACTGACGGTACCGCAGATATAGCTGCTGCCTTAGGAGCACGGGTAGTCCAAGTCGATTTCAGGGGATTCGGTGACCTCCGAAATCAAGCAATAAACGCCTGCACCAAAGATTGGATTTTTAGCCTTGACGCGGATGAACGCTGCACACCGGAAGCTGCAGCAGAAATAAAGCAGTTGATATCGCACGATGAGACCCATGAGGTCTATCACACACCCCGACGTAACTATTTCATGGGGCGTTGGATTCAACATTCAGGCTGGTACCCAAACTACCGTCAACCTCAGTTGTTTCGTCGCGGAGCCATGTCTTATGACTTGAAGCCCGTCCACGAGGGGTATGTATTGCACTCGAAATTGCCTATCGGACACATGACGTCAGCTATATGGCAATTTCCCTTTAAAAATATGGCCGAAGTCATGCACAAGGCGAACCGGTATTCGACCTTGGGAGCGGAGAAAATCCAGCACAAAAAGATATCCATGTGGACTGCTTTGCTCCACGCCAAATGGGCTTTTTGGAAGCACTACCTCTTCAAGCTCGGTTTTCTGGACGGGTGGGCTGGCTTTGTCATCGCGGTGGGCAATTTTGAAGGCACCTTCTACCGTTATGTGAAGGCATTGGAAATACAGCAGGGTGCGGCGTGGCAAGCCCCTGCCGGCAAAGAACTGGGCGCGCATGACCAAGTCTGACCGCACACTTTACTTTCGGTTGCTGGGGTTCATACGGCCATACTGGAAAGCCTTCTCAATTGCGGTGCTCTGCATGGTCTGCACAGCGGCAACGGAGCCTGTGTTTCCGGCCATCATGAAATACCTACTGGATAGCGGCTTTCGCGCGGCAGAGGGGAGCATGGTCTGGCTCATTCCCGCCAGCATCGTCCTGCTCTTTTTGGTCCGGGGAGTCTTGTCTTTTGTTACCAACTACCTCATGACCTGGGTGTCCACGCGGCTGGTGGTGGACTTGCGGCGTGCAATGTTCGACAAGCTAGTGCACGCGCCAACCCAGATTTTTCATACACGGCCCGCATCCCAATGGATAGCGCGGCTGCTGTATGACGTGGACAACATTAATCAAGCGGCCACCAATGTGCTGGTGACCGCTGTACGCGAGAGCCTGACGGCGGTGGCCCTATTGGCCTACCTACTCTACCTAGACTGGAAGCTTACGCTCATCACGCTGACCGTAGGGCCCTTCATCGCAGTGCTTATCCAGAGCTTTGGTCGTCGCATTCGCAAGGCCAGCAAAGTCAGCCTCGAGTCTCTGCGTGCGGTGGCACACACCGTCGAAGAAACCACTGCCGCAAGCAAGGTTATCAAGATCTATGGTGCACAGGCCCAGCAGCAAGCGCGCTTCCGTGCAGTGACCGAGGGTTTTCGCCGCAGCATGATGAAGGAGGCGGTGCCCGCCTCCGCGCTGACCCCCATCACTCACATGACGGCATCCCTGGCCATTGCCTTCATCATCTTCATGGCGCTGAGCCGCTCCATGGGCCAGGCTAGCGACTCGGCTGGTGGCTTTGTTTCTTTCATCACCGCCATGCTGCTGCTGATCTCACCCATCAAGCAGCTCACCACTATCAGCCCCATATTGCAACGGGGGCTGGCGGCTTGTGAGAGTGTGTTTGAGGTGCTTGATAGCCCGGGGGAAGCTGACAACGGAAAACAGACACTCGCGGATTGCCACGGTGAAATCCGTTTCGAGCATGTGCACTTTCGATACCCTGGAAGTGACAAACCAGCACTCAGCGATGTAAGCCTGCACGCAAAACCTGGACAAACTGTCGCTTTGGTCGGAGCCTCCGGTGGAGGGAAAACGACTCTGGCCGCGCTGATCCCCCGGTTTTATGCACCAGAGTCGGGGCGCATCACGATTGACGGGGTGGATATTGCTGCACTCTCTCTGGAAAGCCTGCGCATCCATATTGCGCTGGTCAGCCAAGACATCGTGCTGCTCAACGACACGGTGCTGGCCAATATTGCCTTTGGTCAGACTGGAGAGGTGGATGCCGCCAAGGTTCAGGAAGCCGCCATTGCCGCCAATGCCTGGGACTTCATTCAACAGCTGCCACAGGGGCTCAATACCCGCATTGGTGAAAATGGCTCCACGCTATCTGGCGGCCAGCGCCAACGTATCGCTATTGCCCGGGCATTGCTGAAGAATGCCCCCATTCTTATCCTGGATGAGGCCACCTCCGCACTGGATTCAGAATCAGAGCGCTTGGTGCAGGATGCACTCTCCAACTTGATGCACAACCGAACCACACTGGTCATTGCACACCGCCTTAGCACGATTGAACGTGCTGATCAGATTCTGGTGCTGGACCAGGGGCGCATTGTGGAGTCGGGTGACCACGCGTCATTGCTTCAGCGCAACGGCTATTACGCCAATTTGCAAAGACTCCAAACATGAACATCCCCATCCTCATGTACCACCAGATCGATGAACCGCCTCCCCGCGGAACTTCGTTGCGTGGTCTCGTTGTAGCTCCATCGTCTTTTTCCTGGCAGATGCGGATTTTGCGTCTCCTGGGCTACCGTGGTTTGTCCATGCGCGATCTGGAGCCTTACTTGCGAGGCGAGCAACACGGAAAGGTGGTTGGCATCACCTTTGATGATGGCTACCAGAACAACCTCCAGAACGCGCTGCCGATTCTGAAAAAAAATGGTTTTACGGCGACCTGCTATGGGGTCAGCGGCTTGATTGGAGGCACCAATGCGTGGGACAAAGGCAAGGTGGCAGAAAAATCCCTGATGACGCGACAGGATTGGCAGGCGTGGCATCAGGCCGGCATGGATGTTGGCTCCCACACCCGCACACACGCCCGCTTGCCTGAGCTACCCGACGATTCCGCGCGCCAGGAAATCAGTGCATCCAAACGTGAATTGGAAGAGGTCATAGGCTGCGAAGTCCGACACTTCTGCTATCCCTACGGTAGCTTCAAAGCCGAGCATGCAGCCATAGCCCGTGAAGCGGGCTACGCCACAGCCACAACGACCAACCGTGGTCGCGTACACGCCAAAGCAGATCCATTCACCTTGCGCCGAATCATGGTGGCGTGCGCCACCAACCCCCTGCTGTTTACAGCCAAAATCGTGACGCACTACGAAGATCGACGGGCATGAAACTCTTCGCGCTCTATTGCAAGAGCTATAGCAGTGATTTGCGCCGCTTAGTACGGCTTGCACAATCCGTACAGCAGTACAACCGTGAGGAATTGCCCTTTTACGTTTCAGTGCCTGAGGCGGAGTTACCGCTTTTTCAGCAGTATTTAACAGGCCTGAGCGTCAATCTGATCGCAGACGAGGACATTCTCAAGGCATCGCCCAGAATCAATAGAGAGCAGGTACAGCGCATGTCTGGCAGCATGGCGCAACAAGTGATCAAGTCCGAATTTTGGCGCATGGGACTATGCACGACCTATCTATGCCTGGATTCGGATGCTGTGTTCATCCGTTGGTTTGGAGTCGCCGACTTCATGGCAGCCGATGGAACACCGTACACCATGCTGGACGAGGCACACGACCTCATGGAAGATGCTCTGTATCAAAAACGCGAACGCGTGGTGCGTGCGTTCAATGCAGAAGCAGACCGAGTGCAACAGATCTTTGGCCGCGAAGGACGACGCTACAGCTTCGGCCCCTTCCCCCTCGTATGGCACAGCGCGGTGTGGCAAAGCCTGGATGCCAACTATTTGCAACCCAAGAACATGAGCTTCGCGGATGCGATTGAATTGGCCCCAGTCGAATCGCGGTGGTACGGGGAAGCCTTGCTGGCCTATCAAGCGATCCGCCTGCTACCATGCCAGGCTCTTTTCAAGGTCTACCACTACGCTTGGCAATACGACCAAAGTCGGCGCAGAGGGCTACATGAGTCCCATTTCTCACATTTCTACTGCGGGGTGATCTACCAATCATCCTGGGAACGCAACATGGACTGGCCCGCAGAGGGCGGCAACTGGCTTTCAAAACTGGGCCGCAGACTGCGACGTGCACTGGGCCGTATTTGACACAAAGAAAAACATGACCCAAGGAAAAAATCCCGCCATCGTGCTTCTGCTTGCAGCTACGGTTCTGCTGGCCATCTGGCCTCTCCCCAATACGATGGCGCTGCGCAATTGGATGCTACTGAGTGGTTCGATCGCATCCGGTTTCGTACTGTTCAAAAATGCACCAAGACTGACTCGCCTGGATGCCTGGCCCGTGTTTGTACTGCTCTCTTTCTTTATCTGGCTCGTTTTTCATTTGCTCGTTTTGTCCGGCAATTTCGAAGAGCAATGGCACGAGCTGACTGGGGACTGGCTTAGAACCTTCCTGTCAGCCATCATGGGATTGGCTCTCGGCCTACTTCTATCGGATCCCAATCACCAACTGTCGCCCCGCCTCGAACGCATTCAAGAGCCGCTTCTCATTTGGGGACTCGCAGGGACCATCGCCATATTCTCTGTTCGCTACGCCTATGAAGTCGCACATACGGGTCAATGGGTTCATATGGATTTCTACATGACCCCCTATTTGGGAAAGACGCCACTGGTCATTTTTGGCGGCCTGTTTTTGCCAGTTATGTTCATCAAAATCAAGTCTGCCCTGCAGCAAACGGCATCTCCCGGCTGGTATCTGTATGGCTTTATCGGATTGGCCGCAACGCTGCTGACTTTCTACTTTGCCAACACCAAGAACGGATTCGCCGTGTTCGGTCTGCTCGCAGGCTACTTCCTGCTGCAAATGGTGCCTCGCAATCGCACGCCCATAGCCGGTCGAGCGGGAAAATATGTACTTCTTTTGCTGTGCTTAGCCGGCTTTGCGTATGCAATCAACAAACACCTGGATAGCAATCCCGCATGGTCGAACCTGATTGCGGATTACAAAGTTGGCATCCAGATTGAACAGCAGAATGTTTGGAAAGACGTTGAAGACACATCAATGGCATGGCCGTTGAATGAAAACGGCGTAACGGTGAACGGGAGTACTTACGCAAGAGCTGCCTGGGGGCGTGCAGGGCTGGAGCTTCTAAAAGAGCACCCTTGGGGATATGGGCAAATCAATCATTCTTTTGGTGCCCTGGCCATCAAAAAATGGAGTGACTTCCACAAGCCCGATGGCAGCAATCGCGGCGCAACTCACAGTGGCTGGCTGGACTTTGCGCTCGGATTCGGCCTGCCTGGGCTACTCATGGTATGGATACCTTTGGCAGCCAGTTACGCACGCGCCAGAAGACTCGGAGGGTTCTGGAGTAATTACGCTACGTGGACAATCCCGGTAATCGCAATCAGCTACCTCATCACGGAGGTCTGCACGGGTCACTTCATTGAACTGCTGTTCTTCATGTGCGCCTGGTTCTGTGGCTTAACACTCAAACCCAGGAACGCAGCCATCGGCGCATCCGTCGGCTGAGTTTGAAGTCCTTCGCTTCATGGTCCGAATACAATCGTTGCCTTTCGAAGACCTCGCTTGGTGCACCATATCTCGGTTGCAGCCCCGCTTCTAAACGGGGAAATAGCTTTTCCAGCACCGCAAAAATGTTGTACTCATACAGGATGCGTCGCTTGGCCTCCCCAAGCTGAGCAGCATGGCGCAGGTCCTCGTCACCTTCCAACATCGCAGACACCGTTGCTAACGCTTCACGGGGTCTGGAAATGTCAATCCGGGAAAAACTTCCTTGGGGAAAATAGTCCTCCAGATTTGGGCATCCGTAGTAAATCGGGTAGCAGCCTCTTAAAAAAGGGTCTGCAAGCTTCTCAGTCCAGTAGTCACGATGAACGGAGTTTTCCAGGGCAATGTGAAACCGATAGTCTGCCAACGCTTCATCCTTGTCTGAAACATCGCGTCGACCTCGGCCATAGAAATCGATACGATCACCCAGCTCACGCTCCAACAAGTCAACGAACGCCATGCGCTGGCGATGCCCTTTTGTCGTTGCATTGGTTGAACAAACAACGGAACACAGCTTGGTTTTGACAGGATTTCCCGCCTCAAAATCGCTGAAGTTCAGCATTGGGGCCAGTCGCTGGACTCCATCTTGAAAGCGGACTCCGGCGAACCAGTTGATCGCCGGTTGATCATGAATTGCGCCCGCATGCTGGGTACCGCGCTGCGTGGTAATTACCGTTCCAAACTGCTCCAGAAAGCGTGATTGGTAGCGATGAAAACTCTCAGGTTCACCGGCTACAAAAATACGACGCGCCCGGGGAACTGATGTATTGAGAGGCACCTCTGGCCAAGCAGAGAAGACAACAAGCCAATCGAACTTGCTCGTAGAATCAACTGCGAAGGTGTAGTGGGTGGAACCCCATATACCCTCAGGCTCCCGCATCTGCCTGCGCCACGGCCAGGCGCCGCCCTCTCCGTCGACAAATAACACTTCGCGTTTCACCATATTACCCATGTCGCCTATTTTTTCGATTGTGCTTTGCACCTACAACGCCGAGACGTACTTGGATGAATGTATTCAAAGCCTATTGAATCAATCTCTGCAAGATTTTGAGTTGATTATCGTTGACGACGGTTCGAGCGACGGCACTTTGGCATATCTTGAACGTATACGCGACCACCGCGTGAAGTTGATACGACTGGACAGAAATCGTGGTTTGATCTATGCCCGTAGCAAAGGATTTGAGGTCGCAAGTGGTCGCTATATTGCGCTGATGGATGCAGACGACATCGCGGCACCACAACGACTGGCAGCCCAGTTGTTGGCAATGGAGCAAAAGGGTTTGGATGTCTGCGGTTCATTCCACACCACACTCGACAGTTCCACAGGAAAGCGGCGCGCGCGCAAAGGTCACTCCAGTGATAGTGACATCCGGGCATTGCTGACAATTTACAGCCCCCTTTGCAATCCCAGCACCAGCCTGAGCGCGAGCATCATCCGGACAACGGGATACAACACGGAATATCCCCACGCGGAGGATTACGGCCTATGGTGTGACATCGCTGCGAAGGGTGGGAAATTTCACAACATCCCTGAGCAACTGCTCACCTACCGACTGCATCCCAGCCAAATCAGCAAGGTGAAGCAGGAGACGGCACGTAAATCTTTCAGCCAAATACAGGCGCGCTACGTCACCCAGTTGACTGGCCTGAACTACATACCCCATGCGATGGGGTTCTCCCAACGCATGCACTTGGCGCCAAAGTTCATGCGGGTGCTCAACCGTCAGCTAAAGGGAATTTCGTTCAGCGCCAACTACGAGATTTATGCCGAATTTCAGTTTCGCCGCAACGGCTGGCTGACGCTGCCAACTCGTTTGGAACGAGCGATCGCCGCCTTATGGTTCACGCTGCATGGGGCAGTACGCCTTGGTGTCAACTAGTTGCGGATAGCTTGTTCCATCGAGATGGAACAACGTCACTCGCATCGATGCCCGGGTCCGAAAACCAGCGGTCCGGAGCAATTACGATTTGCTTGGAGTACTCGCAAAGCCATGCACCCCACCAACTGAACGAACTATTTGCCAAGACATGGTGCTTGCATCTTCGCATCAGTTCAATGTCGAGATGCCCACTATCCGGGGAATTGGCATCCACAATATGTGTGCGCACTGGCAACCGTAGATTTTCAGCCGCCCATTGCGGCTCATCGGAGAAGACGAACACCTCGATATCGGACTCTTTGCGCATCAGGTCGGCGACAGCCCTCTGGTAGTAGGCAAGGTCACACGTTCCATGGAACTTTGACGCCGAGGCATTGCTGACATAGTCGCCTCTCCGCACATGCAATGACACGCTGTTGCATGCTTCAATTCGCTGCATCCATAGCGCGTTTACATCGTCACGCATCTGTAGCACAAGGTCCCGCAAGAGACGCGTACGATTCGAAGCGAAGTAGCGTTCACTTTGCCAGTACCCGACCATATAAACCGGGTGCTGCAACCGCTCAAACAGCGCATCGTAGGCAAAGCTACGAGACCGAAAGACAGAAGTATGAAAAACCCCAGGCAGCATGAAAGACAGTGACTGCTGGACGCGCCTCATCCGAGAAGAGCGCCAGGGGGGCAACGTGGCAAGCATCTCTGCCGTTGCGATCTCTGCTCGAACGTTATAGTGACCCAATTGATAGGGCCTGTCACCATTCTCCTGAATGCCACGCAGGTCCAGCAGCAATCCGCATTGGAGGCGGTCGGCCAATGCACGCGCTGCAGCGTACTCAAAAAGCTGATTTCCCAGTCCCCCTTCAATACGGGCAACCACTTGATTCAATATCATGGACCGGCGAGGCTGATAATCAATAATTCTTGGCGATGAAAATATCTTGCTCAATGCGCCAATTTAATTGATGGGCTCTCGCCCAATCAACCAAATAGTCCACAGATGGGTAAGTCGAGTACTCCGGCAACGTGGGATCAAAACACCGCACATCATCGACAAGGACACTGACTTTTCCAAACCGGTGCAGGTTATCTGCAATCGTGTTCAACTCAGCAACGATCGGCGTATCAACGGGGCCTTTGAATGTAATTCCCGCTGAATAATGCCCATCCAGCCAGAAGTTCACATCGCCATTCAACTTGGGCAACAACTCCGGAAACACGGTTTCGCTGAGACCGTTGATGATCTCCACATGCTTCTTGTCAGCAAACAATGCACTGGCCCGGGCATACAACTTCGGCTCTGGCTCAATGCTGTAGACCTGTCGCGAATGTTGGGCAAGCAGTGCTGTCGTTTCTCCCATAAAGGTACCGGTCTCTATCCATATCGCCCCTGGAACACCATTTCTGAGTACGCAGTTCTGTTTGATCAAATGTGGGCTGGGTGCAGAGTATTGACGTGCGGCCCAACTCCGAATCTCCTTCTGAGGCACAACATTTTTCTGTTCACCAAGCATCTCAAACAATCGCAACATGAAAATTCCTGTACTTAAAAATCGCTACGCAGACAAACCACCCTGCAGGTCTTGATACGCGACGCGCAAACCTTGCGCAAGACCAACTTTGGCCTTCCACTCCAAAGCGTTCAGCCGCCCAGAGTCCATCAATTTGCGTGGTGCGCCGTCCGGCTTGCTGCTATCAAAAGTGATCCGACCAGAATAGCCGACAACCTCAGCAACCGTCTGCGCCAACTCAGCAATCGTCACGTCCTCGCCGTACCCAACATTGATGTGGCTGAGTTGCGGCTGCACCTGCGCTTCATACACAGGAGACGACAGGTTCATGACAAACACACTGGCCGCCGCCATGTCATCCACGTAGAGAAACTCCCGTCTCGGTGTGCCCGTTCCCCAGATGGCAACTTCTGGCAAGCCCTTTTCCTTGGCCTCATGGAAGCGGCGCAGCAGCGCAGGAATGACGTGGCTGTTTTCCGGATGGTAGTTGTCACCCGGGCCGTACAAATTGGTAGGCATGACACTGCGGTAGTCGCGACCGTACTGACGGCTGTAGCTTTCGCACAGTTTGATGCCTGCTATCTTGGCAACAGCATAAGGTTCGTTGGTCGGTTCGAGCTTGCCGGTCAGCAGGGCATCCTCGGCCATGGGCTGGGGTGCCAGCTTGGGGTAAATGCAGCTCGATCCCAGGAACAACAGCTTTTGCACGCCATGCACATGCGCGGCATGGATGACGTTGGCTTGCAGCATCAGGTTCTGGTAGATGAAGTCAGCCGGGTAGGTGTTGTTGGCATGGATGCCCCCCACTTTCGCTGCCGCCAGATACACCTGTGTGGGCTTTTCCTCTGCAAAGAACGCATCCACAGCGCGCTGGTCGATCAGATCCAACTCTGCATGGGTGCGGGTAACAATTTGGCCGGGCAACACGCCTTGGTCCAAAAGGGTTCGGACAATGGCACTTCCCACCATGCCACGGTGACCGGCCACGTAGATTTTTTCGGACTGGGACATGGCTCTTAGCTTTCCTTGCTCACCTGCACGGCGTAGCCATGTTTTTGCAACAGCGCATGCTGTTGAGACTGCTTCAGATCAGAAGCCACCATCTCCGCCACCATTTCATCCAGCGTGATCTCAGGAATCCAGCCCAGGTCTTTCTTGGCCAGACTGGGGTCTCCCAACAGGGTTTCCACTTCGGCCGGTCGGAAGTAGTGGGGGTCGACACGCACGATGACATCACCCACCTTCAACGCAGGTGCTTTGTCGCCGTCAATGGTGGCCACTACGCCATATTCGCCAACACCTTCACCGTCGAATCGCAGTGTGATGCCCAGTTGGGCTGCTGCCTTTTCGATGAACTGGCGCACGCTGTACTGCACGCCTGTGGCAATCACGTAGTCCTTGGGTTGGTCTTGCTGCAACATCATCCACTGCATGCGGACATAGTCTTTGGCGTGACCCCAGTCGCGCAAGGCATCCATATTGCCCATGTAGAGGCATTGGTCCAGGCCCTGCGCGATGTTGGCCAAGCCGCGTGTGATTTTGCGGGTCACGAAGGTCTCACCACGGCGCGGGCTTTCGTGGTTGAACAGGATGCCGTTGCACGCATACATGCCATAGGCTTCGCGGTAGTTGACGGTTATCCAGTAAGCGTAGAGTTTGGCCACGCCATAGGGGCTGCGCGGATAGAAAGGTGTGGTCTCCTTCTGCGGCGTTTCCTGCACTAGGCCATACAGCTCGGAGGTCGAGGCCTGGTAAAAGCGGGTTTTCTTCTCCAGCCCGAGGATGCGAATGGCTTCCAGCAGCCGCAAAGTCCCCATGGCATCCACGTCGGCGGTGTACTCAGGGCTTTCAAAGCTCACGGCAACGTGGCTTTGCGCGCCTAGGTTGTAGACCTCGTCGGGCTGCACTTGCTGGAGGATGCGTACCAGATTGCTGGTATCGCTCAAATCACCGTAGTGCAGCACAAAGTTGCGATGGTCTATGTGCGGGTCCTGGTACAGATGATCCACACGAGCCGTGTTGAACTGGCTGGCCCGGCGTTTGATGCCGTGCACGATGTAACCCTTCTCCAGCAGGAACTCCGCCAAATAGGAACCGTCTTGGCCTGTAACACCTGTAATCAAGGCAATTTTGAGGGGGCTAGTCATTGAATATATTGCGAGGCTGGGCAACTAGTGCCGCTCATTGGGTTTCCACGAATTTTATGAGTTGCCGGACAGCGGCCTGCGTGGTGTAAGGGCTGATTATCGGGGAATCAGACAATCCTTTGTTGATGGCACGCTTCAGGAGTGTCAACAGTGCATTAGTTAACTGATCAGTTACACCTTGGTCGACCGCAATATGCCCCAAGGCTGAGAGCATTTGCGCCATCTGCGGATTGCCATGCACCGTTGCCACAATCGGGCGCTGCATCCAGAGATATTCATAAAGCTTGGAAGGAATGTATTCCGCGCAGATAGGCTCTGTGCCATGTAATAACAGCAGAACGTCTGCGCTGCGCATGCGTCGCAAGATCTGCTCGCGCCCGGACAGCCCCGTAGAGGGGTCCGCCTCAATCCGCCCCAAGTGGCGAACCATATCCCGAACCGGCGATTTGGCAATGGCTGCGTCTGACACGGGATCCAGTGGTCCTCCGGTCAGTTGTAGTTCAACCTTGCCGCGCATCTCCGGAAGTCGGACCACCAATGTTTCCAGCGCGTCGATGATGGGAGTCAGGTTGCGTGTTACGGAAAGCGATCCGAAATGTCCGATCACCATCTTCGGGCCCGGCACATAAGGTGGCATTTCCTTGAATGGCGCGTCGATACCTGGCAGCATCATCTTGCCGCGATCACCTAGTTGGGGGTGTCGCCGCTTTGCACTTGCCAAAGCTTGGTCGGTAAACCAGATCGCGACATCGGCATGCGTACAAATAATGCGCTCCACCTCCGCCTGCATGAACTCTTGCTTGCTAACAGGTTCGCTGCCCGGCATAACCAACGGGTCATGCACTTCTGCCAACCAGCGCACTCCCAAGGCTCTCTTCAAAGCATTGCCAGCCAAATGCGCTGCAAACGCACCGCCTGTCGAGTAGATCAAGTCGAACTTCCGACTTTGAGCTAGGTGCCGACCTTTCAGATAGGCAGACAGCCACCATGACCACGAGCTTTCCACCGGACGAAGTAACTTCTCCATCAACATGAAAGGCAACAGCGGTAGTGAAAGTAAAACCATCACCAATCTGTATGCCGACGGAGAGTCGATTTGCTTGCGCAAGACATGGCGCATCTCGAACCGTATCCCCGCAGGGCCTGCAGGCCATAGTTGGTAGTGCTCATAGTGTCTGTCCTGAGCCCCCGAAACGCCGCTCAGTACAACCAACTCAATGCCCGCCGCCTCCAAGTGCGACAGCTTGTCGGTGATGGTCTGGCTTGCTGCGCGGCCGTCCATATTGAAAGCGTGGGAAAGTACCAGCCATCGTTCCTTGTACTTACGGGTGACTGCAGAAAACACATTGTCATATCGCAGGCCAGCTTGATCCCATGAGTTAGCCTTCGCAAAAGCCAAGGCGTCAGTTCTAAGTACGCTGGCAAAAGCCTGATCAAGCAATAAAGCTTCAATGTTTGTCGCTAGCCCTAAAGCGTCTGCCGGATCAGAAAGCAACAACGCGTTGCTACCCGCTGTTAAATCCCGCGCAATTCCGCTGAACGGTACATCGCTCACTAGCACCGGAAGTCCGTACGCCATGCCCTCCAGCACTACCATGCCATACGAATCTTCCAGGGTGGGATGCACCAGCATGTCAGCGGCCCTGTAGGCCAGTGACATGTCTTTTAGGCTACCCAAGAAATGAACGCGTGAACGTAGTCCAAGATTCGCAGCCTGTTGCTCATATTCATTGGCTTTTTCCGAGCGGCCGACCACGAGCAACTCCACCTTGCCTTCGATCTGGGCCATCGCTTCCAGCAAGGTTTTGAGGCCTTTCTTTACGAAGTCATTGCCGACAAATAGAAGCATGCGCACGTCTGTCGACACGCTGAGCGCCCGCCGAGCTTCGGCCTTGGCATCCGGTGTGGCCGGGCCCGGCACTGCATCCACGCCTGGCGTGATGACCTCCAGCATCGGGCGCGATTTTGGAAATGCGCGCTCCACAACCTCTTTCAGCGTGAACGAAGCGCACACCACCTTCTTTTTGTAGGCGAAAGCAAAGCGCCGCTCTTCCAGCCACAGGTAAGCCAGAAGTCGCGGGCTGGTCACCACTTTCAACCACCGAAGAGCCAAGGCAAATCCTTGCTTGCCGGCAAACAGGGTGTGCTTCACCGGCAGCACATGCACCGTGTGCACATTGCCATGCCACGTGTTTTCGTGGGAGTGCACGATGTCGAAACCCGTGCGCGTGGCGCGCCAGGTCTTCCAGGCAAAGTAGAGTTGGTTGATCCAGCGCGGGCGCTCCATGGGCTTGGGCACATGGTGGTACATCACTCCGGGAAAATCATGCGAAATGGTCTGCGCAAACACATGCACTTCATGCGTTTTTGCGAGCTGCTCCACCACCGAGATGGAGTAGCGCTCTGCCCCACCCCCGGTCACTGAAAAATTGCGGCTCAAGACCGCGATACGCAAACGCTCAGTCACAAGCCACCATCACAGCAACACAATGTCGTATTGCTCCTGGGCCATGGCTGCCTCGCTTTGCAGCGACACGGGTTTGCCGATGAACTCAGAGAGGCCAGCCAAATGCTGACTTTCTTCGTCTAACAGCAATTCAATCACCTTGGGCGATGCCACCACACGGAACTCACGCGGGGTGAACTGTCGGGCTTCACGCAGAATTTCACGCAAGATGTCATAAGCCACGCTGCGGGGCGTTTTGACAATGCCCTTGCCTTCGCAGGTCGGGCACGGCTCGCACAGCATGTGAGCCAGCGATTCACGCGTGCGCTTGCGCGTCATCTCCACCAGGCCCAGCTGCGAGAAACCACCCGCCATCGTCTTCACCCGGTCACGCCCCAGCTGCTTGCGGAATTCTGCCAACACGGCCTCACGGTGGTCTTCGCGGGCCATGTCGATAAAGTCCACAATGATGATACCACCCAGGTTGCGCAATCGCAATTGACGAGCGATCGCCTGTGCAGCTTCGAGATTGGTTTTGAAAATGGTGTCGTCAAAGTTGCGCGCACCGACAAAACCACCCGTGTTCACATCCACCGTAGTCAGGGCTTCGGTCTGGTCCACGATCAGGTAGCCGCCCGACTTGAGCTCCACCCGGCGCGCCAGCGCTTTGGCAATTTCTTCGTCAATGGAATACAGGTCGAAGATGGGGCGCTCACCCTTGTAGTGCTGCAACTTCTCAGCCGCTGCGGGCATGAACTCCGCTCCAAAGGTCTTTAGCGCATCAAACTGCTCGCGGGAATCCACGCGAATCGTCTGCGTTGTTTCGCCTACCAAGTCACGCAACACACGCTGCAACAGGTTCAAATCCTGGTGCAACAAGCTTTGAGGCGGCAGGCGCAAAGAAGCGTCCTTGATGCGTGCCCAAGCCTTGCGCAAGTACGCGATGTCGTCACCCAGTTCCTTGTCCGACGCATCTTCTCCATTGGTTCGCAAGATGAACCCGCCACCTTCTTTGCCCGCAAGCGCCTGCATGCGGCTGCGCAGCTCATCACGCTGAGCGGTAGGGATTTTTTGAGACACGCCGATATGGTCGTCCTGCGGCAGAAACACCAGCAAGCGGCCCGCAATGCTGATTTGCGTGGACAGGCGGGCACCTTTGGTGCCAATCGGGTCCTTGATCACCTGCACCATAAGGGACTGGCCCTCAAACACCTGCTTCTCAATCGGAACCTGGGGCTGCGATGCGCGGGAGGCACTCAGCGACTCCCCCTCTGCCGGCGGATGCCATACATCGGCCACATGCAAAAAGGCCGCGCGCTCCAAACCGATGTCAATAAAGGCTGACTGCATGCCCGGCAAGACCCTGGCCACCTTGCCGAGGTACACATTGCCCACCAACCCGCGCTCCAGCGTGCGCTCCACGTGCAGTTCCTGCACGGCACCGTGTTCCACGATGGCCACCCGCGTCTCTTGCGGGGACCAGTTGATCAGGATGTCTTGTTGCATGCAAAGCCCACCTCGCGCAAGGCCTGCGCTGTTTCAAACAAAGGGAGGCCCATGATGCCAGAGTACGAGCCCTCAATGCGTGCAATAAACGCGGCCGCCCTGCCCTGCACACCATATGCACCGGCTTTGCCCATGGGCTCGCCACTGGCCACGTAGGCGGCAATGTCGTCCTCACTCATGGCAGAGAAAGTGACTACCGATTCCGAACATGCCTGCGCCGTTTTGTCGCCCCATGCAACAGCCACAGCGGTAAACACCCGGTGGGTACTGCCCGCCAAGGCACGCAACATGCGCTTGGCATCTTCTACATCTTCCGGTTTGCCGAGGATGGCGTCACCCAAAGCGACGGTCGTGTCTGCACAAAGTACAGGACAAATTAGGCCCTTGGCGCCCGCTAAACGTGCGCGAGCAGCTATCAATTTAAGAGCAGTCACGCGCTGCACGTAGACCGCAGGTGTGTCGCCCTCCAGCACCACTTCCAGGCTCTCGGCATCTTCATCCGGGGTGGGCAAGAGCAATTCATGGGCAACGCCGATTTGGGTCAGCAATTCGCGGCGACGCGGGCTCTGTGAGGCAAGGTAGATGAAATCCGGGGCACTCATGGTCATTCCCTGTGGTACGGATGATTGGCGTTGACCGACCAGGCCCGGTAGAGCTGCTCGATCAGCAGCACCCGCACCATGGCGTGGGGCAAAGTCAGGTCGGAGAGGCGTATGCGTTCATGCGCAGCTTGGCGGAACTCGGGGTCCAAACCGTCCGGGCCACCGATGATGAGCGCCACATCGGTGCCACCCAGCTGCCATTCTTTCAGTCTGTCAGCGAGTGCAGTGGTGCGCAGGCTGGTACCGCGTTCGTCCAGCGCCACAATGCGCGCCCCTTTGGGGATAGCTTCTTCAATGCGCTTACGCTCGGCGGCGTAGAGCTGCTCCACCGTTTTGGAGCCGCGCGGCTCCGTCTTAATGGCTTTGAGCTCTACTTTGAGTTCATGTGGGAAGCGCTTGGCGTAGTCATCCCACGCGGTTTGCGCCCAGTCCGGTACCCGCTGACCGACAGCGACGATGACCAGCCTCACGCAGGACCTCAGGCTTTACGGGGAGCGGCTTTCTTCGCAGGCGCCTTTTTGGCGGCAGCGGGTTTGGCTGCTGCTTTTTTGGCGACCGTTTTCTTGACTTCGGGCTTGACCACCACCGTCTTCACCGCAGCCTTAGCTGCAGGTTTAGCGGCGGGCTTGGCGATGCTGGCTTTGGCTGCGGCCTTCTTGGCGGGTGCCTTGATGCCTGCGGCTTTATCCGCCGCTTTCTTCAGGGCCGCCTTGGACGGGAAGGCTTCTTCCACGCCCTTCTTGGCAGCGCTGGAACGGCGCATGCTCGGCTCCACGGCCTTCGCAGTGGCTTTTTTGACGGCACGTTTTGCTTCTTCGCTGGCCTTGGCGACCACCGGCTTGGCGGCACCCAGCTTCAGGCGCACAGGCTTCTCGCCCCACAGCTCTTCGAGGTGGTAGTACTGGCGGAAGTTGGGCTGCATGATGTGCACCACGACCTGGTTGCAATCCACAATGATCCACTCGCCATTGCCTTCGCCTTCAATACGCGGCTTGGCAAAACCGGCTTCACGCACGGCATCGCGCACGCTGGCAGCCAAGGCTTTGGTCTGGCGGTTGCTGGTGCCGGAGGCGATGATCACGCGCTCAAACAAGGCAGACAGGTGCTCAGTGTCGAACACCACAATATCTTGGGCCTTCACGTCTTCCAGACCATCGACGACGGCACGTTGAAGTTTCTGGGTATTTTTGGCAACGGTGGAGGTAGTCATCAGTGAGGTCGGTAAAGAAGGTGTTGGTCAATATAACGCGCAACCGGTTCAAAAACCAGTGGGGCAATGCTCTCGCCGGAGGCTACACGTTGTCGGATTTCGGTGGCACTGACAGCCATGGGAGGCATGTGCAGCACAGTCAGGCCGGGGATTTCGGCACTCAAGGCATCAAATTGACCCTTGGCGCCCGTTGAATCTGCGCGGGCAGCTACACAAATTATAGCAAGTGCCGGCAGCGCCTCGGATTCATGCCAAGTGTGCAGGGCTAACCCCTGGTCTTCGCCGATCAGCAAGTGCAGCACTGCACCCGGGTTCTCCGTATGCAGTTCGCGCAAGGTATCGACGGTGTAGCTGGCGCCAGAGCGCCGAGTTTCGCGCGCATCCACCTGCACTTCCGGAATATCGGCAAAAGCCAGGGTGGTCATGGCCAAGCGGTGTTCCGCAGAACTCAAGGCTCTAGCCTTGTGCCACGCATGCCCGGTCGGTATGACCAACAGCCTGTCCAGCGACAGCTCAGCGATGGCGGCCTTGGCCAGAGCCACATGCCCGAGGTGCGGGGGGTCAAACGCCCCCCCGAACACGCCAATACGCAGGGGGCGGGTGGCAAGAGCTGTCAAACCCAGTCCCGCGCCGTGAGGAAGTGAGAAGTCAGCGCCTCTTCCGGCGAGCCGGCAGCCGCAACATGCTGGTACGACCAGCTGGCGTGCGGCGGCATGGACAGCAGAATCGACTCGGTACGCCCGCCTGACTGAAGGCCGAAATGGGTGCCCCGGTCCCACACCAGGTTGAACTCCACATAGCGCCCGCGGCGGTACAACTGGAATTCCCGCTCGCGCGGGGTGTACGACATGTCTTTGCGGCGCTCAGCAATAGGCATGTAGGCCGCCAAAAAGGCATCGCCCACCGACTGCAACATCGCGAAGCTGCGGCCCTGGCCCAGCTCCGAGAAATCGTCAAAAAAGATGCCACCCACACCACGGGGTTCATTGCGGTGCTTCAGGAAAAAATATTCATCACACCACTTCTTGAACCGGGGGTACTTGTCCCAACCGAAATCCGACAACGCGTCCTTGCACGTCTGATGAAAATGCACCGCGTCTTCATCAAAACCGTAATAGGGCGTCAGATCCATGCCACCGCCGAACCAGCAGACGGTCTCACCCTGCGGGTTCTTGGCAGCCAACATGCGCACATTCATGTGTACGGTGGGCACATAAGGGTTGCGCGGGTGGAAGACCAGCGAAACGCCCATGGCCTCAAAGGGCGCACCAGACAACTCAGGACGGTGCTGGGTCGCACTGGGCGGCAGTTTGGGGCCCCGCACATGCGAGAAACCACAACCAGCGCGTTCAAACACGGCGCCACCTTCCAGAATGCGGGTGATGCCATTGCCCTGCAGAGGCTCGCCCGGCGCTTTTTCCCACGCGTCGGAAAGGAAGGTGCCGCCATCCATCGCTGCGATAGCGGTTGTGATGCGGTCCTGCAAACCCATCAGGTAGGCGCGCACCCACTCAGGAGTTGCTATGGTGTCAGACATGGTCTTGCTTTCTTTCATGCGGGGCCGGCCGTTGGGCCGCCAGAAATGTCACAGGCGCAGCTGCTTCGGGATGTTTGCCACGCACGCCTTGCAACAGGCCGGCCATGTGGGCGAGGTCGGCTTGCGGGTCTCCAGTCAAGGTCATGAACCGGGTTGCCTCCACCACTTTGCGGCCATAGTCCAAACTGACCACGCCCACCGGCACGTTTGCCTTGAGTGCCACTTGGTAAAAGCCACTGCGCCAGCCTTCGGTGCGTTTACGGGTCCCCTCAGGCGACAGACCCAGCCAATAGAGCTCCGATTGCTGCCGGGCGCGTTGAACTCCCTCCACCACCTGCCCTACCACCCCTTGGGGCGAATGCCGGTGCACGGGAATGCCCCCTACCCACTTCAACCAGCGGCCGAACAGCGGGAACTTGAACAACGTGTCCTTGGCCCAGAAATTGAGCTGCAGCCCCACGGCCCACTTGGCCAGGATGGCTACGATGAAGTCCCAGTTGCTGGTATGGGGGTACACCACCATCACGCCCTGCAGCGCCGGCAGCCCCTCAAAGTGCACCCGCCAGCCCAAGAGCCCGAGAATCTTGCGGGCCAAAGGGCTGCCCCGCAGCTGCACGGGGAGTGGCACATGTCCGGCGGATGCCACCGGATCAGCCTTTGACGGCGCGGTACCCGATGTCACGGCGGAATTGCATGCCGTCGAAATGAATCTCGTCAATGACTTGGTAGGCACGCTGCTGCGCCTGCTTGACGCTGTCAGCCAACGCCGTCACGGATGGGCTGGGTCTCGGGGTCGCCCATGCGGCAGTTGAATTCCAGCGTCTTGGGCTGGCCGCTCTTGTCGATCATCAGGCCGGCGTACAAAAAGCCGCTGAACGGAATGCCGTCGGCTTCCATACCCTTGACCGTGGGCAGAATGATTTCGCGCATGGCCTTGGCATGCACATCCGGGGTGACCACCGGTGCGGGCGAATAAGCACCCATGCCGCCCGTGTTCGGGCCCTGGTCGCCGTCCTGCAAGCGCTTGTGGTCCTGGCTGGTCGCCAAAGGCAGCACGTTTTTGCCATCCACCATGACGATGAAGCTGGCCTCTTCCCCTTCCAAAAACTCTTCAATCACCACACGCGGCACTGCCACCCCATCCGCGCCGTCGTTATGGGCCACGCCCAGGGTGTTGTCCACCAGCATGAAGTCAATGGCTTCATGGGCTTCGGCCAAGGTCATGGCTACCACCACGCCCTTGCCGGCAGCCAAGCCGTCGGCCTTGACCACCGTGGGCGCGCCCATCCTGTCCACGTAAGCGTGGGCGGCCACCGGGTCGGAGAAGGTGGCGTATTCGGCCGTCGGAATTCCATGGCGGCGCATAAACGCCTTGCTGAAGGCCTTGGAGCTTTCCAGCTGAGCGGCGGCCTTTGTGGGGCCGAAGATGCGCATGCTATGGGCGCGGAACTCATCCACCACACCGGCTGCCAACGGCACTTCGGGGCCCACCAGGGTCAAAGTAATCTTGTTGTCCTGCGCCCACTGGCGCAGTTGCACCACATCGGTGATGGGCACGTTTTTGAGGCGCGGGTCGGTGGCAGTGCCGCCGTTGCCGGGCGCCACATAGACCATCTGCACCTTGGGGGACTGGGCCAATTTCCAGGCCAGCGCATGTTCACGGCCACCGCCGCCAATTACGAGTACGTTCATATCTATGGTTCAGAGTGCGGCGTTGTGGAAGATGTCCTGGGTGTCGTCCAGGTCTTCCAGTACGTCCAGAAGTTTTTGCATGCGCTCGGCATCCTCGCCGGAGAGCTCAATGGTGTTTTCGGCGCGCATGGTCACCGTGGCGATTTCAGCGGTCAGGCCGGCAGCCTCCAAAGCGGCCTTGACGGCCTCAAAGTCAGCCGGCGCTGTCAGCACCTCAATCGCACCTTCGTCGTCGGTAATCACGTCCTCAGCGCCGGCCTCCAGCGCCACTTCCATGACCTTGTCTTCGCTGGTGCCGGGGGCAAAAATCATTTGACCCACGTGCTTGAATTGGAAGGCCACCGAGCCTTCGGTTCCCATGTTGCCGCCGTGCTTGCTGAACGCGTGGCGCACTTCGGCCACGGTGCGCACCTTGTTGTCCGTCATGGTGTCTACGATGATGGCCGCGCCACCGATGCCATAGCCCTCGTAGCGGATTTCTTCGTAGCTGATGCCGTCCAGTGAGCCGGTGGCCTTGTCGACGTTGTATTTCACCCGGTCTGCGGGCATGTTGGCGGCTTTGGCTTTTTCGATGGCC
>RFQA01000211.1 GCA_009925925.1 Betaproteobacteria bacterium
TACCCAAACCCAGACCAGCTTCAGCGCTTTAAGTGAATCCGGCCTCATGAGCAGTGGCGGCCTGGATGTAAGCATTGGCACCCGAGACCAAAGCACCGAACAGAAGACCACCCGCACCAGTGCCGCAGCCTCCACGGTGGGCAGCACAGGCGGCAACGTCACCATCACCGCGGGCAAGACCTACACCCAGACGGGAAGTGATGTGCTGGCCAGTGGCACCAACGCAAACGGCACCCCGATCCCCGGTGCAGGCAACATCACTATTACCGCCCAAGAAGTGGACTGCAGCTAAGAGTCTTTAACCCCCATGATGCAGACAGCGTGGGCTGGGAGCGACTATGCGTCGGTGAAGACGGAGATGGATGCCATGCTGCCGGCCTGCGAGGCCGAGGTGCTCGCTGGGCTGGGGGATTTGCTAAAGAACTAACACCGGTTCGCCTTGTTCCAACTGCCGCTCCGTTAGCATCACCCCCATGAAAACCAGCTTTATCTTTATTGCCATCCTGGTGTGCAGCGTTGCGGGCACACTCACCACCAACCGCGCTGTCAAAACAGGCATGCTCGTGGTATGCGGTGCCTTGTCGCTTTACGGCATGCTGCGGTTTCTGGGCTAAGCGCTCACGTCCCCCACAACTCCCGCATCGCGGCTTCAAAGTGTTGCGCCACGGCGCTTTGCGCGGGGTGCTGACCCTGGCGGATCACGTGCTGGCCGGCCACATAGACATCCCTGATGGCCGGTGGGTGCGTAGCAAATACCAAAGCGTCCAGCAAGTGCGAGCCTGGCACGCCCAAGAGGCCGGGGGCCTGCACATCCAGCACCAGAGCGTCGGCGCGTGCGCCAACTTGTAGGCCCCAATTAGCATGGCCGCTGGCGGCCGCACCTGCGTGTACCGCAGCATCCAGCAAGCGCGCAGCGGTGGCAGGCTGACGGCCCGGCGCTGCCGCCACGTTGCGCTGTTGTAGTCGCAGGCGTTGGCTGTATTCCAACCAGCGGATTTCTTCGTTCCATTGCCGGCCTACATGGCTGTCGGAGCCCAGCGCCATGGGTACGCTTGCGGCCAACCAACCGGGCAGGTCAGCAAAGCCGTCGCCCAGGTTGCCTTCGGTGCTGGGGCAGATCACGATGCCGGCAGCGCTGCGGGCTACGGCGTCTATCTCAGCGGCCTCGGTGTGGGTGGCATGCACCAGTTGCCAGCGGGAGTCCATGGAAAAGCGTTGCGCCAGGTGGGCGATGGGGCGCTGGCCGGTGGCGACCAGGCAGTCGCGCACCTCCTGCATTTGCTCAGCCACGTGAATGTGGATGGGCATGTCGGTATCACCCACGTGGGCCAGTAAGGCGTCAATGGATGCTGCTGACGCAGCCCTCAGCGAGTGGATGGCCACGCCCGCATTCAGCAGCGGCCGCCTGCTGGCCTGCACCGTGGCCTGCAAGCGGGCGATGAAGTCCGGCGTGCCTGCAAAACGCCGCTGGTCGGGGCGCAGAGTTGGTTTCTGAAAGCCCGCCCGTTCATACAGCACGGGCAGCAGGGTCAGGCCCATGCCCGCCTCTTGCGCCGCGTCGGCTAGAGCCCAGGCCATGGTGGCCTCGTCGGCATAGGACTGGCCGTCTTCCTGGTGGTGCAGGTAATGAAACTCACACACCTGCGTGTAGCCGCCTTGCAGCAGCTCCACATAAAGTTGGGCTGCAACGGCCCGCATCTGCGCGGGGGTGATGCGCAGGGCTGCGCCATACATGCGGTCGCGCCAGGACCAGAAGTCGTCCGCCTCGGTTTCGCGCCGCTCTGCCAAGCCGGCAAAGGCACGCTGGAATGCGTGGCTATGTGCATTCACCAATCCCGGTAGCACCGGCCCCGGCAGCACCCTGGCGTGGGCCGGTGCTCGGGCGATGCCGGGCGTGATGGCTGCCCAATGCCCGCGTGCATCAACTTCCAGGTACACATCGTGTTCCCAGCGGCCATTCACCCACGCAAGTTGTGCCCAAAATACATGCTCGCTCATGCGGGCCTCCAGTCGGTCATGGTGCGCACCAGCGCGTGTAGTACGGGCAGCACGCGGGCTGCGCGGTCTGGTGCGAGGACGTAGGGCGGTTCCTCGGCCATATAGCAGCGCCAGCCCATCTCCAGCTGGATGGCCTGCACCTGTTCTGCGGGGCGGCCGTAGTTCCGGGTGATGTAGCCGCCTTTGAAGCGGCCGTCCACCACCTGGGTAAATTCAGACTGGTTTTGCAATACTTTGGATAGCTGCTCGCGCATAGCTGGTGCGGCACTGGTGCCATTTACGGTGCCTAGGTTCAGGTCCGGCAGGCGGCCTTCAAACAGCCAGGGCAGCACCGAGCAGATGCTGTGCGCATCAAACAGCACGGCGTGTCCATGCAGCGTGCGCAGGCGCTGCAGCTCGCCATGCAGGGCGTCGTGATAAGGGCGCCAGTAATCAGTCACGCGCTGGGCGATTTCAGTTTCTGTGGGCTCCTGGCCCGGCAGGTAGAGCGGCTCGCCGCTGAAGAAGCGGGTGGGGCACAGCTCGGTGTTGTTCACGCCGGGGTACATGGGTGCGTTCTCGGGCGGACGGTTCAGGTCCACCACATAGCGTGCATGGCGCGGGACGATGGTGCCGGCACCCATGTCGCGCACAAAGGCGTAGAGGGCTTCGAGGTGCCAGTCGGTGTCTTCTGCGGCATGCGCGCGGGGTACCAAGCGGCTTCGGATGGCGTCTGGGATGTCGGAGCCCACATGCGGAAAACTCACCAGCAGCGGGCTGCTGCCGGGTGTGAGGGTAAAGGTCGGGTGGTGGATGGGGTGAGAGGTCGCTTGAGTCACAGGCTGCGCTCCAGTCCGCCCACGATGGTGCGGCGGCAAGGGTTGTGGCCGAACCAGTAGGCCAGTTCGCGGGGGTGGTCCAAGTCCCACACACAGAAGTCGACCCGCTGTCCGGCAGCCAAGGTGCCCCGGTCGTGCAGGCCCAGCGCGCGTGCACCGTGCACCGTGGCGCCGCGCAGGGCTTCTTCGGGCGTCAGGCGGAACAAGGTGCAGGCCATGTTGAGCATGAGCATCATCGACAAGCCGGGCGAGGTGCCGGGGTTGTGGTCGGTGGCAATGGCCATGGGCACGCCGTGGGCGCGCAGTGCCTCCATGGGGGGCAATTGGGTTTCTCGCAAAAAGTAATAAGCGCCGGGTAGCAGCACGGCCACAGTGCCAGCGGCTTGCATGGCGCGTATGCCGTCAACGCTAAGGTGCTCCAGGTGGTCGCACGAAAGCGCGCCGAACGAGGACGCCAGCGCTGCGCCGCCTTGGTCACTGAGTTGCTCGGCATGCAGCTTCACGGGCAGGCCCAAGGCGCGTGCCGCTTCAAACACGCGCCGCGTTTGGGCGGGGGTGAAGCCTATGGTTTCGCAAAAAGCGTCCACTGCATCGACTAGCCCTCGGGAATGCAGCTCGGGCATCCAGGCGCAGACGGCGTCCACATAGTCGTCGTTGCGACCGGCGAACTCCGGGGGCACGGCGTGGGCGCCCAGGTAGGTGGTGCGCACGCTCAAGGGCAGGCGCTCGCCCAAGGTGCGCGCCACACGCAGGCAGCGGGCTTCGTCCTCCAGGCTCAGGCCGTAGCCCGACTTGATCTCGATGGTGGTGACGCCCTCGGCCATCAGGCTGCGGGCGCGGCGAGTGGCGCTGGCAAGTAGGGTGGCTTCGCTGGCCGCACGGGTGGCGGCCACGCTGGAGCGGATGCCGCCGCCGGCCTGCGCAATCTGTTCGTAGCTGGCGCCTTGCAAGCGCATTTCAAACTCGGCTGCGCGGTCGCCTCCGTAAATGAGGTGGGTGTGGCAATCCACCAGGCCGGGCGTGACCAGGGCGCCATCCAGATCCACCTCACGCGTGATGCTTTGCTTGTGCTCGGCGGGCATCTCAGAGCGCGGGCCGCACCAGATGATGTGTTCTCCACGGGTCAAAAGCGCGCCGTCTTCCAGCCACCCCCAGGGTTCTCTGCCGTGCATGCTGGCGATGCGGGCGTGGTGCCAAAGCGTGGTAGCGGTGTAGGTAAGGCTCATGGTGTGGATCCCTCCGATGTGTCCGGGGTAAAGCCCAGCCAGTAGGCCGGTGCGCCGTGCGTGGGCTCTGCCCAAGTGTCCGGGGTAAATGTCCACGGGGCGGTGTCGGGCGACACGTCCCACAGCAGGGTGTGGGCGCTGATTTGCACTTGGCTTGAGCCGTCGCTCCATGTGCCGGCGTCGGTGCTGTACAGGCCGCGCATGGCCAGCAGGCTGTGCCACGGTTGCCCTGCGACGACGGCCTGCATAAAGCCGTGGCCTTGCCGCGCCATCAGGTTCAGGTCTTGGGTGGGGCCGTCCAGCAGGCGGCAGTCGGGCGCAGCGGCACCGTCAAATTCCAGCGGTGCATCGCCCGCACGCAATGTCTGCGGAACGGGCAGCGCCAATGTCACCCCGGCGCCTTGCAACACGGCGAACCAGCGCTTCACACCGGGGAAGGCAGAGAAGGGGCCGTCCGCCGCAATGTCAGCCCGGCTGATGCGCAGCTGCCAGTCGCCCGCGGGCGGCCACACCAGCAGCTCGCGGGTTTGGCCTCCGCCGTTGCGCCAGGGCTGGGGCGCGCATTCCTGCGCGTGGATGATTTGCAGCGTCATGGTTTGAACTGGCCTTGAATCTGGTAGCGGGTGCCGGGGTGCACCAGCCGCGCCAAGGTGATGGGCACATCGCGGTTCATGGTGCGGCGCACGATGATGAGGCAGGGGTCCTGTGGGGTGATGCCCAGCAACTCCGCTTCTTGCGGGCTGGGTGGACCGGCCTCAATGGAGTATTGCGCCTCCCACAAGGGGGCCACCTCCAGCAGGTAGTGGGTGGGTGTGGTCTGGCTGAAGTCCACGCTCAAATAGTCGGGTGCGCAGGCGGGGTTCACGTAGCGGTCTTCGCACTGCAGCGGCACGCCGTTCTCGGAGTGCACGATCAGGGTGTGAAACACCGGTCGGCGACGCGAGAAACGGTGATTCTCCCCGTCTTTCCTGCGGCCAAGGTTAACGAAATCGTTCGACGGTCCCCCGACTCACGCTAGTCGGTAACCTTCCCTTAACGGTAGCGGGTGTTTCCTTAACGGGCCCGTTAACCACTGCGAATCGGCGGGGATTTCGCGGCGGAGATGTTCGGGGGCAGGGTCGGAAGGTCGGAAACAGAATATGTCTACTCTCTCGCTGGTGCGGCCGCAGGCCACGGAACTGAAGCCCCGGATCGTCGTGTTCGGCGTCGGCGGCGCGGGCGGCAACGCGGTCAACAACATGATCGACGCCGGCCTTGAGGGCGTGGAGTTCGTCGTCGCCAACACCGACGCCCAGCACCTGAGCTTCGCCAAGACCGACCGCCGCATCCAGCTGGGCGAGACCATCACCCAGGGTCTGGGCGCCGGCGCCCACCCCGAAGTCGGCATGAACGCCGCCGAGGAAAGCGCCGACGAAATCCATTCGCACCTCGACGGTGCGCACATGATTTTCATCACCGCCGGCATGGGCGGCGGCACCGGCACCGGCGCCGCCCCGATCATCGCCAAATGTGCGCGTGACCGCGGCATCCTGACCGTCGGCGTCGTGACCAAGCCCTTCACCTTCGAAGGCCGTCACCGCATGCGTCTGGCCGATGCGGGCATCGCCGAGCTGCAGCGCTACGTCGACACCCTGATCGTCATCCCGAACCAGAACCTGTTCCGCGTCGCCAATGAGCGGACCACCTTCGCCGACGCCTTCGGCATGGCCGACCAGGTCCTGCACTCGGGCGTCCGCTCGATCACCGAC
>RFQA01000212.1 GCA_009925925.1 Betaproteobacteria bacterium
TTGTAGCAATGGTTGTTGGGTGCCTGTTCGTGCAGTTGCGGGCCGGTGGCGGCATCACGCACGTCCACCACGGCAGGCAGCGGGTCGTAATCCACCACCACGGCTTCGGCCGCGTTTTTGGCTTGCTCCAGGGTCTCGGCAATCACCATGGCCACCTGGTCGCCCACGTGGCGGGCTTTGCCCAGTGCCAGTACCGGGTGGGGTGGCTCTTTCATGGGTTGGCCGTCCACATCGGTGATCAGCCAGCCGCAGGGCAATCCGCCCATCTTGCCTTCAAGGTCCTTGCCGATAAACACTTCCACCACGCCGGGCATGGCTTTGGCGGCGGCCACGTCGATGCTGTTGATGTTGGCATGTGCATGCGGGCTGCGCACAAAGACCGCATAGGTCTGGCGCTCCATGGTGATGTCGTCGGTGTACTGGCCTGCACCGGTCAGGAAGCGGTAGTCCTCCTTGCGGCGGACGGACTCACCAATATGCGGAAGCTTGGAAAAATCTGATGCACCCATGGTGAGACTCCTTAAGTGTTGGCCATGGCAGCTTGACCCTGCTGCACGGCTTTGACGATGTTCTGGTAGCCGGTGCAGCGGCAGATGTTGCCTTCCAGCAGCTCGCGGATTTCACCGGCCGATGCCTTGGGGTGGTGGGTGCACAGGTCGACCGCGCTCATCACCATGCCGGTGGTGCAGTAGCCGCATTGCAGGCCATGGCACTCTTTGAAGGCGGCTTGCATGGGGTGCAGGGTGCCGTCGGGCTTGGCCAGCCCTTCGATGGTGGTGATGTCGGAGCCATTGGCCTGCGCTGCCAGCACATTGCAGGACTTGATGCTGCGCCCGTCCTTGATCACCGTGCAGGCACCGCACTGCGCGGTGTCACAGCCCACGTGGGTGCCGGTGAGGTGAAGGTGCTCGCGCAGCACCTGAACAAGCAATGTATGGGGGGGTACGTCCACCGTGGTGGGCTTGCCATTAACCTTGAGCTGAACCTGCATGGAATGTGTCTCCGTTATGGTTGGTAAGGGGTAGCGCAGCAAATTATTGAAGCCGGCCCTGCCCCTGCCCCTAGGTAAAACCCTCGAACCCTTGCCAGCGGTGTCTGAAATTCTCAAAATGAAACACTTGCCAGGCCAAGCCCACTCCGGGCGACCGCAAGCCCCGGACCGGATGGCACCACCCCATGTTGCAAACCCTGATCGACGTTGCAGAGCAGCGCCTGCGCCACATCAGCACGGCACGCCAAGCCATGCTGGAGGGTCGTGCCCTGCCCGCGCCCTTGTCGTCACCATGGATTGAACGCAGCTGGCAGCGCTGCCTGAACGATGGCTTGCGCCCCCACGAGCGACTGAGTTTTGACATGGTGCCCAAGGCAGCCCTGCAGCGGATTGAAGAAGCCAACCAGACCCTGCTCAGCGTGGCGCGCCCTTTGCTCGGCCGTTTGGGGCAGGCCATCGCCGACACCCGCTACTTCGCCATCCTCACTAACGCAGAAGGTGTGGTGGTGGATGTGAGCGGCCATATCGACCGCAGCGACCGCCGGGCTGATGTGATTGCCCGCGTGGGGGTGGACTTATCAGAACGGCACGTAGGCACTACGGCCATAGGCGCCGCCTTGAGCGAGATGCGCCCCGTGTGGTTACACCGCGGCGAGCACTTTTTTGACGACAACGCGGCCTACAGTTGCGCGGGGGCCCCGTTGTTCGGACCGGATGGCGCCTGCATCGGCATGCTGGATCTCACTGGCATTGACGCCATTGAGCGCCCCGAGCTGCGGCACCTGGTGGCTCGCACCGCCAGCAAAATTGAAAACGCCCTGGTGCTGGCCAAACCCCACTGCCTGCTGCTGCGCCTGAACTGGCCCGGCAACAGCCTGGGCGGCGATGGCGACGGGATGCTGTGTCTGGATGGTGACGGTTGGGTGACGGCTGCCAACACCACCGCGAGCACCATGCTGGCCGGGCTGCAACGCAGCCATGGCGAGACGGTGCATGCCAACGATTTGTTCGGCCTGCCCTTCCAGGCCTTGTTTGATGCGGCAAAACGTCAAGAGCCGCTACCCGACGTACCGCTGTGGAGCGGCTTGCACATCCAGGTTTTGGCGGTTCACAGTGCCAACGAAGTACTGACGGTAACGGCAACCAGCCGGCCTGCAGGCGCATCCGCGGTACCACTGAAAGACATGGAAACCGCCCTGATACGCAAAACCGTGGAGCAGTGCCGGGGCAATGTGTCGGAGGCGGCCAAGACGCTGGGCATCAGCCGCGCCACCGTCTACCGCAAGCTGGGCCGCCAGGCGTAAGTGCTTCAGGCGCCTACGTTGCGCATCCAATCAGCGGTCTGGAAGAACGAGGTCTTGAGCCGCTCGCGTAGCACCGGGTCTATGCCCGTATCTCCCATGGACTGGTCCATGCAGGCCAGCCACTGATCGCGCTCCAGAATACCGATCTTGAAGGGCATGTGCCGTGCGCGCAAACGTGGGTGGCCGAAGCGCTCCACAAAGTAATCCGGCCCGCCCATCCAGCCGCACAAAAACCAGAACAGGTGGTCGCGCGCCTTGTCCAGCGAGCTGCCGTGCGCCGCGCGCAAGGCGGCGTAGCCGGGCTCCAGGTCCATCAGGTCGTAAAAGCGGTCCACCATGCTGCGGATCACGGGTTCGCCCCCTATCCATTCAAACGGGGTTTTGGCGTTGGGTTCTTGAATCTGCATGTCTTATAAGCATAATGTGCTGCTGGCGCCCATGGAATCTGCGCAAGCAGCTATCAAAAGAAGAGCAAATCGTATCAAGCATGGCTCCGGACCCGGCCGATGGCGGCCTTGACCTTGGCTTCCATACGACGGATGAGTTAGGCGTTAAGGCTATTTTGCTTGTCAGTCAGGATGTCGCGGTAGCCATTGATGCTACGTTGGATGTGTGCGTTAAGGATGGAAAAGTTAGTTTGTCTTGGAAATTGCCAGCAGATCGGGGAACTGGGTTTGCAGGAATTGGCGGGTGTGGGCCAGCAGGGCTTGCGCTTGGGCCAGGCATTCGCTCACCACGGCGTCGCTAACAGGGTCGCCTTCGTAGTCGTTGAGGTTGCGTTGTTTGCGCAGCGCGTCCAGCACGATGATGATGTCGTTGGGTAGCCCCATGGTGAGGGGCAAGGCTTGCAAGGCTGTTTGGTGGTGGCCGGGCTGGCTGGTGGAGGTGCGGTAGCCGCACGCCCACAGGCCCAACATGGCGCACTGCATGATGCATTTGTAGGCCGCGTCAAAGCGGTTTTCGGCACTGAGCTGGGCAAGCTGGGCGTCTGCCAAGTTGCGCACTGCCGCTGCCAGCAAGCGCTGCACGCCTTCGGGCGTGGCGCTAAACGCCAGCAGGCGCTGGATGGCCAGTAAGTTGGCTAAGGTCATCGTCGGTTCCGACTAAATAAATCTTGGGCTTGCGCAATAAGTCCATCACAAAAGCATCTTGCGCCTGCACACGGCGCTGCAGCTCTGGCACGCTGTAGACCACGGGGTTGATTTCACGGCCCAGCTCGGCCTGCACGGGGTGAACGGCGCGCACCAAGTTGGCAAAGCCGAAGTCGCCAATCACCAGCAGGTCCACGTCGCTGGAGGCGGTTTCGGTGCCACTGGCTACCGAGCCAAATATGAATGACAGCGGTGGTTGCAGCGGCACCAAAGCGTTTGCTAGCAGCTCTGCCGCGCCCGTGGTCTTGCGCAACAGGCTGGCAAGTTCAGAAAAAACGGGGCACTGCTGGTTGGCTTGGTAGCGCACTTGGTTGCCCTGCTCTTTGCGCAGTAACAGCCCTGCCGCGGCCAGGCGGGCCAACTCCTTGTGCAAGGTACCAGGGGCGGTACCCGTTTGCCGGGCCAGTTCGCGGACGTGATAGTCCGTGTCCGGGTGGAGCAAGAGCAGCCCCAGAACTTTTTTTCGGTAGGCACCAAACAGGAGATCGGTGAGCATATGTAGCCTAATTTGCTTCGATTGTAGCAATTAAAGCTTCATTTACCTGACTGATTGAGTGACTCGTAGTCTTAGACATACTCAAAAAGTGCCGCCAGCGCCCATGGAATCTGCGCAAGAAGCTATCAAAATCAGAGCAATCAGCTCGCGGCGCGGCGCAGGGTTTCGACCACCGGGCGGCGCAGCACATCGCGCAGCCCCCACCAGCCGGCGGCCAGCGCCAGCACAGCACCGGCCAAGGCGCCGACCAGCGGCACCCAGAGTTGCACCGTCCAGTCAAACTCAAACACGTAGCGCGCCAGCGCCCAGCCCACAGCTGCTGCCACGATGGAGGCCAAAAAGCCCGCCAGCAAACCCACGCCGGCCAGCTCGGTGCGTTGCACCTGGCGCAGCAGGCTGCTGCCCGCGCCCACGGCCCGCATGATGGCGAACTCGCGCGCCCGGTCTTCACGGGTGGCAGTCACTGCGGCAAACAGCACAACCAGGCCCGCTGCCAGCGTGAAGCCGAACAAGAACTCCACCGCACGGATCACCTGGTCCAGCACGCGTTGCACCTGGTTGATGGTGCTGGTCATGTCCACGTTGGTGATGTTGGGGAATTCGCGCACCAGCGCGTTATCGAACCCTTTGGTCTCTGGCGCCTTGAAGGCACCCATAAAGGTGCTGGGCACATCCTTGAGCGTGCTGACCGGAAACATCACAAAGAAGTTAGCACGCATGGAGCCCCAGTCCACCTTGCGTAGCGAGGTGATCTTGGCTTCCGTCTGTACCCCGCCGATGTCAAAGCGCAGGCTGTCGCCCAGCTTCAGGTTCAAAGTCTTGGCAATGCCCTCTTCCACGCTGATGGCACCGGCCTCTTCTTCCGTCCATTGGCCGCCCACAATGATGTTGTGCTGCGGGTTCTTGGCGCTGTGCGAAATGTTGAACTCGCGGTCTACCAGGCGCTTGGCACGGTCCTCGGTGTAGTCGTCGGGCGACACAGCCTTGTCATTCACCGCCACCAGCCGGCCGCGAATCATGGGGTACCAGTCGAACTTCGCCACGCCCTTGTCGGTCAGGGCTTTCTGGAAGGCATCGGACTGCTCGGGCATCACGTTGATGACGAAGCGGTTGGGCGCATCCGGTGGCGTGGCTTTGCGCCAGCTGCTGATCAGGTCGGTGCGCAAGAGCACCAGCAACACCAGCGCCAACAGACCTACTGACAAGGCGCTCACCTGCACCACGGTGTAGGCGGGGCGGGCCGAAATCTGCCGGGTCGCCAGCACCAACCAGCGCGGGGCGGTGGTTTCGTTGACGCTCTTGCGCAAGAGCTTCACAGCCACCCAGCTGAGCGATGCAAACACCAGCACCGCACCGGCAAAGCCGCCCACGGCAATCAGGCCCAGCGTCAGGTCGCTGCTTACCGTAAGCAGCAGCGCCGCAAAACCAGCCACGCCCACGGCCAGCACCCCCAAAGATGCAGGGCGCAAGTTGCCCACGTCGCGGCGGATCACGCGCAGCGCCGGCACTTGGGCCAGCTGCAACACCGGCGGCAGGCCAAAGGCCATGAGCAGCGTGAGGCCCATGCCCACGCCCAACAGCGCTGGCCAGATCGATGCTGCAGGTAAAGCGGCATCTACCAAGCCCGCCAACAAAGCCACGAACAGGTAATGCACCCCGAAGCCCACCGCCACGCCTAACAGGCTTGCAA
>RFQA01000213.1 GCA_009925925.1 Betaproteobacteria bacterium
GCCAATGGCGTAGAGCCTGCGACCTGCCACTGTGCGGTGCAAGGTCACGCCGACCAACAAGGCGAAGACCAAGAGGATGGCGAATTCAATCGGGATGATGAGCCAGCGTACCCCGATGAGTTCTCCCACGTAGCTGTTGCCCAAGGTGGAGAACACTTCGGGATAGCCCGAAATCGCTTGGTCGCCCAATGCCACCAGTGCCAGACCGCGGTACAGCGACAGCGTGCCGATGGTGACCACAATCGAAGGCAGCTTGTAGCGGGTCACCAGCACACCATTCACCGCGCCGGCGACTGCGCCGGTCAAAAATGCTGCCAACGTCATGCCCACGGGCCCGGCACCTGCTTTCATAGCGTAGCCCATGGCAAGCGAACAGAGTGCCAGAATGGCTGCAATCGACAGGTCGATCTCCCCTGCGATGATGAGCAGAGCCAAGGCCAGCGCCAGAATACCTTTCTCACTGAAGTTAAACGTGCTGTCTGCCAAAGCATCCGGCGTCATGAAGCCGGGCTGCGCAAAGCCGAAGACCGCCAGCAACAACACCAGCAAGGCGAGCAACACGCGCTCCCATGTATTCCAGGCCTTCATGCCGCTGCTCCTTGAGGATGTGTTGTGCTGCTTTTGCGCTCCAGAATCTGCCGGCCACTACGCCGCTCCGCACGCGCATTGACGGTCACCGAGATCAGGATGACCGCACCCGCAATCGCTTGTTGCCAGAACGGTGACACCTGGATCACCGGCAAAGCCCCGTTGACCACGCCGATGAACAGGACCCCCAATGCAGCTCCTGCGACCGTGCCAACTCCGCCACCGATGCTGACGCCACCGATGACGCAAGCCGCCACCACTGTCAACTCATAGCCGGCCGCCAACTCGGTGTAGGCGATGGAGTAGCGGCCCACCCACAGCAAACCGGCCAGACCCGCCAACATGCCCGACAAGGTATAGACCCGCATCAGGCACTTGCGCGGAGAAATGCCCACATAGGCAGCAGCCAGTGGATTGCCCCCCAAGGCATAGATCTCGCGCCCCTCGCGGCGCAGCTTCAAGAACACTATGGCCAGCACCAACACGACCACGGCAAACCACACGAGTGCAGGCAGCCCGAGCCAGACCTCACGCGGCAGACCTTTGACGACTGGGTGGATATCCTGGTCAGAGACCCAAGCGCCCTTGCTCGCCACGAAGATGGCGCCTCGATAGGCAGACAAAGTCCCCAAGGTCACCACAATGGGCGGCAAGCCGAAGCGGGTAATCAACCAGCCATTCACAGACCCCAAAAATGCTCCTATGGCCAATGCCAGCGCGATCAACACCGGTGCCGAAGCGCCCGGCCATGCCTTGCCGACCAAGGCACACACCATACCTGTGAGCGCCAGATTGGAGGCAACTGAGAGGTCGATGCCACGGGTCAGCAACACCAGCATCTGCCCCATCACCAGGATGGCAAGAATGGCCGAGTCGTTGGCAATGTCCATGCCATTGCGCCAGGTCAGGAACACCGGCGCACGCACGCCCACAGCCAGCGCAATAGCGGCAATGATGGCCAGCAGCAGCCATTCGCGCCGTATGGATGTCAGGGCACTCATGCCACCACCTCTTCACGTTGAGGCGACGCAACCGGTGGCGTTGCCTGTTGATTCAGACCCGAGGCCGCTGCCACGATGGCCTCCGCCTGGGCGTGCGCCTTGGAAAACTCTGCCACCTGTTCACCGCGGCGCATCACGATCGTCCGGTGGGCCAGGTTCATGACCTCCGGCAATTCGCTGGACACCAGAATGACGGCCAGCCCCTGCTCCACCATTTCGGCAATGAGGTGATAGACGGCCTGCTTGGCCCCCACGTCGATGCCCTTGGTGGGCTCATCCAGAATGACGATGCGCGGGTCCAGCCCCAGCCACTTGGCGATCACCACTTTCTGTTGGTTTCCACCGGAGAGGCCGGACAACAAAGTGTCCGGCGAATGGGTCTTGATCCGCAGCCGCTCAATCATCCGCTGGCACAAAGCCGACTCGCGAATTTTCGACAACCAAATACCACGGGCGAAACGGCTCAGGCCGGCAAGGCTGATGTTGTGCTCCACCGAAAACCCGAGAATGCCCCCCTGGCGTTGGCGCTCTTCAGGGACATAGGCTATTCCCGCTGCAATCGCGTCACCGGGGCGCCGAGCATCGAGCTTCTGGCCCTGCACTGTGAATTCACCGCTGGCGGCGGGGTTCAAGCCCATGATGGCCAGCATCGCCTCGCTGCGACCAGAACCCACCAAACCATAAAACCCCAGAATTTCTCCACGCCGCAACTCAAAGGCAATGTTGCTGAATTCCGTGGGGTGCGACAAGTTCTTGACCGTCATCACCACATCACCGGGGGTCGACACGATCTGCGGATAAATCTGGTCGATGGCGCGCCCTGCCATGAGCTTGACCAATTCCTGCTCCGTGACACCCGCAATGGCGCCAGTACCCACGGCCGCGCCGTCGCGCAGCACCACGTAGCGGTCCGCCACCGCAAAAATCTCATCGAACTTGTGGGTGATGAAAATCACACCCACACCTTGGTCACGCAGCTGGCGCACGATGCCGTAGAAGTCCCGGATCTCCGCCTGCGAGAGTGCGGCGGTCGGCTCGTCCAAAATCACTACCGATGCCTTTTGGGACAATGCCCGCGCAATTTCGACCAGATGCCGCTCGGCCAAACTCAGGTCTTTGACCAGGGTAGTCGCCTTGAAACGGGCTCCAATCTGGTCCAACACCGACTGTGCCTGGATGTTCATTGCCGACCAGTCGATAAAAGGGCCACGCATCAGGTGGCGCCCCACGTAAATGTTTTCGGCCACGCTGAGTTCTTCGAACATCACCGTTTCCTGGTGCACCGCCAGAATGCCCGCGGCCTGCGATGCCTGGGCATTGGCGAACGTCTGAGGGACGCCCCGCAGTCGGATCATCCCCTCGTCCACCGGCACCACTCCCGTCAACATTTTGACCAGCGTGGACTTGCCGGCGCCGTTTTCACCCACAAGGGCCAACACTTCTCCGGCCTGCAACTCCAGATCCACCCCGCGCAAGGCATGGGTTGCCCCATAGCGCTTGTGGATGCCTTGCAGACTCAGCAATACATCAGACATTGTGCGAAATCCAACTTTTCATAAAAAAGGGCATCTACCCGAGAGCGATGCCCCACGAACTATTTCACCAACATGGCAGACCGTTGAACACTCACCACCAAGAACACCGCAGAACCGGCTAAGCCGGGCTGCTAGTGTTGCCCCCTGCAAGGGGGTGGCGAAAGTGCGCAGCACTGCAGCCTGGGGGTGTTTAAAAGAACTTGGCGAACTTCTCCACGTTGGAGGCATCGTACGTGAAGGGCTCCGACATCGCGGCTTCGCCATTCGCATCCAAGGTCACGGTGCCTACGCGGCCCAAGGACACCTTGTCGCCGGCCTTGCCGGTCACTTTGCCGGAGATGAACTGGCTGGCCGCCATGATGGAGGAGTAGCCCAGATCAATCGGGTTCCAGATGGCAAAGGACTTCACGGCACCGCTCTTCACGTGACCGGCCATTTCAGAAGGCAGGCCCAAGCCGGTTACGTAAATGGAGCCGACCTTCTTCTCGTCCTGCACAGCCTTCGCAGCAGCGGCCACACCCACGGTGGTAGGGGCAATGATGGCCTTCAGGTTGGGATAGCTTTTGAACAGGCCTTGGGCTTCACGATAGCTCTTGTCGGTCTGGTCATCGCCATAGACCACGCTGACCAGCTTCAGGCCCTTGTAGGCAGGCTGTGCGAGCACTTTCTTTGCTTCTTCGATCCAGATGTTCTGGTTGGTTGCTTGGGCGGTGGCGGAGAGCACCGCAACCTCGCCAGTCGAGCCTATCGCGTCAGCGGTCATCTTCACCAGCTTCTCGCCGATCAAGGGGTTGCTGGAGGGGTTCAGATGCATCATGCGACCATCCTTGCGGACGCCGGAGTCAAAGGACAAAACCTTGATGCCGCGGTCCATGGCGCGCTTGAGCACGGGGGCCAATGCGTCGGGATCGTTCGCAGAGATCACGATGGCAGATACTTTTTGGGCGATCAGTGAATTCACGATTTCGATCTGGCCTTCGGCGGTGGCTTTGGCAGGACCTGTGTAAATGATCTCGACGTTCTTGAGTTCCTTGGCGGCTTCGGCCATGATGATGCCGCCACCGGTATAAATATAAGGGCGCTCACCCTCTTGCAATAGGGATACTGCTTTACGAATCTGCCCGCTATGACCCTTGATCACCGGGTTGTATGAACGCATGCTCAAACTATCGGGATAGACAAAGGGCCCTTTAGTTGCCGAAACATCCTTTGGAATATCGACTAATACAGGTCCAGGACGGCCGGTGCGAGCAATATGAAAGGCTTTTTTAAGGGTCACTGCAAGATCGTTCACATCTTTGACCAAGAAATTATGTTTTACGATCGGACGGGTGATGCCTACCGTATCAGCCTCTTGAAAGGCATCCTCACCAATGGCATAGGTCGGCACGTTACCGGTAATGATGACCATCGGAATGGAATCTGTGTAGGCGGTTGCAATACCAGTGACGGCATTTGTGACCCCAGGACCGGAAGTAACGAGAGCAACACCGACTTTGCCAGTGGCGCGCGCGTAACCATCGGCCGCATGAACCGCAGCTTGTTCATGGCGAACTAAAATATGTTCAAACTTATCTTGCTTGAAGATCTCGTCATAAATAAAGAGAACCGCACCACCGGGATAGCCCCAGACATACTCGACTCCCTCAGCATGCAAGGCATGCACTAATATCTCAGCGCCAATCATTTCTGGGGCAGATTGTTTTGTAGGGCTTGAGGAATCGGATTGAGGACCGGTAGCGGCCTGACCACCTTTGGTGGCTAAAAACTCAGCATTACTCGTATTCATTGTCATTTTCCTTTGCAATTTTCGGCAAAAAATTGTTTAGGCTGTTCTGTCCCTTACTTATGGTCCGGGTTCGAACGGCACAGCCGCAAGGAAAAAAGACTGCCACTTCTTGGATGGTTTCTTTGCGGTAAGCCTTCCATTGTAAAGCAATAGCCTAGAATGAGTGGGTTTAGGCTGTATTTTGGGTCCATTCATCGCAAGCAAACCACAAAAACAAAGATCATTTATTCGTAGTAATCCACATGGCATCCGCCCAAGAACTCGATCAATTTCTAGCTGGCGTTGAGAAAAAAGCCTTCAAACAGGCCGTCTATGCGGTTCGGGATGAGGCGGCTGCTCTCGATGTTGTACAGGATGCGATGATTAGCTTGGCCCAAAAATATGGTGATCGGCCCGCCGCAGAGTTCCCGTTGATTTTCACCCGAATTCTGCAAAATCGGATTCATGACTGGTTTCGACGTCAAAAGGTCCGTTCGACCTATGAGACCCCCTTCTCCGCTCTGGGGGCTGGCATGGATGGGGAGGAGGATTTTGACCCCCTTGAACTGATTGAGATTCGGGAAGAGGGCCAAATGCCCTCGGATGCCTCTACAGCGCTGGCCAAGCGTCAGCTTTTGGCCACTCTGGAGCAAGAAATATCAAAATTGCCACATCGTCAACGGGAAGCCTTCCTCATGCGTTATTGGGATGAGCTTA
>RFQA01000214.1 GCA_009925925.1 Betaproteobacteria bacterium
ACGGGGCCATGGCCCCGTTTTTTTATTCTGTAGCACTCTGATCAGCTCAGCTCAGGCCCTTGCGGGTTGCTGGCGCGCGCATTGCGGTTCACGCCGTTGTTCACCGACCATGGAATGGAAGGTGCCCGGTCCAAAGGCGCAACCTTGGTCAACAGGGCCTGCCAGAAGAAGCCACTCTGGATAGCAATCACGGCAAACAACATGTAACTCTGCGAGCTGGAGGCCAGCCAAAGGTTGTACACCGGCATGAACACAAACGGAGACACCAGCAAAGGCAAACCAATGCGCAATGCCTGCATGGACTCCAGCCCCTTGCCGAGGTTGAACAAATCCCAGTAGTAGTTGGTAAACATGCCCATCACCATCCAGCAGCCCAAATGCCACGCATACACAATGGCATGGTTGCGCACCAGGAGCGCAATCCAGGGTTGGGAGGTTTCATCCGCATTCACGATGAGAACCATGAAAGCCCCCGTGGTCGCGAAGACCACGAAGTAGATGAACATCAGAAATTTAAGCGCTCTGGACATGTTTTCCCCGGGTTAGATACTGGAATCACGACTGCGCAGGATCTTACCCGCTAGAACCCCCGCCTTAGAGCAGGGTTACACCCGTTTTAGACTGCACAGCCTCGCGGGTGACGCCGGGAGCCAACTCCACCAGCTTCAGCCCTTCAGGGGTGATGTCCATGACAGCCAGGTCCGTGATGATGCGGTCCACCACACCCACGCCGGTCAAGGGCAAGGTGCAGCTGGGCAGGATCTTCAGGTCCTCGGTGCCGTCTTTCTTCTTGGCCACGTGCTCCATGAGCACGATCACACGCTTCACGCCGGCCACCAGGTCCATGGCACCGCCCATGCCCTTGACCATCTTGCCGGGGATCATCCAGTTCGCGAGGTCACCCTTTTCGCTCACTTGCATGGCACCCAGAATGGACAGGTTGATCTTGCCGCCGCGGATCATGGCAAAGCTCTGGTCCGAGCCGAAGATACTGCTGCCTTTGATGGTGGTCACCGTTTGCTTGCCGGCGTTGATCAGGTCAGCGTCCACTTCATCTTCGGTCGGGAAAGGGCCAATGCCCAGCATGCCATTCTCGCTTTGCAACCACACCTCTTTGTCGGCAGGCACATGGTTGGCCACCAGGGTAGGAATGCCGATACCGAGGTTTACGTAAAACCCGTCTTCCAACTCGTGGGCCGCACGGGCCGCCATTTGGTCTTGATTCCAGCTCATATTCAGGCTCCTGATGATTCGGTAGCGGCGGGCTTACACGCCCGCCTTTTCTGTGATCGTGCGCTTCTCAATCCGCTTCTCGGGCGAAGCATTCAGGACGATGCGGTGCACATAAATGCCCGGCAGGTGCACATGGTCCGGGGCGATGGCGCCAGTCTCCACAATCTCTTCGACCTCTACCACGCAAACTTTGCCAGCCATAGCGACGGCGGGGTTGAAGTTGCGCGCGGTGAAGCGGAACTGCAGGTTGCCCGACTTGTCGGCACGATGGGCTTTGACCAGCGACACATCCGGCACCAAAGAGCGTTCCATCACATAGGTTTCGCCCTCAAACTCACGCAGCTCTTTGCCCTCGGCCACCATGGTGCCCACACCGGTTTTGGTAAAAAAAGCGGGAATGCCGGCACCACCGGCGCGCAGCTTCTCAGCCAACGTTCCTTGGGGGGTGAATTCCAACTCCAGCTCGCCGGCCAGGTACTGGCGCTCGAATTCCTTGTTCTCACCCACGTAGCTGGAAATCATTTTCTTGATCTGGCGGGTCTCCAGCAGTTTGCCCAGGCCGAAACCATCCACACCAGCGTTGTTGGAAATGGCGGTCAGATTCTTGGCGCCGCTGTCGCGCAGGGCGTCAATCAAAGCCTCCGGAATGCCGCACAGGCCGAAACCACCCACGCCCAGTAACTGGCCGTCCTGAATGATGCCTTCAAGCGCCGCGGCGGCGCTGGGGTAAATCTTGTTCACTGCGCGTATCTCCTATAGGGATAGAAACAATATGGCCGCTACGATACTACGTAACCACATACGTAGTTCCCCGTAAAGCCTTTCCCTCACTGCCAACCGCATGGATATTGACTACCGCCAAGCCTTTGACCTCGCGCCCGTCGGGCTGGCGCTGTCCCGCAATCGCACCATGATCGATTGCAACCAGCAACTCTGCGACATGTTCGGGGCAGGCAAGGACCAGCTGGTCGGCCAGTCCTTCCAGGTGCTCTACCCCAGCGCGGACGAATTCGAGCGTCTTGGCGCACGCATGGCCCCTTTGCTGAATCGCAATGGAACCTATGCAGATGACCGCATCATGAAACGGTTGGACGGCCGCTTCAAGGGCGAAACCTTTTGGTGCCACGTAAGCGGCAGGGCCTTGAACCCCAGCGCCCCGCACGAAGCCGGCATTTGGACCTTCGAGGACCTGAGTGCAATGCGTCCGGTGCGCGCGGAACTCACCCCCCGGGAGCGGGAAGTTGCGGCTTACCTCATGCAGGGTCAGACCTCCAAGCAGATCGGCAAAACACTCAACATCAGCCACCGCACCGTAGAAATCTACCGCGCCCGGCTGATGCGCAAGTACAAGGCTTCGACCACCGCAGACCTGGTGCACAAGTTGATGGCGGGCTGAAAACCTGAAATTTCCCTAAATTCCTATCGAGCTGGTGCATTTTTCATATCAATGCACCAGAATGATGCGCACATGCAGCTCATAGACCACCAAGGCGGAGCTGTGCACTTATTGCTGACGGGAGGCGGCGACCGGCGGACATCCGTTGGACCATCGGGCGCGCCACTCCTTTGTTTGTAGGGAGAACGTGCATATGAAAGCCTGGACAATCGCCACCCGCTTGCAGTGGATCATCGGCATCCTCGGATGCCTGTTACTTGGCATCGGGGGCCTCGGCCTCCAGGGCCTGGCTGCATCCAATGACTCACTGAAAACCGTCTATGAAGATCGCGTCATTGCACTGGGCCAACTAGGCGAAGTCTCGCGGCTATTGCAACGCAACCGCATCGTCTTGATGGACAGTGTGATGAACCCCGAGCCCGCGCACACAACCGGCCAGATTGCCGAGTTTGACCGCAACGCCACACACATCGGCACAACCTGGCAGGCGTACGAGGCGACCTACCTGACCCCGGAAGAAACTGCGTTGGCCAAAGAGTTTTCAGCGCTCTATCGATCATTGTTGGACCAGGCCTTACGCCCCATGCGTAACGCCCTTGCAGACCGGGACCATGGCAAGGCACTCATGGTCTACAACGACCACGTGGTCCGCCAGATGTCCCCTGTCATGGAAAAAATTGAGCAACTCAACGGAATCCAGTTCGCCGTTTCGAAACAGGAATACGAATCCGGTGTGGCCTACTTTGCCTGGATACGAGCTGTCTGCCTGACGGCTATCTTGAGTGGCCTGCTGATTGCCATCGCGCTGGGGTATTTCATGATCCGGACGCTCCACCGGCAACTCGGTGGTGAACCCGCCGAGGTATTGTCCATCAGCAACGCTGTGGCACAGGGTGACTTGACAACCCGCATCACAGTGCCCTCCCACGCCCCGGACAGCGTGATGGCCGGCATGGCCCGTATGCAGGACGCCTTGCAAATGATGGTCGGGACGGTACGGGAGGGCTCGGAGAGCGTTGCAAGTGGCAGTACCCAGATTGCCAGTGGTAGCGGCGACCTGTCGTCGCGCACAGAGCGACAGGCCAGCGCCCTGGAGCAAACCGCCGCCTCCATGGAGCAGCTCAGTGCCACCGTCCGGCAGAACGCTGATAGCGCCCGCGAGGCTTATCGTCTTGCGCATGTGGCTTCCGGCATCGCGCGCAAAGGTGGCGAGGTGGTGGCGCAAGTCGTGCAGACCATGCAAGGCATAGACCAGTCCTCCCAGCGCATTGCAGACATCATCGGAGTCATTGACGGCATCGCCTTCCAGACCAATATCCTGGCCCTCAATGCAGCGGTAGAAGCGGCCCGCGCGGGAGAGCAAGGTCGCGGCTTTGCCGTGGTGGCCAGTGAAGTCCGGTCTCTTGCGGGACGAAGCGCCGAAGCTGCCAAGGAAATCAAGGGCTTGATCTCAGCCAGCGTGGATCGGGTATCCACCGGCAGCGACCAGGCTCAACAAGCTGGCACCACCATGCAAGACGTGGTGCAGGCCATTCAACAGGTTGCTGACCTGATGGATTCCATCAGTGCAGCCAGCTCAGAGCAGGCCTCGGGGGTATCCCAAATCGGAGAGGCCGTTGTCCATATGGACCAAACCACCCAGCAAAACGCTGCTTTGGTTGAAGAAATGTCTGCAGCAGCGGCCAGTCTGCGGGCACGCGCTCAGGAACTGGTCCAAAGCGTTGCGGCATTCCGCATTCACAAGGGCACATTCAAGGCACGACTGCTGGTCGAAGACGCACAGGTGGTCTAAAGCAAAACACGCAGCTTGGCCAACGAAACGTTGGCCAAGCCAAAGCATTCAGGTTGAACTCAGCGCTGATCGTTCAAGCGTGACATCAACTCCGCCCTCTCCATCTCCAACACCTCAATCCGTTGTTCGGCCAGCCCCAGCTGCAACAAAGCCGCCTGAAGCTCGGCTTCCAGCCGATGCACTTCTGCGGCCAGCGTGTCTGCCGTCGCTGTGACCTTTTCTCGGGTGGCATCACGGGTGGCTGTCAGACCTGAAGTGACGCTATCGAGCCACGCAAGAATCTGAACCCGGGTGGTGTCTTTATGCAGCGGGGTCTGCAACGTGGCTTTCTTGACATCCGCCCTGCGGCACAGCTCGCTTTGGGTCACCCGGCCATGGTTGTAGGGGTACACGCCTTGGTGTGCTGTGATGTCGGCCTCTATCTCGGTCATGGCCTTGCGCAGCCGCGCCAGCGCTGCCTCGGTGCGAGGGTTCGCGTTTTCGGTGACGGGAAGATAAATGCGGTCAGCCATGGGTGGGTCTCAAAATAGGGAGCACGCGCAGTGTACTGAAGCTAGACTCTCCCGCATCTACGAGGACTGAGCATGACAACTCCCTACACCCCTGAAGCATTTGAGACCGAAGCCTGGGCTGCCCTGAAGCAGCTGGGAGATACCGCAGTCTCCACCGGTGGCATGCAGGCCTTGCTGCAAATGTTCATCAGCGTGGTCACTTCCGCCGAGGAAGTAGCGCGGGTTAGCGAGGAGGCCGGCCACCCGGAGTCCATGACCACCCAGGTCATTTCTGAATGGGTCAGCACCCAGTACGTGCCGGACATGCAGGCCCAGCTGCAGACGCCCGGCGCGGCTTAAATCAGGTTGCGCATGGCGCGAGCAGTTTCCTGCAACACGGGCAGCACGCGGCGGACTGCGTCATCCGTGCTCTCATTGCCCATGGGCATGGTGACGTTGAGCGCACCCATCAAGGCGCCATGGCGGTCCATCAAAGGCACCGCCACGCCGCGGTAGTTCATTTCGAGTTGCTGCTCGGAGACTGCCCAGCCCTGCTGGCGGATGCGTGCCAGCTCCACCCGCATGCGATCTTTGCTGGCAATGGTGTGCGAGGTGTAGGCCTTGAACTGCCGGGTTTGCAACCAGTCCTCCA